>NZ_JBGLYQ010000017.1:0-142377 GCF_047304105.1 Duganella sp. Dugasp56
CACTCAAAATACTGACAGGCCACTATTTTCATAGCGCCTATTTCATTACTTCTTGTGAACATTTGATATTTTTTAAGTTTCACGAAACCCGAAGGTTTCGTGTGCACTTCCATCAAACGTCCACACTTATCGACTGTTAATTTTTAAAGAACTTGTTCGGTACTGCTTGCTGCTTATCGACAAAGCGTTGTGTTTGTCAGCAACAGAGAAGCGAGATTATGAAGTGTTTCTTTTCTCTCGTCAACCCCTCGTTTTACGTCACATTCTTATGTGTTGTTCTGCGAGGGGCCGAATCATATCAAAGACCTTCGAAGTTTGGCAAGCGCTTTTCAAGGAAGGCATGCATGCCCTCTTTTTGAGCCGGCGTGCCGAACGCTGCCTGGAACAAACGACGCTCGTAATTGACGCCTTCCGTCAGCGTGGTTTCAAACGCGCGGTTGACAGCATCCTTGATCATCATCGCGACCGAGGTCGGCATCGAGGCGATCTGTTTGGCCGCGGTCAGCACTTCTTCGATCAGCTTGTCCGCAGGGACTACGCGCGAAACCAGGCCGATGCGCTCGGCTTCGGCCGCGTCGATGGTGCGCGCCGTCAGCAGCAGATCCATGGCCTTGGCCTTGCCGATGGTGCGCGGCAGGCGCTGCGTGCCGCCGGCGCCAGGCGTGACGCCAACCTTGATTTCCGGCTGGCCGAACTTGGCGTTGTCAGCCGCGATCAGAAAGTCGCACATCATCGCCAACTCGCAGCCGCCGCCCAGCGCGTAGCCGGCCACGGCGCCGACCACCGGCTTGCGGATGCGCAGGATGTGCTCCCAGTTGCGCGTGATGTAGTTGTCGCGGTAGGTGTCCTGGTAGGTGTAGTCCGCCATGGCCGCGATGTCGGCGCCGGCGGCGAAGGCTTTCTCGCTGCCGGTCAGCACGATGCAGCCGATGGCTGGATCGGCGTCGAACTTATATAAGGCATCGCCCAGCTCGTTCATCATGCGGTCGTTCAGCGCGTTCAGCGCCTTCGGCCGGTTCAAACGGATCAGGGCGACTTTGTCGTGCACTTCGACGATCAGATCTTCATATTGCATAGGTGTCTCCTTCACGGTGAAATATTCCTCGAGGATTGTAGCGCCTAACTCCCGCGCTGGTATGATTGAAGCTCGGCAACCTGCTTTAAAGAGCTTCCTATTTTTACCGCCTTTCGCCACTACCTGAAGGACAAGCTGAGCGGCGACGACCTGCTGCGCAACAGCGACTTCATGCGCTACTGGTTCAGCGCCACCCTCAACGGCTTCGGCAGCTACATCAGCGCGCTGGCCCTACCGCTGTGCTCGGTTTTGCTGCTGCACGCCACGCCGGCGCAGATGGGCGTGCTCGGCGCGTGCCAGGCGATTCCGTTCGCGCTGCTGGCCTTGCCGGCCGGCGTCCTTCTCGACCGCAACCGCAAACTGCCGGTGCTGTTGGCCAGCAAGGCCGTCCTGGCTGTCACCTTGGCCAGCATACCGGCCGCCTGGTGGCTGGGCGTGCTGTCGATCCACTGGATGTATGCGGTGTCGTTCGTCATCGGCGCTTGTTCGGTGCTGGGCGGCGGCGCCGAACAGATCTTCCTGACCAACCTGATCGGGCGCGACCGCCTGACCGATGCCCAGTCCAAGTTCGCCGCCACCGATTCGGCCTCGCGCCTGCTGGCGCCTGGCGTCGCCGGCGTGCTGATCCAGTGGCTGACCGCGCCGTTCGCGGTGCTGCTGAACGCCTTCGGCTTCGTGATCTCCATCCTGTTGCTGCGCAATCTGAAGGCCAACGATCCGAAGCCGCCGCCGTCGAACAAGCATCCGCTGCGCGACATCCACGACGGCCTGCTGTTCATCTGGGGCCAGCCGCTGCTGCGCACGCTGGCCTGGGGCGCCGGCGTCTGGCACATGCTGTTCTACGGATTCACGGCGCTCAACGTGCTGTTCTGCACGCGCGAACTGGGTATGACGGCAGGCATGCTGGGCGCGGCGCAGATGGTGGGCGGTATAGGCGTGCTGCTGAGTTCCCTGATGCTGAAGCCATTGAATGCCCGCTTCGGTCCCGGTGTGACCATGCTGATCGGCATAGGCTTGACCGCGTTTGCGTTTGCCGCGATGCCGGTGGTGCCGGCAAATCTGTTCGGCAGTCCGAACGCCAGCGCGGTCGCCGCCGGCGGTTTGTCGCTGTTCATGGATTGCGGCGTGATGCTGTTCTTCATGCCCTACATGACACTGCGCCAGAAGGTCACGCCGGATGAGTATCTGGGCCGCATGGTGTCGACGATGCGCTTCCTGACGGTGGCGACGGCGCCGCTCGGCGCGCTGGCCGCCGGCTACATCGGCGAGCATTTCAGCATCCGCACCGGCATGGCCTGCGTGGCGGCCGGCGGCATCCTGCTGACGATCAGCATGGCGATGTCGTCGTCCATGCGCGGCAGCCAGCCGGCGGTGGCGCCGGCAGCCACCTAACGTGCGCCGGGCATCCGCCTAAAACATTAGGCTGGTTGCCATATCCATTCTTGGGAGCGCGCCATGTTCAAGTCCATTTTGCTGCCGACGGACGGTTCGGACCTGTCGGACAAGGCCACCGCCACGGCGGTGCGGTTCGCCAGGCTCAATCAGGCGAAGATCGTCGCTATCACGGTGATACAGCCGTTGCCGTTTTCGTCGATGGGCGACAGCGGCGCGGTGATCGATTCCGGCCAGTTCGCCACCCAGATGCAGGACGCCGCGCGCCGGCATATCGAAAAGGTGGCCGCAGCCGCGCTGGCAGCTGATATTCCGTTCGAAGGAGTGATAACGATGTCGCCCAGCCCCTACGAGGAAATCGTCGAGGCGGCGAAGAAGCATGGCTGCGACATCATCATGATGGCGTCGCACGGACGCACGGGCCTGAACCGGCTGTTCCTGGGCAGCGAGACGCAGAAGGTGCTCGCACATACCACGCTGCCCGTGATGGTGCTTCGCTAGTTAGCCTGCTTGGGCAGCAGCACCCAGACGCTGCCTCGCTGCTTCATGCGGCCGGCGTTTTCCGATGCTTCCGTGCCGAAGCCGAAGAAATAATCGACCCGGATCGCGCCGCGGATCGCGCCGCCGGTATCCTGCGCCATGACCAGCCGCTGCAGCGGAATGTCGCTGTTCGGCATGGTGGTCGCCAGGAACACCGGGGCGCCCAGCGGCAACTGCGACGCATCGATGGCCACCGAGCGCGCAGGCGTCAGCGGCACGCCCAGCGAACCTTTCGGGCCGACCTTCGGATCCGGCAGACGCTCTTCGCGGAAGAACACATAGCTCGGATTTGCATTGAACAGCTCCTGCATGCGCGTCGGGTGGCCGGCGATCCAGGCCTTGATGCCCTGCGCCGACGCCTGCTCCACGGTCAACTCGCCCTTCTCCACCAGGTACTTGCCGATTGATTTATACGGATGGCCGTTCTGGTCCGCGTACGCCACGCGCACGGTTTCCTGGGTATCGGTCAGCTGCACCCGTCCCGAGCCCTGCACCTGCAGGAAGAACGACTCGACCGGATCGTCGACCCACAGCAGTTCCTTGCCGGGGAAGTCGGCCTTCTCGATGTCGGCGCGGGTCGCATAAGGCACCACCTTCTTGCCCACCAGCTTGCCCCGCAGGCGCATGCCCTTCAGTTCCGGATACACGCTGGCCAGATCGATGGTGACCATATCGTCCGGCACCTTGAACAGCGGCGTCTGATACGGACCGCCCTTCTTGCGGGCGCCGCGCAGCAGCGGCTCGTAATAGCCGGTGATCAGGCCCTCGGTCGCGCCGTCCGGCGCCACCACCTGGTTGGGCACCATGAAGGCTTCGAAGAAGGTGCGGATCGCCTGCTCGTCGCCCGCGTTGACGGTGCGGGCGATGGTGCAGGACTCCTTCCAGTTCGGCTGCTTGACCAGCACCGAGCATGAGGACATGAAGGCCGGCCATGCGGCGCGCACATCATCCTTGTCCCAGCCGGGCAGCGCGGCGAAGGTGGTCGGCACCAGTTGCAGCGCGGTCGGCTTGGCCGGTTCGGGCGTCGGCTGGGCTGGCGGCACGACAGGCGGCACCGGTACGGCGGGCGGCACGGGCGGCACCGGCTTCTCCGGCGGCAGCGGCGTGGTGGTACAGGCGGCCAGCGAAAGCGCCACGACGGTCAGCGGAACGAGTAGACTACGGCGTGTTAATGACATAAGGATAGCTATGTGGGTATTGATGATAGAAGCATGCGTGGCGTTTTTCCTGCTGGTGTTTATCGTCTGGTGGACTATGTACCAGGGCAAGGGCAAGGCTAAAAAGCTGCCCCCGCCGGAGAGCGAGCAGGAATAATCAGTGCAGCGTGCGCGGCAGCGACAGCACGAACTCCGGGATCTTCGCTTCGAACTGATGGCCGTCCTCGGCCACGCAGAAGTATTCGCCGACCATCGAGCCCTGCTGGGTTTGCAGCGCGGTGCCGCTGGTGTATTCGAAATGCTCGCCGGGTTGCAGCAGCGGCTGGTGGCCGACCACGCCCAGGCCGCGCACTTCTTCCACATGGTTGTTGGCGTCGGTGATGACCCAGTGGCGTGAGATCAGCTGTGCAGCCACCGTGCCGGTGTTCTTGATCGTGATCGAGTAGGTGAAAACGAAGTTGGTGCGCTCCGGGTCCGACTGATCTGGCAGGTACTGGGTTCTGACCGACACAGTAAATTCGTAAGTGGCCATCAAAATTCCTTAGTAAAATCGCAATCGCATCTTGCAAGCTTGGCGATTGTATATCGTCAGACGCTCATTGCACCGCAAATCCGCACTCTATGCAAGGACGGCGCGGCTGAAAACGGGGGTAAAACGGTCGCGGTCGCGCCGGGCAGCGTAAAATAGCGCATCTTTTTTATTGCAGCCCACCGCCATGACCACATTCCGCATCGCTCCCAGCATCCTGTCCGCCGATTTCGCCCGCCTGGGTGAAGAGGTCCGCAACGTCGTCGCCTCCGGCGCGGACATCATTCACTTTGACGTGATGGACAACCATTATGTTCCGAACCTGACCATCGGGCCGCTGGTCTGCGAAGCGATCCGCCCGCACGTGCAGGTGCCGATCGACGTCCACCTGATGGTCAAGCCGGTCGACCGCATCATTCCGGACTTCGCCAAGGCCGGCGCCAACATCATCACCTTCCACCCGGAAGCGTCGGACCATATCGACCGCTCGCTGCAGCTGATCCGCGACCACGGCTGCAAGGCCGGCCTGGTGTTCAATCCGGCCACGCCGCTGAGCTACCTGGAGCACGTGATGGACAAGATCGACATGATCCTGATCATGTCCGTCAACCCGGGCTTCGGCGGCCAGTCCTTCATTCCGCAGGCGCTGAAGAAAATCGCCGAGGCGCGCCGCCTGATCAACGAATCCGGCCGCGACATCCTGCTGGAAGTGGACGGCGGCATCAAGATCGACAACATCGCCGCCGCCGCAGCCGCGGGCGCGGACACCTTCGTGGCCGGCTCCGCCATCTTCGGCAAGCCGGACTACAAGGCCGTCATCGACGCCATGCGCGCCCAGCTGGCGACGGTAGCGTAATGAGCGTGCTGGCCGGCGCGCGCGCCGCAATCATCGACCTCGACGGCACCATGCTGGACACGATGCCCGACTTTTACGTCGCGATCAACGGCATGCTGGCGGAACTCGGCCTGAAACCGGTCGCGCAAGAGCAGATCGCGCTGATGGTCGGCAAGGGCTCCGAAAACCTGATCCGCTCGGTGCTGGCGCTGGATCTGGACGGCGCCGGCGTCGCAGCCCGCTTCGAGGCGGCGATGGACGCCTACCAGCGCCACTACCTGAGCATCAACGGCAACCACAGCGCCCTGTATCCCGGCGTGATCGAAGGCCTGATGGCGATGAAGGCACAGGGCCTGCGCCTGGCCTGTGTAACCAACAAGCCGATATCCTTCACCACGCCGCTGCTCAAGCTGAAGGGGCTGGACGGCTTTTTCGAGGTGGTTTACGGCGGCGATTCGCTGCCGCGCAAGAAGCCCGATCCCCTGCCGCTGCAGACGGTGTGTGCCGATTTCGGCCTCAAGCCGGCGCAAGTGGTGGCCATCGGCGACTCTTCGAACGACGCGCAGGCCGCGCGGGCGGCGGGTTGCCCGGTGCTGACGGTGCCTTACGGTTACAATCACGGAGAGGCTATACACAAAACCGATTCCGATGGTATAGTAGCCACGCTGCTCGATGCCGCTATTTTGATCCGTTCACATAATTAACCGTTAGCTGAACTACTCTGACCGAAATGTCTTTCACCAAAAAACACAATGTCAACCAAACCGGCTCGATTGAGGCCTGGCTTTGGCGACGCTGGCAATCCTGGCAAAACTGAGCCGAACTGATTGCTGTCGTCCGTGCGCACGCACCCGACAGGTTTTTTGACAAACCACCGCCAAATCCACAACCACATCCCTGGCGGCATGGAGAGAAGACATGACCGAATTCGAATTCAAATCGTTGGCCAACGATGGCTACAACCGCATCCCGCTGATCGCGGAAGCCTTTGCCGACCTCGAAACCCCGCTCACGCTGTACCTGAAACTGGCCCAGAGCCAGAACGCCGGCAAGAACACCTTCCTGCTTGAATCGGTGGTCGGCGGCGAGCGTTTCGGCCGCTTCTCCTTCATCGGCCTGCCGGCGACGACCGTGCTGCGCAACTTCGGCACGCGCACCGAGATCGTCAAGAACGGCGCCGTGATCGAGACGCACGAAGGCAATCCGCTGGAATTCATCGAGGCTTACCAGAAGCGCTTCAAGGTCGCGCTGCGTCCGGGCATGCCGCGCTTCTGCGGCGGCCTGGCCGGCTACTTCGGCTACGACTCGGTGCGCCACATCGAAAAAACGCTGGCCAACACCCAGCCCAAGGACGACCTGGGCCTGCCCGACATCCAGCTGATGGTGACCGAGGAACTGGCCGTCATCGACAACCTCTCCGGCAAGCTGTACCTGATCGTCTACGCCGACACCACGCAGCCGGAATCGTATTCCAAAGCGCGCCAGCGCCTGAAAGACCTGCGTGTGATGCTGCGCCGCGGCGTCGACGCTCCGGTGACGAGCAGCTCGGTGCGCACCGAAACCATCCGCGACTTCCCCAAGGACGAATACCTGAAGGCCGTCGCCAAGGCCCACGAATACGTGATGGCCGGCGACTTGATGCAGGTGCAGATCGGCCAGCGCATCCGCAAGCCGTACGTCGATTCGCCGCTGACCTTGTACCGCGCGCTGCGTTCGTTGAACCCGTCGCCATATATGTACTTCTACAATTTCGGCGACATGCAGATCGTCGGTGCGTCGCCGGAGATTTTGGTGCGCAACGAGACGCTGCCGGACGGCGAGAAGAAAGTCACGCTGCGCCCTATCGCCGGCACCCGTCCGCGCGGCGCCACGCCGGAACGCGACGCCGAACTGGCCAAGGAACTGCTGGCCGATCCGAAAGAGATCGCCGAACACGTGATGCTGATCGACCTGGCGCGCAATGACCTGGGCCGCATCTCCGAGATCGGCAGCGTCAGCGTCACCGACCGCCTGGTCATCGAAAAATACTCGCACGTGCAGCACATCGTCTCCAACGTCGAGGGCAAGCTGAAAGACGGCCTGTCCAACCTGGACGTGCTGCGCGCGACCTTCCCCGCCGGCACGCTGACCGGCGCGCCGAAAGTGCGGGCGATGGAAGTGATCGACGAACTGGAAATCAGCAAGCGCGGCATCTACGGCGGCGCCTGCGGCTACCTGTCCTTCGGCGGCGAAATGGACGTGGCGATCGCCATCCGCACCGGCGTCATCAAGGACGGCATGCTGTACGTGCAGGCCGCCGCCGGCATCGTCGCCGATTCGATACCGGAGATGGAATGGCAGGAAACTGAAAACAAGGCGCGCGCTGTGCTGCGCGCCGCCGAACAAGTGCAAGATGGCCTGGATGGGGAGTTCTGAGATGCTGCTGATGATCGACAATTACGACTCCTTCACCTACAACATCGTGCAGTACTTCGGCGAGCTGGGTGAGGATGTACGCGTGTACCGCAACGATGAAATCACGATTGCGGAAATCGAAGCGCTGAACCCGGACCACATCTGCATTTCGCCGGGTCCGAAAGATCCGTCGCAGGCGGGCATTTCCATCGAGGTGCTCAAGCACTTCGCCGGCAAGAAGCCGATCCTGGGCGTGTGCCTCGGCCACCAGGCCATCGGCGAAGCGTTCGGCGGCAAAGTGATCCGCGCCAAGCAGGTCATGCACGGCAAAACTTCTTTAATCGCGCATACGGGCGTGGGCGTCTTCAAGGACCTGCCCTCCCCCTTCACGGTGATCCGTTATCACTCTCTGGCTATCGAGCGCAGCTCGCTGCCATCCTGCCTCGAAGTGACGGCATGGACCGACGACGGTGAAATCATGGGCGTGCGCCATAAGGATTACGACATCGAGGGCGTGCAGTTCCACCCCGAGTCCATCCTGTCGGAACACGGTCACGCACTGTTGAAGAACTTCCTGGTCCGCTAAAGACGCCGGCGTGCTTGCCGCGCGCCTCCTTTAGCCGCGATCCGCGTCCAAATTGAAGAAGGAATTGCCATGCCTATCACCCATCAAGAAGCACTGCTGCGCTGCATCGAGCACCGCGAGATTTTCCACGACGAGATGCTGCACCTGTTCCGCCAGATTATGTCCGGCGAAATGTCGCCGACCATGATCGCGGCCCTGACCATGGGCCTGCGCGTGAAAAAAGAAACCATCGGCGAGATCGCCGCCGCCGCGCAGGTGATGCGCGAGTTCTCCACCAAGGTGCCGATGGCCGACACCACCGGCCTGCTCGACATCGTCGGCACCGGCGGCGACGGCGCGCATACGTTCAACATCTCCACCGCGTCGATGTTTGTCGCCGCCGCCGCTGGCGCGCGCGTGGCCAAGCACGGCGGGCGCAGCGTGTCGTCCTCGTCCGGCTCGGCCGACGTGATCGAATCGCTGGGCGCCAACATCAACCTGAAACCCGAGCAGATCGCGCAATCGATCGCGCAGACCGGCATCGGCTTCATGTTCGCGCCCAACCACCACGCTGCGATGAAGCATGCGGCGCCGGTGCGCCGCGAACTGGGCGTGCGCACCATCTTCAACATCCTGGGACCGCTGACCAATCCGGCCGGCGCGCCGAATATCCTGATGGGCGTATTCCACGCCGACCTGGTGGGCATCCAGGTGCGCGTGCTGCAGCGCCTCGGCGCGCAGCATGCCATCGTGGTCTATGGCCGCGACAATATGGACGAAGTGTCGCTGGGCGCGGGCACCATGGTCGGCGAACTGATTAACGGTGAAATCCGCGAATACGAAATCCATCCGGAAGACTTCGGCCTGCAGATGATCGCCAGCCGCAACCTGAAGGTGGCCGATTCGACCGAATCGAAAGCCAAGATGATGGAAGCGCTGCGCGGCGAACCCGGCGCGGCTTTCGATATCGTCGCGCTCAACGCCGGCACCGCGCTGTATGCGGCAGGCGTGGCCAGTTCGATCGAGGACGGCCTGGCGCGTGCGCGCAAGGCCATCGCATCCGGCGACGCGCTGCGCAAGGTTGAGCAGTTCGTGCAGGTCACGCAAAGCCTCGGCGGGACTAACTAATCCACGTCATTCCCGCGAAGGCGGGAATCCATAGACCGCACGCTGTGTATGGATCCCCGCTTTCGCGAGGATGACGCCGCAAAGGAAACGACATGTTGGGTATCCACGACCTCTCACTATTCATTATCTCCGGGCTGCTGCTGAATATCATGCCGGGTCCGGATTCGCTGCTGATCATGACGCGCAGCGCCACGCAGGGCTGGCGCGCCGGCTCGGCGGCGACGCTGGGCATAGGCGCCGGCACCATGATCCATATCTTCGCCGCAGCGCTGGGTTTGTCGGCGCTGCTGGCGACGTCGGCTGCCGCATTCACCGCCGTCAAATGGATAGGCGCGGCGTATATCGTGTACGTCGGCATCGGCATGCTGCGCGCCAGACTACGCAGCGATGCGAACGATATGGATGATGCGGCGGCTCAGGCCGTGGCGGCGCGCGCCGCGCAGCCGCTGGCGTATCGTAAAATCTTCTTCCAGGGCTTCCTCACCAACGTGCTGAACCCGAAAGTGGCTTTGTTCTTCCTGGCGTTCGTGCCGCAGTTTATTTCGGCTGAATCCACCAGCAAGCCGCTGGCGTTCATCGTCCTGGGCTGCATTTTCAATTTCAACGGTATGTTGTGGTGTAATGGCCTGGCCGTTTTCACCGCCTTTGCCAGCGCGCGCCTGAAGGTCAAACCGCTGGTGGCGCTATGGCTGAACCGCGTGACGGGCGGCCTGTTCCTGGCACTCGGCCTGCGTTTGGCGCTGGCGGAACAACATTAATCTTAGGTTTATCATGTCCGACATCCTGAACAAAATCCTCGCAGTCAAAGCCGACGAAGTCGCCGCCGCTAAAAAATACCGCAGCTTCGCCAGCCTGCGCGCCGACGTCGAAGGCAACGCCGAGCTGCGCGCCGGCCTGCGCGGCTTCGAAGCCAGCCTGCGGGCCAAGATCACCGCCGGCCATGCCGGCGTGATCACCGAAGTGAAAAAGGCCTCACCGTCGAAAGGCGTGCTGCGCGCCGACTTCCGCCCGGCCGACATAGCCGCCAGCTATCAGGCCAACGGCGCCGCGTGCCTGTCGGTGCTGACGGACGAACAGTTCTTCCAGGGATCGACCGCTTACCTGCAGCAGGCGCGCGCCGCCTGCGCGATTCCGGTGCTGCGCAAGGACTTCATGATCGACGTCTACCAGATCTACGAAGCCCGCGCGATGGGCGCGGACGCGATCCTGCTGATCGTCTCGGCGCTGGACCACGGATTGATGGCGGAAATGGAAGCCTGTGCCCACGAACTGGGCATGGGCGTGCTGGTGGAAACCCACGACGGCGATGAGCTGACCGCCGCGCTGCGCCTGAAAACCGACTTGCTCGGCATCAACAACCGCAATTTGCGCACGTTCGAGGTGTCGCTGGAGAATACCCTGGGCCTGCTGGACCGGATTCCGGCCGACAAACTGGTCATTACCGAGTCCGGCATCATGGTGCCGGAAGACGTCCAGCGCATGCGCGAAGCAAACGTGCATGCCTTCCTGGTCGGCGAAGCGTTCATGCGGGCGCCGGATCCGGGCGCCGAGCTGGCTCGTTTGTTTAACTAGTGGACTGTAACGTTTAAATTGGGAGCGAAGGACGCGCAGGCGGCGTGCAGGGCAAGGCACAAAGCGCAGCGATAGCGAGCTATCGCGAGCATTTGCAACGCAGCCATGCGCGTTGCCTGCGCGGCAGGCGCTACCGATTTAAGCGTTACAGTCCACTAGGCCCTTACTGCCTGCTTGGGCGACGGGGCCTCGGCCGCGATCTCGATACGGTCGCGGCCCAACTCCTTGGCGCTATACAGCGCCTTGTCCGCCCGCATCAAAATCCCATCCAGGTTCTCGTCGGCACTTGCCTGGCAAGCAATACCTATGCTGACCGTGTAGGCAGGCAGCCCCTGCCCGTGCGGCTCACGCAAGGCCGTCTGGATCCGTTCCGCGATATGGCGCGCCCGGTCCAAGCCTGTATTCGGCAACAACACGATAAACTCCTCGCCGCCAAAACGGGCCACATGGTCCGACACGCGCAAGGCTTTGCCGATAACCTCGGCGACGTCGATCAGTACGCGGTCGCCGGTCGCGTGGCCATAACGGTCGTTAATCTTCTTAAAATAATCCAGATCGATGCTCAGCATCGTCATCGCAGTGGATTCGCGCAGCATCAGCGCATGTTCCTTGGCGTAAATATCGGCGAAACCGCGACGATTTAATACCTGCGTCAATGGATCCAAAGTCGAGCGGCGTTCCAGGATGGTTTGCAAACGGCGGGTAGCGACCGCCATAAAGCCTACGGCCAGCAGCAATATCATGAAATGCGCGGTGGCGAGATAAATACTCTGGAATGGACCGACTGTCAGTAGAGTGGCATGCTCACTACCCATATAGAGCGCCAATATACCGCGCGTCAGCACGACCACCGATTGCAGAAACATCAGCGCGCCAAAGAATTTACTGGAAAAATGTGGCTCGCCAAAGCGGTATATCAATACAACCTGACAGGCATAGAATATAAAGCAGAGGAAAGAAAAGACCGCAACCCGGGCTGCAAAGTTCGGTTCAACAATCAACCAATAGCCGACACCCAGCATCGCCAGCGCCCAGATCAGATGAAACAACCACCACGACGGACGCTGCCCATATAGTTTCTGCGTACCGATCAGCGTTAAACCCAGCGCCCACATCAACACTGAATTCGCACAAATCAAGGGCAATATATTTCCTAATATACCGCCACGCAGGCTAAAGCATACCGAGCCGACCGCCAATAACAGCAATCCACCAGCCCATTGTTTCAGGCCTTTAATCTCTTTAGGAAAACTTAAATGGGCGGAATAAAGCACAACGCTCATTGCACCGGCCATCAGCGTCGCCATCAGGATAATAGTAGTGGGATCAAGCAGTATCACGTGCGGAACTATCCTCTTAGGCTAAAGCGTCAGGCCAAATTCTAAACCAGAACTACGCCCAGGCGGAAAATTATCCCCACGACAACGCAAAAACCAGCCGGACATGCCAGAACCCGGCATTTACATGCCAAAATTTGGCATGCTTGAGGCAAAAAAATCCGGGGTCAGATCTGACCCCGGATTGGAATTGCTTATCAGGCGGCGCTGGGACGTATTGGGCCGGTGGATTTTTTGCTGGCGGGGTCTAATGACAGCGTAATGCCAGGCACACGCTCGCCTTGCAAGGTCATATTGAAGGTCATTAATTCGTCCCGGCGGAATGCGTGTACTTCAACGGTCGATCCAATGCCGTAACGGGAAAGCAGCGTTTCCAGATTGGTGGCATTGACGCGCAAGCCGTCTATGGCGACTAATATATCGCCAGCTGATAAGCCGGCTTGATGGGCGGCGCCATTTTCGTGCACGGCCGATAATTTGCAATCATTGCCATCTTTACCGAGATTTGCATCCAGGCTGGGTTTTGAAGATTTTCGCTCATCGCTGTATTTAATGCCGAATGGAGCCAGCATTTTAGCCAGGGGCAGGTCCTCGGTTCCACGGATATATTTATCGAAGAATGGCTTGAAACGGCCACCGCTTATTTCATCAAATATAGCTTCAACTTCTGCTGGAGTAACTCCCCGGCCTGCGCCATTATAAAAGTCGCGGCCGTAACGCTGCCATAAAGTGCGCATCACGTCGTCCAGCGATTTCTTGCCGCCGGTTTTGGCGCGTATGCTCAAATCCAGCGCCAAACCGATCAGCGCACCCTTGGTGTAATAACTGATGATGGCATTCGGAGCATTTTCATCCTGGCGATAATATTTTCCCCAGGCGTCGAAACTCGAATCCGCCACGCTTTGCTTGGTCCGCCCGCTGCCGCGCAACACGCTGCCTATGGTTTTACCCAGAAGTTTGAAATACGCCGGCTCCGCGATCACCCCGGCACGGACCAGCATCAAATCGTCGTAATAACTGGTGAAGCCTTCAAACAACCACAGCAGCGGCGAGTAATTCTCGACTTGCAGATTGTAGGGTGCGAACGCCGCCGGCTTGATGCGCTTAACATTCCACGTGTGGAAGTATTCGTGGCTGCATAAGCCCAGGTATTGCAGGTAGCCGTCTGTTATCTCTTTACTATTGGATGCCGTGCTCGGCAAGTCGGCGCGGGCGCAGATCAGCGCGGTCGAGGCGCGATGCTCGAGGCCGCCATATCCATCGCCGACGGCCAGCGTCATGAACACATAGCGGTCCATCGGTGCTTTCCTGGCCTTCGGTTCGAAGAAGGCGATCTGGGTTTCGCAGATCTTTTTCAGGTCGGCGCTCAGGCGCGCCAGGTCCAGATTCGGCACCCGGCCGCTGATAACGATGTCGTGCGGCACGCCATGCGCCTTGAACGTGGCCAGCGCGAAATCGCCCTGCTCCACCGGGTGGTCGATCAATTCGTCGTAGTTGGCGGCGATATAGGTGCCAAAACCATAACGTTTCGCCTTCAGTTCCGGCAGCGCGGTCGCCACGCGCCAGGTCTTGGCTACCTCGTCGTCCGGACGCTGGATGTCCACCACGTGCGGCTGGTCTTCCTGCCCCAGCACGCGCAGGAACACGCTGGTGCCATTGTAAAACGCGTGGTTCTGGTCCAGGTGCGCCGCGCGCACCGACAAATCCCAGGCGTAGACCTCGTAGTGCACCGTCAGCGATGCCGCGTGATCCTTCAGCGGCGCTGCCTGCCAGGAATGCTTGTCCAGCTTGGCCAGCGCCACCGGCTCGCCGTTGGATTCGGCGCGGATGCGCACGATGTTGCGCGAAAATTCGCGAATCATGTAGCTGCCCGGGATCCAGGCCGGCAGCGCGAAAACCTGGCCGCCCTGGGCCGGCGCGTCCACGGTCAGCGTGACGTGGAACAGGTGGGCAGCCAGATCGTGGCCGACGATGCTGTATGCGATCGCCGGATTGTTCTTGTTCGATTTCTTCATCATAGGTCCTGTTTTACAGATCGCCCGGCGTATCGATATCGCGCACCACGCCGATATCGTCGACGACAAGTTCGCTCACCGCGTGGCTTTTAAGTATAGCGCGCGCGCCCTGGTCGCCTTCCAGCGCCAGCAGCAGCGGCAGGTGATAACTACTGAAGGCGACCGGATTGCCGCGCCGCCCTTGATACACGGGCGCCGCGATGCGCGCACCCCGTTCTATCGTCGCGGCCAGTGCGCGGATGGTCTCCGGCTGCACATGGGGCATGTCGCCCAGGGCGATCACCCAGCCTTCCGCGCCCTTGGTGCAGTCGACCGCCGTCACCAGCGATTCGGCCATGCCCAGGTCGGCGTCGGCGCAGACGCGCACTTCGCATCCCAACGCGCCCAATAGCGCGGCCACCTTGTCGTCGCCGGGGCGGACCACGGCCAGCACGCGCGGCAGCGCGGCCAGCATATTCCTCGCGCTGGCGGCGACGACGGCGTCGCCGCTCTCCAACGCTTGCAGCAATTTGTTTTGTACGCCGGACGGGTCGAACCGTTTGCCCCGCCCGGCTGCCAGCAATATACCTACTAATGCCATCCGGCTCAGGCGCTGGCCAGATCGAACGGCAGCTTGCGCAAACGCTTGCCGGTCAATTTGAACAACGCGTTGGCGAAGGCCGGCGCCAACGGCGGCAGGCCGGGTTCGCCCATTCCGGTCGGCGCATCGTTCGACGGCACGATGTGCACGTCGATGACCGGCATGTCGGTCATGCGCGCCACCGTGTAGTCGCTGAAGTTCTGCTGCTCGACCACGCCGTCCTTCAGCGTGATGGCGGCGCCCGGCAAGGTCATGCCCAGCCCCATCAGCGCCGCGCCCTGGATCTGCGCCTCGATCGTCAGCGGATTGACCGGCTGGTTGCAATGCACGCCCGCCGTCACCTTGTGCAGCTTCGGCACACCCTTGTCCACCGACGCCACCACCACATAGGCGATCACCGTGTTGAACGCTTCGTGCACCGCCACGCCGTAAGCCTGGCCTTTAGGCAAAGCCTTCTTGCCGTAGCCGGACTTGGCGACCGCCAGATCCAGCGCGGCGGCGTGACGCTTGCCCTTCTCGCCCATCAGCTTCTTGCGGTAGGCCACCGGATCCATCTTGGCCACATGGGCGGCTTCGTCGATCAGCGTCTCCATCACGAACGCGGTGTGGGTGGAGCCCACGGAACGCCACCACAGCACCGGCACGTTGGCCTTGACGCTATGTGCCGTCAGGTTCATCGGCACTGCGTAAGGCTCGCCCATGCCTTCGACCATCGTCGAGTCAATGCCATCCTTGATCATCATCGGCTCGAACGGCGTGCCGGTGATGATGGACTGGCCGACGATGACGTGATCCCACGCCACCATCTCGCCCTTGGCGTCAAAGCCGATCTCGGCGCGGTGCACGTGCGACGGACGGTAGTAGCCGCCCTTGATGTCGTCCTCGCGGCTCCAGATCACCTTGATCGGATCCTTCTTGCCGGTGGCCTGCCACACCTTGGCGATGTTGACCGCTTCGACCAGATAGTCGGAAGTCGGCACGGCGCGGCGGCCGAAGCCACCGCCGGCCATCATCGTATTCAGCACCACCTGTTCCGGCTTCAGGCCGGCGGTGGCGGCGATGGCGCCCTGGTCCATCGTCTGGAACTGCGAACCGGCCCATACGGTGCAACCGTCCGCGCGCAGATCGACCACGCAGTTCAGCGGCTCCATCGGCGCGTGCGCCAGGTACGGGAATTCATACACGGCGGAGATTTTCTTCGCTGCGCCGGCCAGCTTCGAGGTATCGGCTTTGCGCACCGGCAGCCCCGGTTTGGCAGCCAGGGCCTTGTACTCGGCCAGCTGCTTGTCGCTGCTGACCTTTTCAACGCCGCTGGTATCCCAGTCGATGAGCAGCGCTTCGCGGCCCATCTTGGCCGGCCAGTAGCCGTCGGCCACCACCACCACGCCGCTGCCGCCGCGGTCGGTCTTCACCTCCAGCACGTCGATCACGCCCTTGATGGCCTTGGCCTTCGAAGCATCGAACTTGGCGACCTTGGCGCCGAACACCGGCGGCCGCGCCACCACGGCGACCTTGCTGTTTGGCGCCTTGAAGTCCATGCCGAACTGCTGCTTGCCGGTCGATTTCAATTTCGCGTCGAGGCGCTTCATCGGCTTGCCGATGAAGTTGAAATCCTTCGGATCCTTCAGCTTCACGGTGGCCGGCACCTGCTGCTTCATGGCCGCATCGGCCATCGCGCCATACGTGGCCTTCTGGCCGGCGGGGCCGATCAGCGTGCCCTTGGACGTCTTGACCTGGTCCGGCGCCACCTTCCACTGCTCGGCCGCCGCCGCGATCAGCATCGCGCGCGCCTTGGCGCCGATCTCGCGGTACTGGATATACGAGTGGGCGATGCTGCCCGAACCGCCGGTGATCTGAATGCCGAACGCCGGGTCTTTATATTGATCGCCAGCCGGCGCCAAAGCACCGTTCACCTTCGACCAGTCGGCGTCCAGCTCCTCGGCGATCAGCATCGGCAGCGAGGTTTGCACGCCCTGGCCGAATTCCAGCCGGTTGACCTGCACGGTGACGGTGTTGTCCGGCGCGATATGCAGGAAGGCGTTCGGCTCGTAGACCTTGGCCGGAGGCTGCTGCGCATTGGCGAAGCGGCCGGCGCCCGGCATGAAGAAGCCCAGCACCAGACCGCCGCCGGCAACCGCGCCGGCCTTCATGAAGCCGCGGCGCGACATGCCGCCTGCAGCTGCGGCGCCCAGCGTCGCCATCGATTCCTGGTTGATCCATTCGATACGCATGGCGGTCTCCCTTAAGCGATGGTTTTGGCGGCGTCTTTGATGGCAGCGCGTATGCGCTGGTACGTGCCACATCGACAGATGTTCCCGCTCATGGCGTTGTCGATGTCGGCATCGGACGGCGCCTTGTTCGTGCGCAGCAGCGCGGTCGCGCTCATGATCTGGCCGCTCTGGCAGTAGCCGCACTGCGGCACGTCCATCTTGACCCACGCGGCTTGCACCGCCTGGCCGACCTTGTCGGTTTCCATTGCTTCGATGGTGGTGATCTTCTGCCCAACGGCCGCCGAAATCGGCGTGATGCAGGAACGGATAGGCTGGCCGCCAAGGTGCACAGTGCAGGCGCCACACAGCGCCGCGCCGCAACCGAACTTGGTGCCGGTCATGTTCAGGTTATCGCGCAAGGCCCACAGGATGGGCGTCGATGGATCGGCGTCAACCTGCGTGTCTTTACCGTTGATGTTCAAAGTGATCATGCAATCCTCCTGTAGGCCCTGCGTTTTTGACGTTGCTGCTTGATTTACTGCTTGATCTTGGTCAGCTTCTCTTCCAGCGACTTGGTGTCGATCGCGCCCGGAACGCGGCTGCCGTCGGCGAAGAAGATCGCCGGCGTGCCGGACACGCCCAGCTTGTGGCCCAGCTCCAGCACCACATCGTTCGGCGCCTCGCAGGAGGCCTTGGCCACCGGTGCGGCCTTGCCGCTGACCATCCAGTCCTCCCACGCCTTGCTGCGGTCCGGTGCGCACCAGATGTTTTTCGATTTGGTGAACGAGTCTTCGGCCAGGATGTTGTACATGAAGGTGTAGACCGTGATGTTGTCGGTTTCCTTCAGCGTGGTCTGGCGGAAGCGCTTGCAGTAGCCGCAGTTCGGATCCTCGAACACCGCGATCACGCGCTTGCCGTCGCCCTTGACGGTCTTGATGGCCTTGTCCAGCGGCAGGTCGGAGAACTTGATCTTGCTGATCTCGTCGACGCGTTCCTTGGTCAGGTCGGTGCTGGTGGTCAGGTTGAAGATGTGGCCGGAGAACAAATAGGTCGCGGTCTTGTCGGTGTACAGGATCTCATTGCCGATACGGACTTCATACAAGCCGCTGTAAGGCGTCTCCCGCACCGATTCGACCTTGACGTTCGATCCCAGTCGCGGCTCGACCAGCTTCTTGATCGACTCCGTGGTCGGCGGCGTTTCGGCGCCCACGCAGGACGCCATCAGCGCCGACAACAACAGCAAAACGATCTTACTCTTTCTCATGACATCTCCGGTGACGACTGACAGTGCTCTCATTTGCCCATGGCGTGGGAAATCAAACGGCGCTTCAGCACAGGTAATTTATCCAGCAAGTTTAATCCGAAATTACGAACCACGCGCAGCGGCTCCATGTCCGCCCCGAACAGGCGCGCCAGGCCGTCGGTGGTCAGTTGCATCAGCAGCACGTCTTCCTTGCGCGCGCGCTCGTAGCGGGCCAGCACGCGGCTGTCGCCGATGCCGCGCTGGGGTTCGCGTTCGCTCAATGTCTTGACCAGTTGCGCCACGTCGGCGAAGCCCAGGTTCATGCCGTGGCCGGCCAGCGGATGGACCACATGGGCGGCGTCGCCGACCAGCGCCACGCGCGGCGCGCTCATCGCATGCGGGCGTATCAGCCGCAGGGGGAAGTCGCGCACCAGCTCCGGCTGCAGCGGCGTCAGCGCGCCCAGTTTGGCCGATGCGTAGACGGCCAGCCGGTGGGCGATCTGCTGCGCCGACTCGGTGCGCAGCGTGTCGGCCAGCGCTTCCGGCGCCGACCACACCAGCGATACCTGGTTGCCCGGCAGCGGCAGCAGCGCGACGATGCCCTCGGCGCCGGTGAACCATTGATAGGCGGCGCCATGGTGCGGCAGTTCGCAGGCGAAGTTGGAGACCACGGCGCGCTGGTTGTAGCTGCGGTAATCGAGGCCGATGTCGCACTGGCCGCGCACCCAGGACTGGGCGCCGTCGGCGCCGACCACCAGCGCGGCCCTGATGCTGGAGCCGTCGTCCAGGTGCACGGCGGCGCTGTCGTCGCTCCGCAGCAGGCCGGTGGCACGGCCCTCGACCACGCGCACGTTCTGCGCGAACTTGAGGGCGGCGTCGAGCGCCTGCCCCAGGTTGCGGTCTTCCATGATCCAGGCCAGCGTGCCGGTGTGGGCGCCGTAGGCGTCGAAGGCCAGGCCGCCGGCATGCTCGCCGTCGCCGTGGACGATCATCGCGTCGACCGGCGCCACGCGCGCTTGATCCAGCGCATTCCACACCTTCAGCGACGACAGCAGGTGATGGGCGGTATGGTTCAGCGCGTAGACCCGCGCATCCCAGCCGGGATCGGCCGCCGGCGCCGCCGGACGGGACGGCGGCCCCAGCAAAGTCACGCTCAGGCCGGCCTGGGCCAGGCCCAGCGCGGCGGTCTTGGCAATAGCGCCATTGCCAACAATACAAATATCACTCTCTATGACGCGCAGCGCAGCGGGGGAGGATGGCTTATTCATCCGGCCATTATAACGGTTGTGAGAAATAGAAATCGGCCCTTGCAATTTCGCTCTGGCCTGCTATAATTCTGCTCCTTGGCCTGGTAGCTCAGTTGGTAGAGCAGAGGATTGAAAATCCTTGTGTCGGTGGTTCGATTCCGCCCCGGGCCACCAAGAACACTAAATTAGCCACCTTCGGGTGGCTTTTTTGTTTTCCTTGTCCGACGCGTTCCCCCTCCTACCGCAGCACTACCAGCTTGATTTTTTTGCCGGCCCGATAGGTCGAAACGGTCAGGGCACCGTCACGGATATCGCCGTTGGCGTCGAAGCGGATGGTCCCGGTCAGGCCGGGATACTGGATTTGGCGCAGCACCGGCAGGTATTTGGCCGGATCCGTGGAGCCGGCTTGTTGCATGGCTGCCGCCACCGTCATCGTGGCGTCGTAGGCGTACGGGGCGTAGGTCTGGATGTCGCTGTGGAAGCGCGCGTGGAAGCGGGCCACGAAATCGCCGACGTCTTTTTTGTGAGCAGCGTCGATGCCGCCGGCTTCGGCGCAATAGACCGCGTCGTCACGCATGCCGCCGCCCGCCAGCGCGGGCAGCGCTTCTGTGCAGATGCCGTCGCCGCCCATGAAACGCGGCTCCATGCCCAACGCCTTCATCTGACGCAGAATGCCGCCGGCGGTGGCATCCATACCGCCAAAGAACACCAGATCCGGCTTCTTCGCGCGGATGGCGGTCAGGATGGCGGTGAAGTCGCTGGCCTTGGCCGTGGTGAATTCGCGGCCGACGATTTTCAGGCCGGGTATGCGCGCCTGGGCGCTCTTGATGAATTCATCGGCCACGCCCTGCCCATAGGCCGAGCGGTCGTCGATTACGGCGATCCTGCGCGCGCCCAGTTGCTCCACCGCGTAGCGGCCCAGCGAGCTGCCCAGCATATTGTCGTTGGCCACCACGCGCAACGCGCCGGCGAATTTCTGCCGGGTGTACGCAGGGGCGGTGGCGGAAGGCGTAATCTGCGGAATGCCTGCGGCGTCGTAGATACGCGAAGCGGGCACCGTGGTGCCGGAATTGGCGTGGCCGATGACCGCCTTCACGCCCGAATCGACCAGTTTCTGCGCCACGGCGGTGCCCTGTTTCGGATCAGCCGCATCATCCTCGCTCTGCATTCTGAAGACCACTTTTGCGCCGCCGATGGTGGCGCCGCGCGCATTCAAGTCCTCCAGCGCCAGCGTCACGCCATTCTCCATCGCCTTGCCCAGATGCGCGATCTCGCCTGACAGTGGCCCCGCCACGCCGATCTTCACCACTTCCTGCGCCATCACGGCGCAGTTCCATAGTCCACAAACCAGAAGAGGAAGAATGCGCGTCATTGCTGCTCCAGATGATGGGTAATCCACGCATTCTAGCAACGAATGCGCTACGTCAGTAAGCCGGCAACGGCGCCGCTATCCGCAGACGAACGGCGAAGGTTGGCGGTTTGTTTTGACGGATAATATGCCCTTATTTTAAGCGTGAGGATAGGATGACCCAGAGTCCCCTGCTACTGCGGCGATTGTTGCGCGCGAAAGATAGAATGGACGGCGCGCCCCACGAGGAGTGGCCCGTCCACCGGCTGGCGCAAGTGAGCGCGGTCTCGCCGGCATACTTCGCGCGCGAGTTCAAGAAGGCGTTCGGCCTGCCCCCACATCGCTACCTGCTTACCCGCCGCATCGAGCGCGCCGCGGCGCTGCTGCGCGACACCGACCTGCCTGTTACACAAATCGCGCTCCAAACCGGCTGGACCAGTCTCGGCACCTTCGGCCGCATCTTCCGCGACATCACCGGCTGCAGTCCGGGTGAGCTCCGCGAGCGCGATCGGTCGGCTCCGCATGCGGGACAGCAGATTCCCGAGTGCGTCATGCGTGACGCCCAACGGCCCGATCTCAAGATCGCAGTTTTGGAGAAGCGGCGCATCCAGGCTGCTGGCACACTGGAACTCCAATCTAAGGAGGATATATGACTCAAGGTATCAATATGGTCGGTCTGTACGTGCGTGATCAGGACGAGGCGCTTGCGTTTTACGTCGACAAACTGGGGTTCGTCGTCCACACCGACGTTCGCAACGGCGACTATCGCTGGCTGACGGTGCAGCACTCGGACCAGCCCTCGTTCCAGCTCGGCCTGTTCCGGCCCGGCCCGCCGGTGCATGACGCGGCAACCGCCCAGACCCTGAACGAGCTCGTAGCGAAAGGCGCCATGCCGCCACTGGTGCTGGTCGTGGACAACTGCCGTGCCGCCTACGAGCGCCTGAGCAAGCGCGGGGTTGAGTTCACGCAGGAACCCACGGATCGCTACGGCACTGTGGACGCCGGTTTTCGGGATCCTTCCGGCAACGGATGGAAGATGATCGAGGCCGCGGCCAAGCCGCAATAAGCATCGGCGCCCATCCGCCATTTTTCGAAGTGCCTGTGCTTGCGTGAGTGCGCGTCGCCTCCCTATCATGGAGGCGTATGTACCCACGTGGAGATGCGCGATGAATACTTTGACGGATGGGAAATTCAACGAACTGCAAGCCTCGCTCAGAGGCAAACTATTCCAGCCGAACGATGCGGGCTACGACGAGGCTCGCGCGGTCTGGAACGCGATGATCGACCGGCGCCCGGCCATCATCGTACGCTGCGCCGGCACGGCGGACGTACGCGCTTCAGTGGCCTTCGCGCGCGACCATGGACTAACCCTTGCCGTGCGCGGCGGTGGACACAATATCGCCGGCAGCGCCCTGTGCGACGACGGCCTGGTGATCGACCTGTCGGACATGAAATCGGTCCAGGTCGATCCGGACCAGCGCCGCGCCTATGTCGAAGGCGGGGCCACGCTGCACGACTTCGACCACGAGGCGCAGGCATACGGCCTGGCCACGCCGCTGGGCATCAACTCCACCACCGGCGTGGCGGGGCTGACGCTTGGCGGCGGCTTCGGCTGGCTCAGCCGGACACTGGGCCTGGCGGCCGACAACCTGCTGTCGGCCGACCTGATCGCAGCCGACGGCCGCCGCCTGCATGCCAGCGCAACGGAAAATCCCGACCTGTTCTGGGCCATACGGGGCGGCGGCGGCAACTTCGGCGTGGTCACGCGCTTCGAATTCCAGCTGCACCCGGTGGGGCCGGAAATCACCGCCGGGCTGATCGTTTTCCCGTTCGCCGAAGCCAAACAGGTGCTGACGCAGTACCGCGATTTCGTCAACGTCATGCCCGACGACCTGACGGTCTGGGCGGTGTTGCGCAAGGCGCCGCCGCTGCCCTTCCTGCCGCCGGCAGTGCATGGACAGGACGTGCTGGCACTGCCCGTCTTCTCGCCGCTGAAGCTTGACGCCGTGCAGCAATCAATCGGCCGAGTCCGCAGCTTCGGCCAGCCACTGGGCATGCATGTCGGCGCCGCGCCCTACGCCGCCTGGCAGCAGACCTTCGATCCGATGCTGACGCCGGGCGCGCGCAACTACTGGAAATCGCATAATTTCGCCCAGCTCAGCGACGAGGCCATCGACACCGTCATCCGCTACGCCGGCAACTTGCCGACGCCGCAGTGCGAGATCTTCCTCGGGCTGCTGGGCGCGCGGGCGGCGGCGCCGTCGCCGCAGGACACGGCATATCCGCACCGGGACGCGCTCTATGTGATGAACGTGCACACGCGCTGGGACAGCCCGGCGGAAGATGCCCGCTGCATTACCTGGGCACGCGACTTCTTCAGCGCCTCGGCGCCGCACGCGACCGGCAGCGTGTATGTCAATTTCCTGACCCAGGACGAGAGCGATCGCACCGCCGACGCCTATGGCGCGAACTATCAGCGGCTGGCGCAGATCAAGATGAAATACGACCCGGACAATGTGTTCCGCAATAACCAGAACATCCATCCTGCCGCATAGGCCAGCAATGGTGGCGCCGGGCAGGCAAGCAGTCCGGCTCCGCCTCAATGCGCCCCCCCGCCCTCGCGCGGTTTTTACGCCGCGACCTCAGAAACTGAAACTCCGTTTCACATCGCGCAATCGGGCCTGAAAAATTCCCGGCCCGGCCATCTCATTTTTTGAAAATTCGTTTCATATTGCAATATTTAATAACTAAGCCTTTGAAAATTAAAGAATAAATTTAAGTTATATGTCTTATATAAGACCTTGATGCAGTGCACCAGAATGGCCTACTATTTAGTCATGCGGTTGCGGCCGGACGGGGCCGCGCACTCGACGATTTTTCCAAACTTGTTTTATTCTTTAGGAGATACACATGTCCCAATATCAAGACGACATCAAGGCAGTTGCCGGTTTGAAAGAGCAACAAGGCGCCGCCTGGAACGCCATCAATCCCGAGTCTGCCGCCCGCATGCGCGCCCAGAACAAGTTCAAGACCGGCCTGGACATCGCCAAGTACACCGCCAAGATCATGCGCGCCGACATGGCCGCCTACGACGCCGACCCGTCCAAGTACACCCAGTCGCTGGGTTGCTGGCACGGTTTCATCGGCCAGCAGAAGATGATCTCGATTAAGAAGCACTTCAACAGCACCGACCGCCGCTACCTCTACCTGTCGGGCTGGATGGTCGCCGCGCTGCGTTCCGAGTTCGGCCCGCTGCCCGACCAGTCGATGCACGAGAAAACCGCCGTCTCGGCGCTGATCAAGGAGCTCTACACCTTCCTGCGCCAGGCCGACGCGCGCGAACTGGGCGGCCTGTTCCGCCAGCTGGACGCCGCCGAAGGCCCGGCCAAGGCAGCCATCCAGGCGCAGATCGACAACCACGTGACCCACGTCGTGCCCATCATCGCCGACATCGACGCCGGCTTCGGCAACGCCGAAGCGACCTACCTGCTGGCCAAGCAGTTCATCGAAGCGGGCGCCTGCTGCATCCAGGTCGAGAACCAGGTGTCCGACGAGAAGCAATGCGGTCACCAGGACGGCAAGGTCACCGTGCCGCATGAAGACTTCCTGGCCAAGATCCGCGCCATCCGCTACGCCTTCCTGGAACTGGGCGTGGACGACGGCATCATCGTCGCCCGCACCGACTCGCTGGGCGCCGGCCTGACCAAGCAGATCGCCGTCACCAACGAGCCGGGCGACCTGGGCGACCAGTACAACTCCTTCCTCGATTGCGAAGAAGTGTCGGCCGACGCGCTGGGCAACGGCGACGTCGTCATCAAGCGCGAAGGCAAGCTGCTGCGTCCCAAGCGCCTGCCGAGCAACCTGTTCCAGTTCCGCGCCGGCACCGGCGAAGCGCGCTGCGTGCTCGACTCCATCACCTCGCTGCAGAACGGCGCCGACCTGTTGTGGATCGAAACCGAAAAACCGCATATCGCCCAGATCGGCGGCATGGTCAGCGAAATCCGCAAGGTGATCCCGAACGCCAAGCTGGTGTACAACAACAGCCCGTCGTTCAACTGGACGCTGAACTTCCGCCAGCAGGTGTACGACGCGATGAAGGCCGAGGGCAAGGATGTGTCGTCCTACGAGCGCAGCCAGCTGATGAGCGTGGAATACGACCAGAGCGAACTGGCGATCACCGCCGACGAGAAGATCCGCACCTTCCAGGCCGACGCGGCCCGCGAAGCCGGCATCTTCCATCACCTGATCACGCTGCCGACCTACCACACCGCCGCGCTGTCGACCGACAACCTGGCCAAGGAATACTTCGGCGACCAGGGCATGCTGGGCTACGTGGCCGGCGTGCAGCGCAAGGAAATCCGCCAGGGCATCGCCTGCGTCAAGCACCAGAACATGTCCGGCTCGGACATCGGCGACGACCACAAGGACTACTTCAGCGGCGAAGCGGCGCTGAAGGCGGCCGGCAAAGACAACACCATGAACCAGTTCTGATCGCTGGTGCCTCGGTAAAAAGCTCGCTGCGGCGAGCTTTTTTTATGAGGGCGATTTTCTCCAATACAGCGTCCGCCGCGCCGCGTATCGTCAGCTCCGGTCCATACTTATCGGAGACGCGCACTTATGAGCATCCTGTTTTCCATGGCGGCCTTCGCCCTGGCTTCATCGATTTCCCCCGGTCCTGTCAACATCGTCGCCCTCGGCAGCGGCGCGCAGCACGGCTTTCGCGCCAGCATGCGTCATGTCACCGGCGCCACCGTCGGCTTCACGCTGCTGTTGCTGTTGACCGGCCTCGGCCTGCACGAATTGCTGGCGCGGCTGCCGGTCCTGACGCGCACCATACAGCTGGCCGGCGTGGCCTTCCTGCTGTTCATGGCGTGGAAGCTGGCGCGCGACGACGGCAGGCTCGACCTTGCCGCCGGCGGCAGGGGGCCGTCCCTGATGGCCGGGGCCGCCATGCAATGGCTCAATCCCAAGGCCTGGGTGGCGTCGGTGGCCGGCATGGGCGCGTTTGCCGCGGACGGCGACGCCGTGCTGGTCTGGCAGTTCGCCGCGCTGTATTTCGTGGTCTGCTATGTGTCGATCGCCAGCTGGGCCTATGCCGGCACGTTCCTGCGCAGCCGCTTGAGCGATGCTTCGGGGATGCGGCTGTTTAACCGCTCGATGGCGTTCCTGCTGGCCGTCAGCGCCGTCTACCTTTTGCTCAGCGGCGATACTGGCCAGGCGTCGCCGCCAGCAACTGCTTGAAGATGCGCTGGAAATGCGCCTGGTCGGAAAACCCGGTTTCCAGCGCGACCTCGGCGATGGCGGCGCCGTTCTTGAGCAAGCCGCGCGCCAGCTGGATGCGGCGGTTCAACAGATAGGCGTGCGGCGTCATGCCGTAGCGCTTCTTGAAGGCGCGGATCAGATAGGACGGCGACAAATCGGCGGCGGCGCAGATGTCCTCCAGCCTCAGCGCGCCGCCGCAGTTGTCGCTGATGTAGTCGGCCGCGCGCTCGAGCTTGCGGTTCGCTTCGCGCTCGACGATGGCGGCCGGATCAAGGCAGGACTGCACCTGCCCGAAGAACTCCACCGCCGCGCACTGCCGCGGCAGCGGCTCCGGCCCGCCGCTGGTCAGCACGTCATAGAGCCGGTTGAGTCCCATATACAGCGCCGGCGACGTGCTCAGGGTGGCGGCAAAGGGATGGAAATCGCGGCTGGCGCTGAATCCCCACTCGTGCTGCAGACGGCCGAACCAGGCGCGATCGACGTGCAGCATGCGGTACGACCATGGCTCGTCGGCAAGCGGATTGCAGGCGTGCACGTCGCCCGGATTCATCAGGACCACGGTGCGGGCGCCGACCCGCTGGCGCGAAGCCCGGTTGATGTAGTCGGTGCGTCCGCCGCTGATCGCGCCGATCGAAAACGTCTCGTGCGCATGCCGGGCGTAGCAAACCTTGCGCCCATCGGCTATGGCCCGCGCCTCGATGAAGGGCAGGCTGGCGTCCCGCCAGAAGCGGGGGCCGGAAGGGTGGTTGGGATCGCGCATCGCCCAAGGATACCCCATCTCCGAAAAAACATAGGCAAGCGCATCGATCTGCGCTATCGTGGATCTTTTCAAAAAGACAACCATGGTGCACATGAAAGCCATCCTGCGAACCCTGGCGCTGATCGCGTGCGCCACCCTGCCGCTGGCCGCCGCGGCGGCCGAGGCTCCGACGCCGGTCCCGATCGCCACCTTCTTCAAGAAGTCCGCCACCACCGGTGCGGCACTCTCGCCCAACGGCCGCTTTGTCGCCGTGCGCAAGCTGTCGCCGCAAGGCCGCACGATGCTGACGGTGGTCGACGTGGCGGCCGGCAAATCCAATGCGATCGCCAACTTCACCAACGCCGACATCGACATGTTTTACTGGCTCAGCGACCAGCGCCTGGCGTTCTCGCTGGTCAACGTCGACCACGGCGGCGACGACGGCAAGCCCGGCCTGTATTCGGTCGACCGCGACGGCAAGAACCGCAGCTTCCTGTCGCAGACCATCGTGCGCAAGCGCTCGTTCTCCGAAAGCGACCTGGTCGATCACCGCTACCAATCGGAAATCACCGTCCACGGCTTCCCGCCAACGAAAGGCGATGAAATGGTGGTGGTCGAAGTCCGGGACGGCGAGCATACGCTGAAGCGCCTCAGCACCGTCAACGGCCGCACCTTCCCGATGCGGGCCCCGCGCGGCACCTACGGCTGGCTGCTCGATGTCGACGGCAAAACCCGCATCGCCACCGCCCTGCGCGGCGACCGCGTCAACACCTACTACCTGGACCGGGACGACTGGCGCCAGATCGACAGCCGGGAACAGAAGGCCGAGTCCAGCTTCAATCCGCTGCTGTACCTCGATGGCGCCGTCTACGTCCGCTCCCGCAACGGCCTGGACGAGGCCGCCGTCTACCGTTACGATCTGGCCACGAACGCCATCGTGCCCCAGCCGCTGATCAGCGCGCCCGGCTTCGACACCGACGGCTACTTCATCGTCAGCGACAAGAAAATGCTGGGCTTTCGCTTCACCACCGATGCCGATGCCACCGTCTGGTTCGACCCGTGGATGAAGGCGGTCCAGCAGGAGGTCGACCAGCTACTGCCCGGCATGGTCAACAACATCTCGCGCGGCCGCAGCAGCGAAACGCCGTATGTGGTGATCGACACCTATTCGGACATCCAGAACCACGCCTACATCCTCTACAACACCGAAACCAAACACCAGACCTTGCTCGGCGAAACCACGCCCGACATCGACACCGACAAGATGGCCCACATGTCGATGGTGCGCTACAAGGCGCGCGACGGCCTGCGGATTCCGGTTTTCCTGACCTTGCCGAACGCCGGTGCGCAGAAAAACCTGCCGACCGTGGTGCTGGTCGGCGCCCGGCCGGGCCACCGCAGCGGCATCTGGCAGTGGAACGCCGAGGTGCAGTTCCTGGCCTCGCGCGGCTACGCGGTGCTGCAGCCGGAACCGCGCGGCGTCGACGGCTTCGGCCGCGCGCACATCCTGGCGGGCGTCAAGCAGGCCGGCCGCGCGGTGCAGGACGACATCGCCGACGCCGTCAAATGGGCGGTGGCCGAGGGCCACACGGATCCGGCGCGGGTGTGCATCGCCGGCACCGGCTACGGCGGCTATGCCGCCATGATGGGCTTGTTGAGGGATCCGGACATCTTCCGGTGCGGCATCAGCTGGTCCGGCCTGACCACTTACCAGGACAATCCGGACGACGCCAGGCTGAAGGACATCAAGCGGCCGTTGCTGCTGGCCTACGGCACCGACGACGAGGCGGTCAAGTACGATACCGGTCTGGCCTTCTACAAGGCGCTCAAGGCCGGCAACCCGCAGGCCGAATGGCTGGAATACACGTCCACCGTCGACGACTGGAAGACGCAGAAAAACCGCATCGACCTGTGGCGGCGGATTGAAGACTTCCTGGGCAGGCAGATCGGCGCCAAATAGCCAGGCGACCTGCGCCGACCTGCCGGAGCGCCTTATTCGCTGACTTCCACGGTTCTGCCGTTCAACGGCTGCACTGGACGCGCGTTCATCTTGTAGAGCTGGTGGAAAGCGGCGATCTGCTGCGGCGACAGCTCGACCGGCTGCTTCAGTACTTGCCAGCGCACGCCGTCGCTGCACGGCGGCGTCGTCAGCGAACCCATGAACTTGAAGTAGGCATGGTTGGTGGGCAACACGTCGGCCGGGTTGAAGCTGGCCAGCCGGGTCGGATGCCCCTCTGCCGGCAAGGCGGCAAACACCGGCGCCAGGGTCTTGTTCTCGTGGCCCTCCTTGAACAGCACGGCGACCACCGACAGCTTGCCATCGGCGCTCTTGTGGACGAAATGGGCCACCATCGGATAATTGACGCCGTTGATCTTCTCTTCGCTCGGCGTGTGGAAGTGGAACTGCAGCAGCTGCGCGACGTCGTCGCCGGCCTTCAGCGCATTGCCGGCGGGCAGATTCACCTGCACCGTGTGGCCGTTGTTGATCACCTCGGCGCCGGCGGCGGCGTAGTTGAACTCCAGCGCGCTCAACGACGCCTTCCTGGCGTTGCGCTCCTCGATATCGATCGGCGACTGCTCCTTGCTCAGCTTGCACGCGGAGTTGGCTTGATCGAGATCGGCCCAGTGCGCCGGATCGCCGTGGCCTTCGTACGCCCAATGCGGCGCCGCGGCGTGGTCCTGCGCGCGGGCGATGCCCATGGCCGATACCAGCATGGCCAGAATGATCGTTTTTTTCATCATCTCTCCTGATTTTTATGAAGTTCACTATGGATAGTCGTGCTGCGCTGGCTTGACTGCTGCTCGTCGTTGGGCGCTGTCGGTCGCCTTGGGTGGGGGCAACGAGTTCCGGCAGCTTTGCCGGGCAGGGCCATGAGGAACTCTCGGGGGATGGGAGAGGGCTAGGCCAAGCCTCTGTATTGTAGATGAAGTGGCTTGACGGAAACAGTAGGGAAATTCTTATTTTCGGCTGTTGCGCCGACGCCACCACCACCCCGCAAGCAGGGCGGTGATGGACGTCGCTGCTTACGGCACCGGATTGCCGTCGGCGTCGATCTTGCGCACTTCGCCGAGGTTGAGCTCGCGCACGCCGGCTTCCACCTTGCTCAGGTCGCCCACCACCATCCAGGTCAGCTTGCCCGGCACGATGGTGCGCGCCGCCAGCGCGTTGGCCTGCTCGGGCGTCATCGACAACACCGTCTGGGTGAAGGTGTTGTAGTAGTTCTCCGGCAGCTTGTACTGCACGATCGCGCTGTAGGCGCCGGCCAGCTGGCCCGCCGTTTCAAACGAGCCCGGCAGGTTCAGCGTTTCGTTGGTCTGCGCGTTGACCAGCTCGTCGGCCGTGATCGGCCGGGCGCCGGCGATGCCGCCATATTCCTTCACCAGCTCCTGCAGCGCTTCACGCGTCTTGTCGGTCTGCACCGGCGAGCTGCTGATGTACAGGCGCTGGCCCACCGCCGCCGGCAGGCTGCTGCGCACGCCGTACGACCAGTGCTTGTCTTCGCGCAGGTTCATATTGATGCGCGAGCTGAACACCCCGCCAAAGATGTTGTTGACCACCTGCAGCTGCACCGCGTCCGGCGCGTTGCGCGGCGGCGCCAGCTGGACGCCGTAGATCACGCTTTGCAGCGCGCCCGGCTTGTCCATCAGGTAGACCACCGGCTTGTCCGGCGGCGCCACCTGCGCCACGTTTTTCTTCGGCACGTCGCCGGCCTTCCAGCCGCCGAAAGCCTTCTCCAGCAGCGGCGTGATCTCCGCCAGCGTGGTGTCGCCCACCACCAGCAGCGTGGCGTTGTTCGGCTTGAACCAGGTCTGGTGATACTTGACCAGGTCGCCGCGGCCGATGCGGGCCACGGCCGCCTCGGTGCCGGAGCCGGTCAGCGGCAGCGCGTAGGCGTGGCCCTTGCCGTAGATCAGCGCCGGCATCACGCGCAACGCCATCGATTGCGGGTTGGATTTCTCGCGCTGGATCGCCGCCAGCTGGTCCTTCTTCAGGCGATCCAGCTCGTTCTGCGCGTAGGCCGGATGCAGCAGCACGTCGGCATACACGTCCAGCGCCTTCGGCAGCGTGGCCTTCAGAGCGTTGAGCTGGACAAAGGCGCCGTCCAGGTTGCTGTAGCTGCTGAAGTTGGCGCCCAGCGATTCGAACTCCTCGCTGATCTTCAGCGCGCCGCGGGTCGGCGTGCCCTCTTCCAGCATGCGCAGCGACAGGCCGGCCAGACCGGGCAGGTCCTGCGAATCGGAGGCGTAGCCGGCATCGACCATCATCGACAGGTTGACGATGGGCGCGGCATGGCGCTCGGCCAGCACCACCTTCAGGCCGTTCGACAGCGTGGCCTTTTGCATCGGTGGCAGGTTCAGCGATTCCGGCTTGCCCAGCGCCGGTTCCTTGCTGCGGTCCAGCTTGCCGTTGGCGGCCAGGTTGGCCGGGAACGGCTGCACTTCCAGCACGTAGTCGCCGTCGGCCAGCCACTCGTTCATGGCCTGCTTGATCTGCGCCGGCGTGGCCGCCTTGATCGCCTTCAGGTAATCCTTGTAGCAATCGGGATTGCCGGTGTAGGTGGTGCAGGACGCCAGCAGGTCGCTCTTGCCGCCGAAGCCGCCCACGCGCTCGACGATGCGGGTGAAGCGCGCCAGGATCGCGGTCTTGGCGATTTCCAGCTCGGCCGCGCTGGGGCCGGACTTCATCAGAGCGCGCAATTCCTCGTCGGCGCCGCGTTCCATCTTCGCCACGTCGGCGCCTGGGCGCGCGGTCAAGGTCAGGTCGAACTGGCCGGCGATCTCCGACGAATCGTTGCTGGCGGTCGCGGTGGTGGCCAGCTGGTCCTTGTAGACCAGGCGCTTGTACAGGCGCGAAGTCTTGCCGCCGCCCAGCACATAGGCGCCCAGGTCCAGCAGCGGTTCGGTGGCGGTGCTCGAACCGGGCACATTCCACACGCGGTAGACGCGCGCCTGCGGCACGCGGTCCTGCACGGTGCCGCGATGGGTGCCGGTGCGCTTGGCGATCCACGCCTCATGCTTCGCCAGCGGCGGGCCGGGCGGAATCTCGCCGTAGTATTTCTCGACCTTCTCGCGCGCCTGCTCGGGCGTGATGTCGCCGGCGATCACCAGCGTCGTGTTGTTCGGGCCGTAGTTGGTCTTGAACCATTCCTGCACGTCGCTCATCGAGGCCGCGTCCAGGTCCTTCATCGAACCGATCACGGTCCACGAATACGGGTGGCCGGCCGGCCAGGTGTTTTCCGTCAGCAGCTGATACGCCACGCCGTACGGCTGGTTCTCGCCCTGGCGTTTCTCGTTCTGCACCACGCCGCGCTGCAGGTCCAGCTTCTTCTGGTCCAGCACGCCGAGCAGGTGGCCCATGCGGTCGCTCTCGGCAAACAGCGCATAGTCCAGCATCGAGGTCGGCACGTTCTCGAAATAGTTGGTGCGGTCCTGGTTGGTGGTGCCGTTCAGGTTGTTGGCGCCGATGCGCTCCATCGCCGGCAGGTAGACCTTGTCGAAGTTTTCGCTGCCGCTGAACATCAGGTGTTCGAACAGGTGGGCGAAGCCGGTCTTGCCGGCCTTCTCGTTCTTGGAACCGACGTGGTACCAGGTGTTGATCGCGACCACCGGCGTCTTGTGGTCCTCGTGCACCAGCACCGTCAGGCCGTTCTTCAGCACGAACTTGGTGTACGGGATGTCGGGGATGGCGATGTCGGCGGCATGCAGGGCGCCGGCTGATAACAGTGCAATGGATGCCGCCAGGATGGTGCGGCGAAGAGACATAGTCATGCGCGTAGCTCCTTGATAGTGAACCTGCAAAAAAAAGACGCGCCGGCTTTACAGCGGGCGCGTCTCATTCTATTGCTTTTTAAGCAAATAGCAAAAGCTTTTACCTGGTGCGACGCGACGAGCTTGCGTCACGCACGGCGCGGAACTCGGCGTCCGCCGCCCAGTTCGGCCAGTCCTTCGATTCAGCCAGGTCGCGGCCCAGCGAGTACAGCATGCCGAGGTCGTGCGCCATGCCGGTGAACGGCCATTGCGCGCTCCACTCGTCGGACGGCTGGTGGTAGTTGTTGCTGTTGTAGTCCTCTTCCGCCTTGCGGCCGGCCGCCAGGCCGCCGTCGACCCAGTCGTCGCCGGAGCCGAAGGAGATCGCCGGCACGCCGCGCTTGGCCAGCGGGAAGTGGTCGGAACGGAAGAAGTGGCCCGCTTCCGGTTTCGGATCGGGCGCGTAGGCCAGGTCGAACTGCTTGGCCTTGGCCACCAGCTGGTCCAGCAGATCGAGCTTGGCGCTGCCGGAGATGGTGAAGTTGCGCGCCGGGCCGTACGGGCTCAGCGCATCCATATTGATCATGCCGGCCGTTTCGGCCAGCGGATACAGTGGATTGGCGGCGTAGTACTCGGAGCCGAGCAAGCCCTTCTCTTCGGCGGTGACCGCCAGGAACAGCACGCTGCGTGCCGGTGCCGGCGCCTTGCCGTAGGCGCGCGCCAGTTCCAGCAGCGCGGCGATGCCGGTGGCGTTGTCGACCGCGCCGTTGTAGATCTTGTCGCCCTTGGCGTCCGGCTGGCCGATGCCCAGGTGGTCCCAGTGCGCGCTGTACATCACGGTCTGGCCGGGCTGGCTGGCGCCGACGATGCGGCCGGCGACGTTCTTCGACACGATGGTCTGCGCATCGACCGCATAGCTGGCCGACAGGGTCACGGCCTTCAGCTGCACCGGCTTGAAGTTGCGGGTTTGCGCCAGCTTCTTCAGCGCCTCGAAATCCTGGCCGCCGCGCTTGAACAGGTCGACCGCGAGGTCGCGCTGTATCCACGCCTCCATCGGCGCGTGCGCCATGCCCGGCTGCTTGCGGACGATGTCGTACATGACGTTGGTGTTGGAATTCTTGACCGTCGGCCAGCCGTAGGAAGCCGGCGCGGTTTCGTGGACGATGATGGTGCCCAGCGCGCCGCGGCGCGCCATCTCCTCGTACTTGTAGGTCCAGCGGCCGTAGTAGGTCATGGCCTTGCCGCCGAAGTCGCCGACGCCGGTCTCGAAGTCGGGATCGTTGATCAGCACCACCGCCAGCTTGCCCTTCAGGTCGAAGCCCTTGAAGTCGTCCCACTTGCGCTCGGGCGCGTTGACGCCGTAGCCGACGAACACCAGCGGCGCGTTGCGGAAGTCGACGTGCCTGCTGCCGTTCATCGCTGCGCGCACGGCCATGTCGTCGCCCTGCTTCAGTTCCTGGCTGGTGTTGCCGTCGCTGACGGTCAGCTTGACCGGGCCCTTGATCTCGAAGCGGCCCAGCGGTACGTCCTGGGTCCAGCTGCGCTGGGTCTTCTGGCCTTTGAGCAAATCGCCGCCCGGTTGCAGGCCGGCGGCCTTGAACTGCTCGATGAGGTAGTTGACGGTTTTGGTTTCGCCGGCCGTATTCGGGCCGCGGCCCTCGTATTCATCCGACGACAGCACTTTGACATCTTGCGACAAACGCTTGGCATCGAACTCCGGCCCGCTGGCTGCCTGCGCGGTGGCGGCTGCTATCAGCGAACAAATGAGCATGGTGTTTTTCAAATCAAGTCTCCATAATTATTTTTAAACTGCCCGGCAATACTGACATGAAATCAACTAACCGGCAATCAACATAAAGCGACAACCGTACTCGCCCCATGGTGGTGCAGCGCACGGTAGACACCGCTGCCGCAGCGCACAATGAAATCCACACAATACGCCGGAGGCCGTCATGCCAGAAGGTCCATCGATAGTGATACTGCGCGAACAGGCCGCCGGCTTCGAGGGCCGCACCATCGTGCACGCCAGCGGCAACAGCAAGGCGGTCGACTACGCCGCGCTGGAAGGTCAGCCGGTGCTCGCGCTGCGCAGCTGGGGCAAGCACTTCCTGATCCAGTTGCCCGAGCTGGCACTGCGCATCCATCTGATGATGTTCGGCAGCTGCCGCATCAACGAGCACAAGGAGACGGCGCCGCGCCTGAGCCTGGGCTTCGATGACGGCGGGGAGTTGAATTTCTACGCCTGCTCGGTCAAGCCGGTGGCGCAAGACCTGGACAGCGAGTACGACTGGCGCGGCGACGTGATGAACGATGCCTGGGATCCGAAGCTGGCGCTGGCCAAGCTGCGCGCGGCGCCGGACACGCTGGCGTGCGACGCGCTGCTAGACCAGACCATCTTCGCCGGCGTCGGCAACATCATCAAGAACGAGGTGCTGTTCCGCATCCGCGTGCATCCGCTGTCGACGGTAGGCGCGCTGCCCGCCGCCAAGCTGCGCGAACTGGTGGCGCAGGCGCGCGTATACAGTTTCGATTTCCTCGCATGGAAGAAAGCCTATGTGCTGAAGCAGCACTGGCTGGCGCACACGAAAAAAATCTGTCCGCGCTGCGACCTCCCCTTTCACAAGGGACACCTGGGCAAGACCCACCGCCGCAGCTTTTTCTGCGCCAGCTGCCAGCGGCAATATCCGCAGCCGCTTACACCAGCCCGGTCAGATAGTAGACCGCGATCACAAAGAACACCGCCGTTGTCTTGATCAGCGTGATGGCGAAAATCTCCTTGTAGGATTCGCGGTGCGTCAGGCCGGTGACGGCCAGCAGCGTGATCACGGCGCCGTTGTGCGGCAAGGTGTCCATGCCGCCGCTGGCCATCGCCACCACGCGGTGCAGCACGTCCAGCGGGATGTTGGCCGCCTGCGCACCCTTGATGAAGGCGTCCGACATCGCCGCCAGCGCGATGCTCATGCCGCCCGAGGCCGAGCCGGTGATGCCGGCCAGCGAGCTGACCGACACCGCCGCGTTGACCAGCGGATTGGGCACGCTGCGCAGCGCGTCGCTGACCATCAGAAAGCCCGGCAGCGAAGCGATGACGCCGCCGAAGCCGTATTCCGAAGCGGTGTTCATCGCCGCCAGCAGGGCGCCGCCGACGGCGGCCTTGGTGCCCTCGGCGAACCTGCTGCGGACGCGGCCAAACGCGGTCGCCACCACCAGCAAGATGCCCAGCAGCAGCGCGCCCTCCACCGCCCAGATGCCGACCACCGCCTTGATCGGCAAGGTGACCGGTGCGTGCAGGCCGGGCAAGGCGTCCGCCGTCAGCGCGTACGATTCGCCGTACCAGCCGGGGATCAGCTTGGTCAGCGTGAAGTTGGCCACGCCGACCAGCACCAGCGGCGCCAGCGACAGCAGCGGATGCGGCAGGCCGGCGGTGTCGGCGCGCGGCTGGTCCTTGTCCACGCTGGCGCCGTAGCCTTCGCCGGTGGCCATCGCCGCGCGGCGGCGCCATTCCAGGAACGACAGGCCGACCACGATGATGAACAGCGAGCCGATGGTGCCCAGCCACGGCGCGGCCCAGCCGGTGGTCTTGAAGAAGGTGGTCGGGATGATGTTCTGGATCTGCGGCGTGCCCGGCAGCGAATCCATGGTGAATGAAAACGCCCCCAGCGCGATCGCGCCCGGCATCAGGCGCTTGGGGATATTGCTCTGGCGGTAAAGCTCGGCCGCGAACGGATACACGGCAAACACCACCACGAACAGCGACACGCCGCCGTAGGTCAGCAGGGCGCAGACGGTGACGATCACCGCGTTGGCGCGCGAGCGGCCGATGTACTTGATCGCCGCGACCACGATGGATTCCGAGAAGCCGGACAATTCGATCAGCTTGCCGAACACCGCGCCCAGCAGGAACACCGGGAAATACAGCTTGATGAAGCCGACCATCTTATCCATGAAGATGCCGCTGAACACCGGCGCCACGGCGCCCGGATCGGTCAGCAGCACGGCGCCCAGCGCGGCCACGGGAGCAAACAGGATCACGCTGTAGCCGCGATACGCGGCCAGCATCAGGAATATCAGTGCGGCAAGCACGATCAGGAAGGACATGCGGACTCCGGGCGGCGTTGTTTTGGTTGGCGCATATTGTAGAGTCAAACGCCGGCGCTCGCTGCACGGCTGCGATATGCCATTAGAATGGTTGCAACCTATCACTTTTGAGAAGGACCACGCATGCGCCTGACCACTCCGCTGTTGATCCTGCTGCCCGTCAGTCTGGCCTGCCTCGGCGCGCAAGCGCAGGAGGTCGTCCGCATCGGCAGCGCCTCGCCGGTCTCCGGTCCCAGCGCTCACCTCGGCAAGGATACCGAGAACGGCGCCCGCATGGCGGTGGAAGACCTGAACGCCGCCGGCTTCACCATCGCCGGCAAGAAGGTGCAGCTGGTGCTGGTGGCGGAGGACGACGGCGGCGATCCCAAGCAGGGCACGGCGGTGGCGCAAAAGCTGGTCGACGCCGGCGTGGCCGGCGTGGTCGGCCACCTCAATTCCGGCACCACCGTGCCCGCCTCGCGCATTTACAACGCCGCCGGCATTCCACAGATTACGCCGTCGGCCACCACACCGCAGTACACGCACCAGGGTTTCAAGGGCGCGTTCCGGCTGGTGGCCAGCGACAGCAAGGTCGGCGCCGCGCTGGGCCGCTACGCGGTGACCACGCTCAAGGCCCAGCGCATCGCCGTCATCGACGACCGCACCGCCTTCGGCCAGGGCCTGGCGGACGAGTTCATCCGCGGCGTCAAGGCGGCGGGCGGCGCCGACGTGGTCAGTCGCCAGTACACCAACGACCGCGCCACCGACTTCAACGCCATCCTTACCCAGATCAAGGGCCGCCAGCCGGACGTGGTGTTCTACGGCGGCATGGACGCGGTGGCCGGGCCGCTGCTCAAACAGATGAAGTCGCTCGGCATCAACGCCCGCTTTATGGGCGGCGACGGCATTTGCTCGGAGCGGCTGGGCGAGCTGTCGGCCGGCGCCTCGGGCGACAACCTCGTCACCTGCGCCGTGGCCGGCGGCGTCACGGGGGCGCAGGAAAAAGGCTATGCCGACTTCGTCGCCCGCTACCAGCAGCGCTACAAGCTGACCTTGCAAACCTACGCGCCCTACGCCTACGACGCCGTGATGGTGCTGGCGACGGCGATGCGCAACGCCGGTTCGGCCGACCCGCGGCGCTACCTGCCGGAACTGGCCAAGGTACGCTACCGGGGCGTGACCGGCGACATCGCCTTCGACGCCAACGGCGACCTGGCCGACGCGGCCATGACCATCTACACCTATCGCGGCGGCCGCAAGACCAAGCTCGACGTGGTGCGCTGACGCCGCCGGCCGGTGTTGCGCCTGCGGCGGTGCAGCATTGACCTGGCCTGACGAGGCTGCGATACTGAATTATCGCAGCCTCCGCCTGATGCCATGTCCGAACTCAAAGCCTCGCTCAAATGCGGCGGCAAGTTCTCGCTGAACTGGAACTATCTCAACGCAATCGCCAACGGCGTGTCGGCGATCGACCTGGGGGCGCTGGCCTTGCGCAATCTGCACGACGCCCGCCAGTTCGTGCGCGAATACGGCTTCGACCTCGACCAGCCGGCCGCGCCGGTGCTGATACGACGCGCCCATCGCGAGGCGGTCGATTTCATCTTGTGCACCTTCCTCACGCCCGAGCAGGCGGAGCTGATCCCCACCGAGGTCAGCCATCCCGACGACCCCCTGCACTTGCTGGTGTACGCCTCGCTGCGCGTGCAGCACGTCGACGCGCGGCGCATGTGGTCGTGCGCGGTGCTGAAGGTCATGCACGGCATCTTCTACATCGACAACAACCTCAAGCTGCGCCACTTCCACGCCATCCGCGCCCAGGTGTTCGGCACGCTCGACGAAGTGATACGGCACGACGGCGAGCGCCACTACCTGACCGACGGCGAAATGTGCCTGCCGATGCTGCACTACGACCGCAAGGACAACAAGGGCCGCAACAGCATCCTGCTCAAGCTGCTGCAAAAAGCCGCCTACCTGGCCGCCGACATCTTCGACCATCTCGGCGTGCGGCTGGTGTTCGCCACCCGCTTCGAATGCCTGCTGGCCTTGCGCACGCTGCAGCGCGCTCACCTGCTGTCGGTCACCAACGTCGATGCCGAGCGCACCCGCAACACGCTGCTGGACCTGGAGGCGGCCAAGCAGGTGTTCAACAAATACCGCGCCCAGCTCGAGCACAGCGGCGAAGACTATCCGGTGGAGCTGCTGCGCACCATGGACGCCGAACTGGCCGAGCTGGCGCAGCCGCAAACCCGCTGCGACAACCCGCACAGCGGCAGCGGCTTCAACAGCATTCAGGTCACGGTGCGCAAGATGATCCACGTGCAGCAGCTCGATGCCGGCCCGGAGCAGGACTACGACGTCGGCTTCTTCTTCGAGTATGAGATCCAGCTGATGGACGAGGCCAGCTACCAGCGCAGCCTGACCGGCCCGGCCAGCCACGACGCCTACAAGAAACGCCAGGTCGACACCGCGCGCACCCGCGTGCTCGGCCGCGACCTGATACGCTGGATCGACGGCCAGGTTGCAAACTAGACAACTTGCCGCAATCCCTATACTATGGCGCCCTCTCGCAAAGGACACCATGCTACTCATCCGCACTCCCCTACTGATCGCCGGCATTGCCGGCTTGCTGTCCGCCTGTGGCGGCGGCTCCGCCGGAACCGCCGGCCCGTCCATGCCAGCGCCGGACGCCACGCCCAAGGTCGATCTGCAGCCCGCCATGGGCGACTTCTATTCCTACAAGGAAGTCTATGTGAACACCTCGCCGGGCAACACCGCGCCGCCGGCGCCGCTGCTGTGGTATGTCGACATCCCGACGTCCGTCAACGGCGACGGCACATGGTCGGAGACCAGCACCAACGACGATGCCTATATACGGCGCGCCACGAGCATACTCAGGGCCGACGGCAGCACAAGCAGCTTCATCAACGGCGCCTGCACCACAACGTACGCATCCCCCACCGGCACCAGCCTGAAAGACCTCGCCGTGGGCGTCAGCTGGACCACGGCGCTGGCGCCCGCTCCGACCTACTCGGCGGGATGCACGCCCAGCACCTATCCCACCGCAGGCACGCGACACGGCGAAGTCGTCGCCGAGGAAACGCTGACGGTTGCCGCAGGCACCTTCAAGACGCTCAAGGTTGTCTCCAGCGCGAGCACCAGCTATGCTAGCGGGAACAAGACGGCGACTGAGTCCACCATTTGGCGGGACAGCGTCACACGCCGCGTCGTCAAGGAAAATTACAGCAGCACGACGACGACTGCGCAGGGCAAAGTCAGCTCCTACACCGCCGCGATAGAACTGCAAGGCTATGCGGACGCCAAGCGCGGACGCCAGAGCCTGAATGTCGAGCGCTTCGCCGGTCCGTGGTCCGGCTCGTACTCCGGCTCGTACAGCGGCAGCTGCTCCGGGCAGATCTCCACTGCCGGCGTGCTGGATGCGGCCTGCGGCGGCGGCCAGTTCAGCATCCACGGCAGCGTCGACGCGCGCGGCCAGGTAACATTCTCGCTGAGCTCTGGCGGCGTGTCCGGCCCCGTCTTCAGCGGCAGTTTCGAATCGCCGCTGACCATCAACGGCACGTGGAGCGCCGGCGCCGGCGTTTCCGGCAACTGGACCTTGAACCACCTGTAAAACAGTGCGCCATTAAAACGGCGCCGGCTCTACCATGTGTTTTTCGGACAGGGAGAGCGACGATGCGCGCGTTGTTGTGCACCGGGCTGCTGGCCGCCGCGCTGTGCGGCGGCGCGGCGTTCGGCCAGGAGCCGCCGCCCCAGCGGGTGACGGTGACGGCCACCCGCGATCCGGTCGATAAATCCTACCGCAAGATGATCGCCGGCATGGACCGCTACCAGCGCGAACGCGCGCTGGCGCCGCAGTCCACGCTGCGCTTCGAGCTGCTGCCGCGCCTGCCCACCACGCGGCTCGACGGCATCACCCTGCGCGTGGTCGGCGACACGCTGTCGTTGCCGGTGACAGTGGCGGCCGATCACACTTTCACGCTGGAACGCAACGCCCAGGCGCTGGAGCAAGACGCGGCACTGGTGGCCAGCAGCAAGACCAGCACGCTGACCTGGCGTGCGCAGGTGCGCAGCCCGAACGTGCCGGCCGGCATGCGGCGGCTGGGCGACCTGCGGCTGGAATGCCGCGTCGGCGTCGAAGCCGGCCTGCTGTCGAACAACGCCAAACTGTTTGCCTGGCTGGGCGAACTGTTCACCGATGCCGACCGCGTCTGCAACGCGCCAGACGGCAACTACCTGTTCTTCAGCGAACGGCCGCTGTTCGGCGTCACGCTGCATGACGGCGCGCGCAGCGAGATGCTGCCGTTCGACCGGCTGTATGCGGGCGGCACGCAAACGCCGGACACCCTGCCCTACTGCGACTGCCAGGTATTGCTGGACCGCAGCTACTATGCGCCGGTGTGGGACCGCGGCTGGTCCGACGATACGCTGCTCGAATTCGACTACATGGACGATCCGCCCGGCGCCGCCGACACCGCCGTCGCCCCCGGGCTGCGCGGCATGGAACAGATGCGCGCGGCGCTGGGTCCGGCCACCGTGCAGCGCTTCGACAGCGGCTACCAGGTGTGGCGCTACCGCTACCCGTCGGCCGTCCGGCGCGATCCGCCGGCGTATGCCGACTTCGTCATCCTGTTCGGACCGGACGGCGTCGCCCGCAAGGCCCGCTTGAGCGAACGCTTGTAAAGCCGGCCGCATAGGATCATCATGGCTTGATGAAAACCTATCCCCACTTTCTCCGTCTGGCGGGCGCCGGCCTGATGCTGCTGGTTGCAGCCGCCTGCAACAGCGCGCCGCCGGCCGTCCAAGGCAGCGAAGGCAGCGCCGCGCTATGGCAGCGCATCCAGTCCGCCAATGCTGCCAACAGTTGCGAGCGCGACAGCCAGTGCCACAGCATGGGTGTCGGCGCCAAGGCCTGCGGCGGGCCGGAAAGCTACCTGGCCTGGTCAGACAACAACGCCGACGCCGCCAAGCTGAAACAGCTGGTCGAACAGCACGCGGCAGCACGCCGCGACGAAGACGCGCGCGCCGGCCTGATGTCCACCTGCCAAGTGACGCCGGATCCCGGCGCCACCTGCCGCGCCGGCCGCTGTGAACTCAGGACGCCGCAACCCGGCCAGCCTGGCGGCGGCGCCAGCCAACAATAGAAAAAGCCCCGCAGCAAACAGCCTGCGGGGCCCTTCTTCCTACGGCCGGAACAATCAGTCAGCCAGCACGGGCTTGCTGCGTGCGCTCTGGAACAGCGGCAACGGATCGGTGGTGTCGACATCGATCACCGTCGTGCCCTGCTTGACGCCGCCGATCAGGTAGTTCACCACGCCGACGTGACGCTTGCCCACCGGCAGGCCGGACCAGCTCATGCCCACCGAAGCGGTACCGCCGATGGTGGCCGCGCCAGGCATCAGCACCTTGAAGTTGCCGCCGGTCGAAGTAGGCTGCACCACCCAGCTCGACAGTGCATAAGTCGCCTGGCCGCCCACCGGCGCATAACCGATCACGCACACCTTGTAGTCGCCCGCCGCCGGCGCCAGCAGCTGCACCGCCTCGTTGGCGGTCGATCCGCCGCTGCTGCCGACCGCGGTCGTACCCTTGACCACGACCAGGTCGAGGTCGGAGTGGCCGTTGCCGGTCGTGTCGGCGTCGAACAGCGCGAAGCGCGCCATCAGCGTGCCGGCCGGGATGGTCACCGTATGCACGTTGACGCCGGTTGCGCCGCCCGCCGCGCACTGGCTGGTGGTGTTGGCCGCCGTGTTGGCCTGGCCGACGACACGCGATTCCTGGACCGCTGGAATCAGGCCGCCCTTGACGCTGCTCATGCTGCCGGCGAAACCGGTGCCCACGGTCAGGATCTTGCTGCCGGTGGTCGCTTCGCTATACACCGACGCTGCCGCCGCCAGCGCGCTGCCGCGCACGGTCAGCGGGCTGCGCACGGTGTGCACGCCGTCGGTCCATACCAGCTTGCCGTAGACCCAGGTGTCGATCGGCGCGTTGGTGCGCGTGATCTTGACCGTGAAGGTGCCCTTGGCGCCCGCGCCCAGCACCAGCGTTGCCGGCTGCACGTCGACCGTGTAGCCCGGTACCGAAGCGGCGGCGTTGTAGGTCGCGCTGGTGGCGCCGACGTTGGTGACGGTGCGGGTCAGCGTCATCGAGCCGAGGACGTTGCCGGCCGTCAGCGAAGCCAGGTTCAGGTTCTGCGCGGTGATCGGTCCGCCGGCCGCCGAGCATTGCGCCGCCGTGTAGACCAGGTTCTGGCCGCACAGGAAGCGCACGTAGTCGACCGGCGCGATGTCGTACACCAGGCCGGGATCGGCCGCCGAGGTCGGCGCGATATGGCCGGCGCCCTGGCCCCACGGCAGGGTGCCGGTGGTCCTGGCGGTGGCGTCCCAGGCCATGGCGCCGTTCTGGCCATCGGCGAAGGTGTCGGTCGCGGTGGTCATCAGCGCCGACTTGATGGCGGCCGGGGTCCAGTCCGGATGACGCTGCTTCAGCAACGCGGCGATGCCCGCCACGTGGGGCGACGCCATCGAGGTGCCGGTGTAGAACGCCCAGTTGACCGATGGCGCCACGCCGCCGGCGGCTACGGCATTGCGCTGGTCGCGGGTCAGGTCGGCGGACACGGCGGCCAGGATGTCGGTGCCGGGCGCGGTCAGGTCGGGCTTGAGGATGTTGGCGTTGGCCACGTTCGGGCCGCGCGACGACGAGCCGTTCATGATCGGCGCCTTGACGGTGGCGTCCAGCGCGGCGTGCAGGTTGCCCAGCGAGCCGGTGGCGCCGGCCGGATTGGCGGCGATGTAGTTCTTGACCACCGCGCCGTCTTCCTTGGTGATGTGGATCGTCGAGATCGAGTGCGCCTGGTTCAGGATGGTGGTGGCGCCGCCCTCCACGTTGGCGATGATCACGCCGACCGCGCCGGCGGTCTTGCCGTTCGCGCTCTTGTTGACCAGCACGTTGTTGCCGCGGTCGCAGACCAGGATCTTGCCCGACACCTTGGCCGGATCGAGCAGGGCGGGCTGGCCGTCGGCCGCGCCGAAGCAGCGGCTCAGATTGATGTCGGCCGGATCGACGCCGGCCAGGCCGGCGTCCTTGGCCAGGATCAGCGGCGCCGACGGCGTGTTGGCGTTGCCCGAAGCGCCGCTGACGGTGGCGCCGCTGCCCAGCACGGCGTCGGCCAGGTAGATACGGTTGTGGGTCGAGTTGCCGACCGTGGTCAGCCACGGGCTGATGTGGGAGGCCGGCGCCGGCGCGGTCGAGGTCGGACCGGAGTTGCCGGCCGAAGCGGCGACGAACACGCCGGCCGCCGCCGCGCCCAGGAAGGCTTGCTCGGTCGCTTCGTTGAAGGTGCCGCCGCCGGAGCTCGGGCCGATCGAGAAGTTGATGACATTGACGCCATCCTTGACCGCCTGGTTGATCGCCGAGACGCTGTTGGACGTGGCGCAGCCGTTCTTGGCGGTGGCGCCGTCGGTCCAGCACACCTTGTAGGCGGCGATGCGCGCGCGCGGCGCCATGCCGGTGATCTTGCCCAGGTTGACGCCGCCGGTGGTCACCGTCACGCCGTTGTTGCCGCCGGCGGTGCTGGCGGTATGGTCGCCGTGGCCGCCCGACCCTTCGGTGCCGGCCACCGAATCGCGCGCCGACAGGAACTCGGTCCAGTGCAGCGTCTGCGACGGCGCCTTGTAGTAGCGCGCGCCGATCAGCTTGTTGTTGCAGTTGTTGGCGCCGAAGCCTTCGCCGATGTCGCAGCTGCCCTTCCAGCTGGCCGGCGGCGCATCGTAGACGCGGGTCGCGCCGCTGTGGCTGGGGTTGCCGTTGTCGTCGACGCGGTCGGCAAAGCTCGGCTGCTCAGGCCAGATGCCGCCGTCGACGATGCCGATGATCATGTTCTCGCCGGACGCGCCCTTGCCGCCCAGCTGTTCCCACAGGCCGCCGGCCTTGTCGAGGCCGAGGAAGCTCGGGGTGTAGCTGGTGTCGAGCTCCATCATCGAGTCGGCGGTGATGGCGGCCACGCCGCTGTTCTTTTTCAGCGCGCGCACTTCATCGTCGGTCAGCATCGCGGCAAAGCCGTTGAACACCACGTCGTACTTGTGGGTGATCTCGGCGGCGCTGATGGTGTTGATGACGTCGTTCTGCTTGGCGTCCAGATAGGTGAGGTAGGCCTGCACGTCGGCGGCGTCGACATCGAGGCGCTGGCCTTGCGGCGGCATGGTGGCGGCCAGGCCGGCCACCTGGCCGGTGTAGGTGGCGACCGGCTTGTCGGTCAGCTGCACGATGTACGAATGGCGCTCGGCGTCGGCGAAGGCCGAACTGGCAACCGTCGCCAGCAACATCAGGATGGCGGAGGAAATAGGACGAAGTTTCATGTGTGGTCTCGTGCTCAGGCGTTGATCGAAGCGGCTTTTTTTGCGCGGCGGCGCGACAACAGGCTGATGACGGCCAGGCCCAGGCCCATCATGGCGTAGGTTTCCGGCTCCGGCACGGCGGCCAGGTTCAGGTTGTCGATGCTGAACTGCGCCTGGTTGCCGGCCGGGTGGACGCAGCTGGCGCCATCGAACAGGCAGGCGCCGATGGTCACGCTGCTGAAGGCGGTGCTGCCGAAGTCATGGCTCAGCACGGCGCCGAGGAAGGGCGACTGGCCGCCGATCAGCGCCGGGAAATCGTAGTTGAAGGAGACCGTGCCGCCACCTACCTTTTGTCCCACCACCGTCATCTGGCCGTAGGAATAGCCGGCCAGGCCGCCGACCGGCGGCAGGAAGGCGTAGTCCACGCTGTAAAGGCGGAATGCCTGGTTGTCGGCGCGGCTGACCTTCAGGGTGCCGTCGTTGAGACCCATGTAGAAGTAGCTGCCGTTGCCGGTCGGGCACGCGGCAATTTCGCACAGGTAGGGATCGCTGCCGTTGCCGACGCCGCCGGCGAAACCGGTGCCGGTCTCGCTGGCCGGGGTATCGATGACCGTCATGTTGTAGCCGGCTTCGCTGAAGGTCTCGGTGCCGTTGTAGATGGCAGAGCCTATCGTTTCAAAGTTGATGGTGTCCGCCATGGCCGGTGCGGCGCCCATCAGCGCCAACGCGCCGAACGTAGCGGCGCCGATCGTTTTCAGTTGCGTGAAATGGTTCATTCTCTTGCCTTGTGGTTTGGTTAAGCCATGGCCCGCCCGGTCTGTGCGCCAGCTGGTACCCGTTTCTACTTTTAAAAAGTAACAATTAATATATCAAACGAGCACCGCAGCAATGCTGAAATGCTAAGCTTAATTGTTTTCTTATGTTTCAATAAAACCAAACAAAATACGGCTGGCGCTATGTAAGCGAGGTCATCCACTAGTCACAAAATCATGTTAATTTTGGTATATTTGTGTTGTTATTTCACAAAAAACAGCAAAGATACTGAAAATTCGTATCGCATTGAAATAACCGGTAAAAATAGCCATCGTCCGCCAAGTACGTATATAAAGATGATTTTATGCGGTCATCGAACGACAACCGGCGGGGTAAAAAAAAAGCCAGCCGGACGGCTGGCTTTCGAGGTCTAACGACCGGCAATTAAAATACTGTCATCGCTTTCTTAATGGCAACACAGCGTTCATCTTCCTGATGAGTTACCAAAAGGGAACGTTTTGTGCCAGCAGACAAATCTTTCAATTTAACAATTGTCGCTTGCAAACGCTGGACGCTGGCCGGCGTGCACGCGGCCGGTATCATCGAGGTGGCGTAGCTGCGCATAAAGACCGGGCCGGCATCCTTGTCGACCTGGCCCAGCGTGGCCAGGCGCTGGTTGGCGCTCAGCTCGTTCAAGGCGCCCTGCTCGGCAGGATACATGCTGCTCATGGCCGTGCGGATCTTGGAGAACGGCAGCTTGGTCTTCAGGTCGGCGATCGTCGCCAGCCATTCGGCCTTCACCTTGGCGTCCGGCTGGGCCACGGTGGCGGCCAGCGCGGCCGACTGGCCGCTGTCGGACTTGTCGCGCTCCTGCTCTGCCGTCAGCAAGGCCGCCGCGCCCGGATAGGCGTAGCGGTTCAGGTGGCCGACGATTTCCCAGCGCACGTCCTGGCTGACGTTCAGTCCCTCCACCACCAGCTTGCCGCTGAGGATGTCGGCCATCTGCTGCAACGCGGCCGGGCTGCTGGCCACGCCCATGAACAGCGAGAACCAGCGGCGCTGGAAGTTCTTGTCGCCGCTGGACGCCTGCATGGCGGCAAACGCCATCTGCTCCAGCTGCGCGCCGACCTGCGCGTTGTAGGCCGCGGCGGACGGTCCCATCAGGTCCAGGTAATGCTTGGACGCGCGGATCTTGCCGACGATGTCGCCCAGCAAGGTGTAATCCTTCTCGGCCGGCGCATTGGCCAGCGCGGTCTTGAGGAAGTCGTTGAGCGGCAGTTTGGCATCGCGCACGCTGTCCCACAGGCTTTGCCAGAGCATCGAGCGCAGCAGCGGATCGTCCACCTTGCTCAGGCTGGCCTGCGCGGTGGCGAACGACTTCTTGTCCAACTGCACCTGGGCATAGCCCCAGTCCTGGTAGTTCGGATACACCAGGTCCGGACAAGCGGCGCCCTTCAGTTCCGGCACGGCGGTGCTGGCGCCCTGGTAGGTGACGGCCACGTTCTTGCTCAGCGCAAGACCCTGCGCGCCCAGGTTGAACAGGCCGATCTGCACGCGCTGCTCGCGCAAGGTCGGCATGGCCTTGGTCGGCGCCGCCTGGCGCAGCTTGAAGGCGCTGATCTTGCCGCCGGCGCAGCTGAACTCGGCCGCGATGGTGTTGACGCCAGGCTCGTACAGCCACTGCTTGGTCCAGCCGCTCAGGTCGCGGTGCGCGGCCTCGCCCAGGCTGCCGATGAAGTCGTCCAGCCTGGCGTTCTGGTACGAGTACTTGACCAGGTAGTTGTGCACGCCCTGGCGGAACACTTCCTCGCCCAGCAGGTGGCGCAGCTGCTTCAGGGTCGACGCGCCCTTGGAATAGGTGATGGCGTCGATGTTGTCGAAGGCGTTGGCGGTCGACGGCACCGGCGTCTCGATCGCGTGCGTGGTCACGCGCTGGTCCTGCACGTAGGCGCCCTGCTTGGCGCCCGAATAGAAGCCCTGCCAGGCGTTGCTGAACTCGGTCGATTCGGCGGTCGCCAGGGTGCCCATGAAGGAGGCGAAGGATTCGTTGAGCCACAGGCCATTCCACCATTTCATCGTCACCAGGTCGCCGAACCACTGGTGGGCCATCTCGTGCATGATGACGCCGGCCAGGCTCTGCTTCTGCGCCGCCGTCATTTCCTCCTTGTACAGGAAGCCGCGCTCGGCGAAGGTGATGGCGCCGGCGTTTTCCATCGCGCCGTACAGGAAGTCCGGCACCAGCAGCTGGTCGTATTTCTCGAACTGGTAAGGCACGCCGAAGTAGTTGTCGAAGAAGGCCAGGCCCTGCTTGGTGTACTTGAACCAGTCCTGCGGCGACACCTGCGCCGCCACCGACTGGCGCGCGAACAGGCGCATCGGGTACTTGCCGCTGTTGTCTTCCCACACCTTGTACGGACCGGCGTGCATCGAGAAGTTATAGGTGCTCAGCTTCTTGGTGCGCGGGAAGGTCCAGCGACGGGTAGCGCCGATCTCCTGGATGCCGGTCTCGCGCTTGGTCGACGACACCACCCAGTCGCCCGGCGTGGTGACGGTGACTTCGTACGTGCCCTTCAGGTCCGGCTGGTCGAACAGCGGGAACATCTGGTGCGCGGCGGCCGGCTCGAAGTGCGAATAGGTGTAGACGCGGCCGTCGACCGGGTCGACCATGCGGTGCAAGCCTTCGCCGTTGGTGCTGTGCGGGCGCTGGTAGGCGATGGTGACGCGGTTGCGGCCGGCCTTCAGGTCGGCCGGGGCGATGGTGATGAACCACTGGTTGTATTGCGGCGCGACGGCCTTGCCGTTGACCGTCATGCTGGCGATGGTCGCCTTGTCGAGGTCGATGGTCAGCGGCTGGCTGGCGTCGCTCAGATCGAAGTCCAGTGTGGTGGTGCCGGAGAAGGTCTCCTTGCCGGTCAGTACAAACTCCAGCGTGTAGTCGACATTGGCCACGCGCGCCGAGCGGGCGGCGGCGTCGGCTTGCGACAGGAAGGCGTTTTCGGCGCGCGTGGCGGTGCCAGCGGCGGCTGTAGCGGCGGCCGGCGCGGCCTGGGCGGTGCTGTAGGCCAGCGCGACGGCGGCAACGATCAATGTTTTTTTCATGTTCTGTCCTTGAATGCGGCAACGCCCGCGTCGTCGCGGGCGTTGTGTCGTTAAACTGGTTTTATTTTTTCAGGTAGGTATCGAGCCAGTCGATCACCGTGTGGTGCCACAGCACCGAGTTGGCCGGCTTCAGCACCCAGTGGTTCTCGTCCGGGAACACCATCAGCTTGCTCGGCACGCCACGGCGCTGCAGCGCGGTGAAGGTGCCCAGGCCTTGCGCGGTCGGGATGCGGAAGTCCATGTCGCCCTGCACCACCAGCATCGGCGTTTTCCAGTTTTTCACCTTCAGTGCCGGATTGAACTTCTCGTGCAGTTCCGGCACGTCGTAGTAGGCGCCGCCGTTTTCCCATTCGGTGAACCAGATTTCCTCGGTGGCGTAGGCCATGCCGCGCGTGTCGAACACGCCGTCGTGGTTGACGATGCACTTGAAGCCGTCGGACCAGTTGCCCTCGATCCAGTTCATCATGAAGCCGCCGTACGACGCGCCCAGCGCGCAGCTGCGCTCGCGGTCCAGCCACGGGAATTTCTGCACCGCGGCCGCCAGGCCTTTTTGCAAGTCTTCCAGCGGCTTGCCGCCCCAGTCGCCGCTGATCGAGTCGGTGAACTTCTGGCCGTAGCCGGTTGAACCGTGGAAGTCGATGAACACGGTGGCATAGCCGGCGCCGGCATACACCTGCGGATTCCAGCGGTAGCTCCACGAGTTGCCGAAGCTGCCCTGCGGGCCGCCGTGCACCAGGAAGGCGATCGGATACTTGACGCCGGGCTGCGCGTTCCACGGCTTCATCACGTGGCCGTAGACGGTCTCGCCGTTGGCGCCAGTGAAGGAGAACTGCTCGTACTCGCCGAACTTGACGTCGGCCAGCGCGGCCGCGTTCAGCGTGGTCAGCTGCGCCGCCTTGTCAGCCGTGCCGCCGAGCTTGAACTTGTACAGCTGCGCGCCGGACGACAGGTTGGCCTGCGCCATGACGACCGTGTCGCGCGCGACGTCGAAGGCGCTGACATAGCCGTTGCCGGTCAGCGGCGCCACCTTGCCGCTGGCGGCGTCGATGGCGAACAGGCGGTGCTGGCCGACGTCGTCGGCCGTGGCCAGCAGCGTCTTGCTGTCGGGCGTCCAGCGGTAGTCGGCGACCGAGCGGTCCCAGCCGTCGGCGACGGTGCGCTTCTTGCCGCTGGCGACGTCGATCAGCACCAGGTGGAAGCGGTCGGCCTCGAAGGTCGGCTTGTCCATGGCCAGGTAGGCCAGCGTCTTGCCATCCGGCGAGTAGATCGCTTTCGTGTCCCAGGCCTGGTTGTCGGCGGTCAGGTTCTTGGGCGCGCCGCCGTCGGCCGGCACGGTGTAGACGTCGAAGTTGGTCGACCACGCTTCGGTCTTGCCGGCGATGCGGGCCGAGAACGCGATGGTCTTGCCGTCCGGGCTGAAGTGATATTCGTCGTGGTCGCCGAACGGCTTGGACGGCACGTCGCCGTCAAGCATGCCGGACAGGCTGACCGGCTGCGCGCTGACCTTGCCGGTGGCGTCGATCGGCGCCGAGTACAGCACGTTGGTGCGGCCATCGGCCCAGGTGTCCCAGTGGCGCACGAACAGCTTGTCGTAGACCTTGCCGCTGGCCTTGTTCTTGCCCTGCGCATCGAGGCGGGCCTTGCTGCAGGCCAGGTCGGCGCAGTCGCGGAACACGGCCACGCTCAGCGCCAGCCGGTCGCCCTGCGGCGACAGGCGGAAGTTCTCGACGTCCAGCGCCAGGTCGGTGACCTTGGCCGCTTCGCCGCCGGCCAGCGGCAGGCGCCACACCTGCTGCGAGCCCGAGCGGGCCGACAGGAAGTAGACGGCGTCTCCGGCCGGCGACCATTCCGGATCGCTGCTGCTGGCGTCGGCCTGGGTCAGGCGCACCGGCGCCGCCTTGGGCGCGCGCAAGTCCAGCATCCACAGCTGGGTGTTGCCCCGGTTCTTGTCCATATTGGTCGAGCGCACGGTGTACACCACGCGGGTGGCGTCCGGCGACAGCGCCGGGCTGCCGACGCGCTCCATCCTGACCAGGTCTTCTACGGTGAAGCCGCGCGGCGCGGCAATTGCGCTGGACGCCGCGACGGCGGTGCCGAGCAGCAGCAGAGGTAATCTCATTCGGTGATCTCCGACGTTTATAAGAAATGGCCGGCTCGTGGCCGGCTGTCGGACATCATACCAAGAGTGCGGCGCAGCAAGCAAAACTGTTACTTTATGCTACTTGGGCTACTTGCCGCCGCGTGCCTGCCTGATCGCATCCCAGTACGCCTCGACCTGCGCCTGGTTCTTTTGATAAAACGCCTTGTTGACGATCAGATACATCGGCGTGACGATGAAGGGGCGCGGCAGCATCTCGATCTGGCCCCGGTACTTGTCGGCGATCAGCGCCTCGCCCTCGCCCTGCTGGGTCACGACGGCCGCCACGCGGTTTTGCGCCAGCATGGCAAACACTTGTTCCGGACTGCCGCCGCTGTCGTCGATGACGACGTTAAGCTGGCGCAACAGCGCCACGTGCAGCAAGCCCGGCTGGGTGCCGACCGGCTGCCGCCCCAGCCCGTGGAAGCGCCGTCCATCCCACTCCACCGTGCCGCCCTGGCGGCGCGACACCGAGAAGTTCAGCTCGCCGACGGCGCGGCTGGTGTCCGGCTGCGAGCCGGCCATCGGGAAGGCGCCGTACGAGGTCCGGTCTTCGATGAAGGCGGCCAGCATGGCGTCCACCTGGCCGGTGCGCAGCTGCTCCATGCAGTCGAAGCGCGGCTTGACCACGTTTTGTATCAGCACCGGCTGCAGCCTGGAGGCGCGGCGCAACAGCTCCTGCGCCTGGCCGCTGCCGTCCGGCAAGGTCATCGGCGGGAATGGATGATCGAAGATGCACATCTTCAGCGTCAGCGGCGCGCCGAGAGCGGGCGCGGACAACGACAACCCCAGCAACAATGACAGCAGCAGGCGGCGCATGGATTCCCTCACTTGGTGACCGGTTCATGGTGGCGGATCGCGAAGGCCGCGATATGCGCCGGGTAGTAATGCTGAAACCATTTCCACAACGTGCCCTGCGCCGCCTGCCGCAGCAGCTGGTGCAGCTGCGCCTGGTCGGCCTTGCTCAACGAGCGGCGCGACACATAAATGCCGCTGTCGGTCGGCGGCAAGCCGTCCAGCGCCGAGAACCGCACCTGGCCGGCAAAACCCGCCATCTCCGGATCCTCGTTCAGCGAGGTCAGAAATATCGTCGGCGCGACAACGGTAAAGTCGGCCCGCCCCGCCTTCATCATGCGCGCCACCATCAGCGGCGCCGCCGCATACGACACGCGGCGCTGCGCCTCCAGCTGCTCCATCAGCGCGTTGTATTCGTTGCCGAACACATAGCTGCGCACCACCACGCCGCGCCAGTCCGGGTGCGCCAGCAGTTCGGCCACGCTGGCCGCGCGCACCGGGCCGTTCTTGTTGCTGATCAGCGCCATCTTCAGCTTCATCATCGGCACGAAGTCGGCCTGGCTGTCGCGCTCGTCGCTGCGCGAGGCCGGCAACAGCAGGTCGGCCTCGCCGGACTGCAAAAACATATACGAAATGCGCGCCCGCGGAATCACCGGGAAGGCAAACTCGCAACCGGCTTTCTTGCCCAGTTCCCGCAACGCGTCCGGGAACACGCCAGACACCTTGCCGCCGTCGATGATGACGCTGAAGCCGGTCGGCGCCACCGGCACCACTATGGTCCGGGAACAGCCCGCCCACGCCGGCGCAGCGGACAGCAGCATAGCTAAACCGGCAAGAATGAACAAACGGGGAAGCAAGCGGACTCCGGATCGACTGCGGAGTTCCTATTCTAGCCCAACTGCAACTGTAACTAGCGCCGGCTGCCTGGATCGGTCGGCATCGTGAAACGCTTCTGGTCCAGCAACTCCTTGGCATCGACCGTCTGCACGTCCGGATTGGCCGAGCAATCGCGGCGCGTGATCGAGCTGCCGGTCGGCGCGTCGGCGTTGCGGTTGCACTTGGCCGTTTTCGCCGTGGCCACAGCCTCCGGCGCCGCCTCCGGGGTCGACGCGCAGCCCGCCAGCAGCGCCAGGGAAATCCAGATACCGGTTGATGCCATTGCCTTCATTACACAATCCTCTTAACCATAAGTAAAAAACTATCGGTATGCTATCACCTCCATAGGAAAAAAGCCTTTGACTTTTTTAAGACGACCAGTCATATTACACACATGCCTAAACCTAACGTCAAAGAGCAAATCGTTACCACCAGCCTGAACCTGCTGCACAGCAAAGGGTTCAATGCAACCAGTGTGCAAGACATCACGGAAGCGGCCGGTGTACCGAAGGGCTCGTTCTACAACCACTTCGCCAGCAAGGAAGCGCTGGGGATCGAAGTGTTGCAGCGTTATGCCAGCGTGGCCGGGGAGCACCTCGCGGTGCTGGACGATACGGCGCTGGAACCCAAGGCCAGGCTGGCACGGTATTTCGGCTTGCTGATCGAAGCCAACGCCGTCAACGACTACAACTGCGGCTGCCTGCTGGGCAACTTCAGTTCGGAATTGTCGAACCAGATCCCGGCGATCCGCACGGCGCTCAGGGATTCCTACGACGAATGGAGCGCCAGGTTGGCGGTGCTGATCGCCGAGGCGCAGCGCGGCGGCAGCGTCAGCACGGCACAGCCGGCGCTGGAACTGGCCAACTTCATCATCGACGCATGGCAGGGCGCCGTGCTGCATGCGAAGGCGGCCAAGAGCCGGGCGCCGCTGGAGCGTTTCCTGGTCATGACGCTGGACCGGATTTTGATGTAGTTTGAGGTAACTCATGCAGTACCGTTTTTTTTTCGCTGTTTTTTTAAGATGACCGGTCATATTTATATTTTTAACCACACCAAAGGAACTATCATGAACTTCAAAGATGCCGTCGTACTCGTCACCGGTGCCAACCGCGGCCTGGGCAAAGCCCTGGCGCAAGCCGCCCTCAACGCCGGCGCGCGCAAGGTCTATGCCGGCGCCCGCAATCCCGCCGCCGTCACCCTGCCGGGCGTGACGCCGATCAAGCTGGACGTCACCAGCGAGGCCGACATCGCGGCCGCAGTGCAAGCCATCCCCGACCTGACCATCCTGATCAACAACGCCGGCATCTCCTCCGGCGGCGGCGTGACGTCGCCTGAGGCCATCGCGACCGCCCGCCTGGAGCTGGAAGCCAACTTCTTCGGCCCGCTGGCCCTGAGCAACGCCTTTGCCCCGACGCTGAAGCGCAACGGCGGCGGCGCCATCGTCAACATCCTGTCCGCGCTGAGCTGGATCAGCCTGCCGAGCACCGGCACCTACAGCGTGTCGAAAGCGGCCGCCTGGGCGCTGACCAACGGCCTGCGCGGCGAGCTGTTCGCGCAAAACACGCAAGTGCTGGGCGCGCACATGGGCTATATGGACACCGACATGACCGCCGGCATCGATGCGCCGAAAGCGGCGCCGGCCGACGTCGCGCAGGCCATCGTCACCGCGCTGGAGGCGGGCGAGTCCGAAGTGCTGGCCGATGACACGGCGCGTCAAGTCAAGGCAGGCTTCGGCTTGCCCCGCAGCGCCTATCTGGGCGCGCCGCTGGGCGCCTGATTTCGCCGCAATGCAGCATAGAGCCGCGGCGAAAAATCGCCGCGGCTGATACAAATTATTTTTGATCGCCGTAATAAATCACGTATTTTCGCGCGCAAAAAAGGTGCATAATTTCCTACTCAGACAGGAAGAGTACGCACGATCACGACCGGCTTGACGTGCATACAACTCGTTTTCCCCGCCGGTAATCTTCGCTATGTTATTGACACACCAGCAGATGTGAACAATTGTAAATCGACGTGGAATGAGCCCGCCTCGGGGCTAAGGTAACACTCCTCACCTCGGGCGTGTCCACCATCCGACGTTGCCGCGCAGCCGAAGTCAGACGAAATACGGGAAACGTTATGCTTACTGCCACCTATGTCTTGTTGACACTATCTATCGAACAGAAGAAGGAACGCCACTTCATCTCGCGGCTGCTGCAGTACGTGCAGTCGATCGCCCGCCGTCCGCAGGAAATCGATCCTGTGTTCATCGAATCCCAGCTCAAGGAATTGACCAGCTTTGCCGAGGCGCGCCACCAGCGCAAGGTCGAAGCCTGCCTGATGCCGGCCGTGCGCGCGGCCGACAGCAATTGCGCCGCGCTGATGAACGATATGGAATCGCTGAGCAAGCTGGGCGGCGCGATGCTCAACGCGGTGCACAAATGCCTGCGCCGCGCGATGCGCCGCAGCGCCTCGCAGGGCAAGTTCCTGTGCCGCACCGTCGATCTGTATTGCCAGAACCTGCTCAAGCGGCTGGACAAGGAAGAGCAGGAACTGCTGCCGCTGGCGCAGAAGGTCATCTCCAGCGAGGAGTGGTTCGAGATCGGCAGCATGTTCCTGGCGCAGGAAGAAGACGATGCCGCCAGCCAGCCGGAACTGCGTCCGCGCCGCACCCGCATCTATTCCAGCGGCGCCGCCGCCTGAAGTCCCCTGTTGTATTGAGCGGCGCCAAGCGCCGGGAGCTTGCCTAAGCTTTTAGGTGCGGCTAATATCGGCAGCATGCAGACCGATTCCGCCATCGCATCCACCGCGCCGGCAGCCGCACCATGAGCGCGGGCGCCAAGCTGCTGCATCTGCGCGGCGCCGCCGGCATGGACGCCATCTATCGCAAGATCAGCTGGCACCTGCTGCCCTTGCTGATGCTGGGCTATGCGCTGGCATGGCTGGACCGCGTCAACATCGGCTACGCGCAATCGCAGATGCGGCACAGCCTCGGTTTCGGCGACCAGGCCGCCGCCTGGGGCGCCGGCCTGTTCTTCCTCGGCTACTGCCTGTTCCAGCTGCCCTGCAATCTGCTGCTGCAAAAAATCGGCGCGCGCAAAATGCTGCCGCGCCTGTTGCTGTGCTGGGGCCTGGCTTCCGCCGCCGCCGCCTTCGTCCGCACGCCCTTCCAGTTCTACGCGCTGCGCTTTGTGGTCGGCGTGTTCGAAGCCGGCTTCTTCCCCGGCGTGATCTACTATCTGAGCTGCTGGTACCCGGCCGCGCGGCGCGCCCGCGTGTACGCCATCTTCGCCACCGCCGCGTTGATCGCCGCGGCCGCCGCCGCGCCGCTGTCCGGCTACACGCTGCAGGCGCTGCACGGCCAGGGCGGCCTGCAGGGCTGGCAATGGCTGCTGCTGACGCAAGGCTTGCCCGCCGCGCTGTTGGGCGTGGCGGTCTGGCTGTGTCTCGACGAGCAGCCGGACGACGCGGACTGGCTGTCGCCGTTCGAACAGCAGATGGTGGAACAGGACCTTGAACGCGACGAGGCGCAGCATGGCGCCGCGGCGCGGGATGCCGATGCCGGCCCCGCCGCCATCGGCTGGACATTGGCGCGCGATCCGGCCATCGCCCTGCTGGCCGTATCCAATCTATTGCTGATCGGCGCAGGCTACGCGCTGGCCGCGCTGGCGCCGGACCTGCTGCGGCGCTGGGGCGCCGACGGCGCCGACATCCAGCCGGCCTGGCTGGCCGTGCTGCCGTATGCGGCCGGCGTGGTCGGCATGGTCGCCATCGGCCACGACTCGGACCACCGCCACGAACGGCGCGGCCACTTCGTCGCCTGCATGGTGCTGGCCGCCGGCGGGCTGGGACTGGCGATCGCCGCCAACGACGGCCTGGCATGGTCGCTGGCCGGGCTGTCGCTGGCGGTGCTGGGCGTCGCGTCGGCCGCGCCGCTGCTGCTGGCGATACTGGCCGGCCTGCTGCCGCGCCGCCACGCCGCGATCGGCATCGCGCTGATCGGCACCGCCGGCGGCGCCGGTGGCGCCTTCGGTCCCGCGCTCGGCGCGCGCCTGCTGAACTGGGGCGGCAGCGCCGTCATGCTGGCGGCGCTGATCGGCGTCTGCCTGACGGCCGGCGTGATGCTGCTGCTGGCGCTGCGCCTGTCGCCGCACCGCAGCGGCCCGGACGCCAAGCATGGCACTTCCGACAAGATGGCCCGCAACTGAGGCTTGGGCTAGAATCTTGGACGCGCCGCGATCCGGCGCTCCCGTTCACCCAACCTCAAAGCGAACCTACCAATGCGTTTTGTCCTGCCCCTGTTAGCCGCCACACTGGCCGGCTCCCTTGCCGCCAGCGCCGGCGCCACTCCCACCCCGATCACGCTGGACCAGGCCATGGCCAATCCCGACTGGATCGGCAACCCGGTCGAAGCGGCATGGTGGGGCTGGGACAGCCGCCAGGTCTACTTCAAGCAAAAGCGCGCCGGCTCGCCACTGCGCGACACCTTCCAGATCGCCACACCGTACGCAGCGAAGAAGGTGGACGACAAGCAGCTGGCCAACCTGGACAGCGCCGATCCGGTCTACAACCGCGACCGCACGCGCGCCATCCTGCTGCGCAACGGCGACCTGTTCGAGCGCGACCTGAAGACCGGCGCTCTGACGCAGATCCTGCGCGGCACCACGCCGGCGGCCGATCCGCAATATGCCGCCGACGGCGCCCACGTGCAGTTCCGCGTCGCCAGCGACTGGTTCAGCTGGAGCCGCGGCGAGCGCCTGGTGTCGCCGGTCGCGCTGCTGCGCACCGCCAAGGATCCCGACGCCGCGCCGGACGCCGACACCCGCCGCGACCTGCAACTGCGCCTGATGTCCACGCTGGCGCGGTTGAAGGAAGAGAAGGACGCCACGCGCGACCGCCGCAACGAAGAGCGCGGCGCCGACGCCACCCGCGCGCCGCTGCCGGTCTACCTGGGCGACAAAGTCACCATCGACGCCAGCTCGCTGTCGCCGGACGGCCGCTACCTGCTGGTGGTCACCAGCGCCAAGGACGGCGACAAGCGCCGCATCGGCAAGCTGGCCAAGTACGTCACCGAATCGGGCTACGAGGAAACCGACGACCAGCGCAAGCGCGTCAGCGATACCGGCCCGCAGGCGCAGCAACTGAAACTGGTTGAACTGGCGACCCGCAAGGTGACCGAGCTGTTGTTCGACACCCTGCCCGGCATCAACGTCGATCCGCTGGCCGAGCTGCGCGCCGCGCACAAGCTCGATCCGCTCAAAGGCAACCGCGGCATCCGCTTCGAGTCCCGCCAGGAGTCGATCCACTGGACCGCCAACGGCGCCCAAGTGGCGGTGATGGCGCAGGCGATCGACAACAAGGACCGCTGGATCGCCACCGTCGACCTGGCGGCAGCCAGGCTGAAACCGGTGCACCGCCTGAGCGATGCCGCATGGGTCAACAATCGCGGCAACGATTTCGGCTGGCAGCCGGACAACAGCACGCTGTGGTACCAGTCGGAAGAAAGCGGCTACGCCCATCTGTACGCGATGACGGCCGACGGCAAGTCGCGCGCGCTGACCTCCGGCAAATGGGAAACCAGCGCCATCGAATGGAACGCCGACGGCAGCACCGCCTACTTCCTGTGCAATCCCAAGCTGCCGGGCACCTATGAAGTCTGCTCGGCCTCGGCCAAGGACGGCGCGCTGCGCGAGCTGACGTCGCTGGGCGGCGTAGAAAGCTTCGCGCTGTCGCCGGACGGCCGCAAGCTGCTGGTACGCTACTCGGCCGCCTACATGCCGACGCAGATCGCCACCGTCGCCAGCAGCGGCGGCGCCGCCACCCAGCTGACCGACACCCGTACCGCCGACTACAAGGCGCGCGAATGGGTCGCGCCGCAAATCGTCGCCGTACCGTCGACGCACGGCGCCGATCCGGTCTGGGCCAAGCTGTATCGCCCGGCCACCTTGGAAGCGGGCAAGAAATATCCGGTGGTGATGTTCGTGCACGGCGCAGGCTACCTGCAGAACACCACCAAGCGCTATCCGGTCTACTTCCGCGAGCAGATGTTCCACAACCTGCTGGTGGAAAAAGGCTACATCGTGCTGGACATGGACTACCGCGCCTCGCTTGGCTATGGCCGCGACTGGCGCACGGCGATCTACCGCCAGATGGGCCATCCGGAACTGGAAGACTACATCGACGGCTTGAACTGGCTGATCGCCAACCACCAGGGCGACGCCAAAAACGTCGGCATCTACGGCGGCAGCTACGGCGGCTTCATGACCTTCATGGCGATGCTGCGCGCGCCGGAACAGTTCAAGTCCGGCGCCGCGCTGCGTCCCGTCACCGACTGGACCACCTACAACCACGAGTACACCGCCAACATCCTGAACACGCCGGACCTGGACCCGGACGCGTACAAGGTGTCGTCGCCGATCGAATACGCCGACAAACTGCAGGGCAACCTGCTGATCGCCCATGGCATGATCGACGACAACGTGTTCTTCCAGGATTCCGTGCGCATGGCCCAGCGCTTCATCGAACTGAAAAAAGACAACTGGGAACTGGCCCCATACCCGATGGAACGTCACGGCTTCGTCCACCCGGAGAGCTGGTACGATGAATACCGCCGCATCTACCAGCTGTTCGAACGCACGTTGAAACAATAAAAGGAGACGCATGAAAAAGCTTGCCGCCTTGCTGCCGCTGGCAGCCCTGTTGTGCGGGCCGCTCGCGGTCCACGCCGAGAACAGCACCGTGAAGCACCCGGCCTGGAGCCGCAGCTCCAACATCTACGAAGTCAATCTTCGCCAGTACAGCAAGGAAGGCACGCTGAACGCCTTCAGTGCCACGCTGCCGCGCCTGAAGGCGATGGGCGTGGACATCATCTGGCTGATGCCGATCCACCCGATCGGCCAGCAGAACCACAAGGGCACGCTGGGCAGCTACTACGCGGTCAAGGACTACACCGCCGTCAACCCGGACTACGGCACCATGGACGACCTGCGCAAGATGGTCAAGCAGGCGCACGCGCTGGGCATGCACGTGATACTGGACTGGGTCGGCAACCACACCGCCTGGGACAACCCGTGGGCCACCCAGCATCCGGACTGGTACAAGAAAAACGACAAGGGCGAAATCTATTCCGTCACCTTCAAGAACGAAGCGGGTGGAACCGAGGAATGGACCGACGTCATCGGCCTCGACTACGGCAACAAGGCGCTGTGGAAGGGCATGACCGACGCCATGGCCTACTGGGTGCGCGAAGCGGGCATCGACGGCTTCCGCTGCGACGCCGCCGGCCTGGTGCCGACCGAGTTCTGGAACCAGGCGCGCGCGCAGCTGGACAAGATCAAGCCGGTGTTCATGCTGGCCGAATGGAACGAGCCGGCGCTGCACGAGAAGGCCTTCGACGCCAGCTACGACTGGCCGCTCAACGAGATCATGAAAAAAATCGGCAAGGGCCAGGCCGGCGCGGCCGAACTGAAAGCCTTCGTGGCCAATCCACCGAAGGCCTACCCGCGCGACGCCTACCGTCTGCAGTTCACCAACAACCACGACATCAATTCGTGGCAGGGTTCCGACAAGGACCTGTACGGCCCGGCCTACGGCGCGATGGCGGTGCTGAGCTACACGCTGCCCGGCATGCCGCTGATCTACAGCGGCCAGGAATCGCGGCTGGAGAAAAAGCTGGAGTTCTTCGAAAAAGATCCCATCGACTGGAAGACCTATGAGCTGGAAGGCTTCTACGCCGGCCTGAATCAGCTGAAGAAGGAGAACGCCGCGCTGTGGAACGGCGCCAGCGGCGCGCCGGTGCAGGTGCTCGACGTCGGCAACGACCAGCTGTTCGCCTTCAAGCGCCAGCAGGGCAACAACAACGTGCGCGTGATCGTCAACCCGACCGGCACGCTGCAGAAATACAAGCTGGCCGGCGACGAAGGCCAGGCAGTGCTGAAACCCTGGCGCTGGCGCATCATCGTGCCTGAATAACCCCGGGGTTATTCCGTGGCCAGGCGCTTGCCGAGGCGGTACAGGTACTCCTGGCCGTCGTACAGCGACTTGACGCGGATGTGTTCATTCAGGCCGTGCGCGCCGCTGCCTTCCGGGCCGTGGAACATGCCGCTGATGCCGTAGGTCCAGATGCCGGCGCTGTTCAGGAAGCGGCCGTCGGTGCCGCCGGTCGACATCGTCGGAATCACCGGCACGCCCGGCCACATGTCGTTGCTGATTTCCTCGACCGCCTTCATCAGCGCCGGCGTCAGCGGCGGCATCGGGCTGGCCACGCCTTCGCCGATGCGGGTGATCTTGATCTGGTCGTCGGCCACCACGCGCTGCAAGGTCGCCTGCACTTCCTCGATCGGCTCGCCCGGCAGGATGCGGCAGTTGACGGTGGCGCGCGCCCGCTGCGGCAAGGCGTTGTCGGCATGGCCGGCGTTGACCTGGGTCGCCACGCAGGTGGTGCGCACGGTGGAGTTGTGCGAAGGACTCAGCGTGTACAGGCGCTCCAGCGCCGCCTCGTCCGGCGGATTGTTGAGGATGGCCTTCATGTCGGCCGCCACCTGGCCTTTTTCGATGGTCGACATCTTCTCGTAGAAGGCGCGCGTGACGTCCGACAGCTTGAACGGGAAGGCGAACTTGCCCAGGCGCGACAGGCCGTCCGCCAGGTGGTAGATGGCGTTGTCGCGGTACGGCGCCGAGCTGTGGCCGCCCGGATTGGTGACTTCCAGCTGGAAGCTCTGGTAGACCTTCTCGCCGGCCTGGATGCCGTGGCGTACCGGCTTGCCTTCCTTGTCCAGCAGGCCGCCGCCGCCTTCGTTCAGCGTGATCTCGGCGTCGATCAGGGCGCGGTGGTGGTTGAACAGGTATTCGACGCCGTCGAACTTGGTCGGCACCATCTCTTCGTCGCAGGTCAGCGCCATGACGACGTCGCGCTTGGGCGCCAGCTTTTCCTTTTTATAGCGGATCATGTTGGCGACGAACGACGCGGCCATGGCCTTGTCGTCCGACGAGCCGCGCGCGTAGAACATGCCGTCTTCCTCGACCAGCTTGAACGGATCGCGCAGCCAGTCCTCGCGGTTGGCCTCCACCACGTCGATGTGGGCCAGCAGCAGCAAGGGCTTCTTGCTGCCGTCGCCCTTGATGCGGGCGACCAGGTTGCCCTTTTTCGGCCCGCCGGGCGGCACGATCAGGTGCAGGTCGGCGTCCTTGAAGCCGGCGTCCTTGAGGCGCTTGGCCATCTTGTTGGCGGCCACGGTGCACGAGCCGATCGAATTGGTGGTGTTGGTTTCCACCAGCTCCTGGTAAATCTCGCGCATCTGTTTTTGCACCGGCGTCAGCTCGGCGCCATGCACCGCGCCAGTGAACGCCAGCCCCGCCAACAACCAAGTCGCCTGTTTCATGTTGTCCCTGTCGAATGAGATAGCCGAAACGACCAAATTTATACCTCGACATTATTGCTGTCAATAAAAGTCGCAACTGGCCCTTGTCAACCCCCGGGGACCGTCTGCTATAATTGCGGCCCTTGGCCTGGTAGCTCAGTTGGTAGAGCAGAGGATTGAAAATCCTTGTGTCGGTGGTTCGATTCCGCCCCGGGCCACCAAGAACATACCTCACGCAACGCCCACTCATGCAAGTGGGCGTTGTCGTTTGTGGGTTCCGTAGTCCTGACTCCGAGTCAGCGGATGCTCGTTTGCCGATTCCGATCGCACTTGACTAACGCAAAACCATCGCTAATATGTCAATATGGCTTTATTTGCAATGTCAACTGGAGAGCATTGATGCGATTCCGACTTGTGCTTGCGTTGTTTACGACCCTGGCGGTGACGGATCTGTCGTCCGCTCGTGCGGCCCCTTCGGATGACGAGTTGGCGATACAGCAAGTCGAAAGTCGTTGGCAGGACGCCTGGAACCGCCACGATATGACGACGCTTTCCAGCCTCTTCACCGATGACGCCGATTTTGTGCAAGTCAATGGCCGGAGATGGATCGGACCTGCCGAGATCAAGAAAAACCATGCACTAGTCCACGAAATGATGTTCAAGGATAGCGTGTGGACTAACCTGAAATTGGATATACGCTTTCTAAAGCCGGACGTCGCCGTTGCCCACCAGGCGTGGGGGCTGCGCGGTGATAAAAATCCGGACGGCACGCCGCGCACGCCTCGCGAAGGTTTGTTTACCCAGGTATTTGTCAAGCGCGACGGTCATTGGCTTATCTCCGCTGCCCATAACACGAATATCGCTGTTGTTCCTGGGAGTCCCGTAGCAGGCGCCCCGCCACCAAAATAAAAATCCATGCGTCGCATAGGTCCGCTCCGTCTGAACCTTCTGCATGACAAACTTTTCGGCTGACGCCCCAAGCCCGCCCTTGCTTGACTTCCTTTTGCGGAGTATTAGGCTATCTGAATCGACTACCGCGACATGACCATCCGCGACTGTCGTCGGCTAGCCGACAACATCGGGAGGCTTACATGAGCACACAGGAAAACAAGCAAGTGGTGATGGAGGGCTATCAACACTACAAAAACGGCGAGATCCAGCTGCTGCTGGACCGCTATCACGAGGACGCCGAGTGGGTCACTCCGGAATCCGAGTTGATACCATTCTCCGGCAACTTCCATGGCAGGTCGGGCATTGCGCAGTTCTTCGCCAAACTCGGCGCCGCCTTGCAAACCATCAGGTTTGAACCCACACAATTCATTGCCGAGGGCGACAAGGTCGTGGTCATCGGCGAAGGCAGTTGGCAGGCCAAGCCAACCGGCCGCGAATATGACAGTCCCTGGGTTCACGTATTCTCTTTGCGAGACGGCAAAGTGGCCCGGTTCGAGGCGTTCTACGACACAGCGGCAAGCGAAAGAGCGTTCCAGCCCGGCCAAGCGGGCCAGCAATCAACCGCTGCCGAAATGCATCATTAATGGCCCTAAAACGCCAACCCACGCAACGCAGGTTGGCGTTTTCGTTTGCGGATCTCCCCCCACCATCCGCTATGTACGGAAACGAACGGTTCGCCTCGGCATTAGAGCGCATGCTTCAAACCTACCACCAACGCCTGCCCCGCCGTATCGTCCATGACGTGGCGGCCACGGCCACTTGGCCATAGTCTCATTCCCTCACACCGCCCTGCGAAACTCGCGCCCGACGCCGTCGAGCCGTTCCGCACACGGCGGCGCAGTCTCTCCCAAAGGATTCATCATGAAACACGCCCTGATCTTGCTCGCGCTTACCTCCACCTTCGCCCTGACCGCCTGCCAGCGCGAAACGCCGCCGCCAGTGGTGCAAGTGGTCGCTGGTCCCGCCGGCGCGCCTGGCGCTACCGGTGCGACTGGCGCCACGGGTGCCGAGGCTCGTCCCGGCGCTACCGGCGCCACGGGTGCCACCGGCGATAGCGGAGCGCCAGGCTTTGACGGTGCCAAAGGTGCCACCGGCACCTCGGGAGCCGATGGCGCCAAGGGCGAAGCTGGTGCTACCGGCTACGACGGCGCCAAGGGCGACACCGGCGCAAAAGGTAAAACCGGCGACACCGTAATCGTCGTTCCACAACGCTAATACCACAGCCGCATCAGGCAACACCGGGTACTCCAGCGAAGGAATAGTGGACTTATTGCTGTATAGCACTATCATACAGTCAATGCTGTCGTCCTTTTTCCTGCTGGAGCCCGAGTTATGCAATCAACCGTCGAGACGCCCCCTCTCTACATGCGCAGCGTGCGCTTCGATCGCATGTTTGTGCTGGGCATTCCACTGCTCGCGCTGGCGATGGGCGCGCTAGCCCTCGGCTTCCCCCAATATTTCTTCCTGATACTGTCGCTGGACCTGGCGCTGCTGGGCTATCACCACATCATCTCCACCTATACCCGGCTGCTGTTCGATATGAAGTCGGCGCGCCAGCATTGGACGTTGCTGTTGCCTTTGCCGGTGGCAGTGTTTGCCGGCGTCTATCTGCTGGTCAGCTGGGCCGGCGTGGCCGCCCTCGCCACCGTGTACATGCATTGGCAGTGGTATCACTACACGCGCCAGAGCGAAGGGATCAACAAGGCGTATGGCATGAAGACGCGCAGCGCCCAGGCCGGCAACCCCGTGTTCAATCGCTTCAACTTCTACCTGGTGCCGGCCGCCGCTTTCCTGATGATGAGCGCTCGCCCGGAATCCACCTTCCTCTCGATGGAAGTGTGGAAACTGCCGGTGCCGCAATGGCTGGCCAACGGCGTACTGGCCGCGGCCGGAGCCTGTCTGGCGTGGTGGCTGGCGGCGCAACTGCGCGCCTTGCGCGCCGGCACGCTGGGGCGGCTGCATTTCGCCTACCTGTGCTCGCACCACCTGATCTACTTCGTCGCCTACGTCGCCATCCGCGACATCACCAATGGCTGGATGGTCATCAACGTGTGGCATAACGCGCAGTACATCGCCTTTGTGTGGCTGTTCAATTCCAATCAGTTCAAGGGCGGCGTCGACCCGCAGCAGCGCGCGCTGTCCTGGCTCAGCCAGGAGGGCCGCTGGCCGATCTACCTGCTGGCCTGCCTGGCGCTGACGGGCGTGGTGTACCTGTCGATCGACGCTTCCAATGCCTGGTTCGCCAACTACACGCTAATGCCGCTGGTCCTCATCGCCTATCAGGGCATCAATTTTCATCACTACATCGTCGACTCGATCATCTGGAAACTGCGCAAGCGCGAAGTCCAGAGCGCATTGAAGATAGCCTAGCCATGCCTGTGGCCGCACGCACCAGCCTGGTTGGCGACCCGGGCCGCTACCCGGTCCTGGATGCGCTGCGCGCGCTGGCGATCCTGCTGGTGCTGGCGCGCCACTGGGCGGTCGGATCCACAAGCGCTTTTGGTGCCGTTCCCGGCGGTCCGCTGGCAGTACTGGCGGCCAATGGCTGGATCGGTGTCGACCTGTTCTTTGTGCTGAGCGGCTTCCTGATCGGCAGCCATTTCGCCGGGCCGCATGCCGGCCCGTTTAGCAAGGCCGCCGTGCTGGATTTCTACCGGCGCCGCGCATTCCGCACGCTGCCGCTGTACTGGGGCATCATCCTGCTTTGCTGGCTGAGCGCGCCGTGGCAAGGCGGCGCGGGGTTCTCGCGCTCGTCGTTCGCCGTTCACCTGCTGTTCCTGCAGGACTACCTCGGCTCGGATGTGATGGTCACGCTGTGGTCGCTGGCCGTCGAAGAAAAATTTTACCTTGCCGCACCGGCGCTGCTGTTGCTGCTGATGTGGGTGGGCAGGCGGATCGCCGGCGTCCTGCTGATCGCGGCCATGGCGTGGCTGTGCTGGGCCATGCTGGCCAGTGCGCGCAGCGTGACGCCGGGCGACTATGCCGCTTTCTTCTGGACCGTCCGCGCGCCGTCCCATCATGCCGTGCTCGGCATTCTGGCGGGCGTACTGGTGGCCGTCCAGCACGGCAGATCCAGCGATCGCAGCGCGCCGCGATCGCTTTTCCTGGCACTTGCCGCACTGCCGCTGGCGCTGCACTTGGGCCGGGATTGGCTGGCGGCGGGCGACTGGTCGATGTCCTGCTGGATCATCATCCTGTCGTCCTGCCTGTTTGCACTGCTGGTGCGCTGCGGCCTGGCCGTCAACCGCAGACATCCTGCTTTTGGTGCCGCCCGGCCGCTGCGCGCCGTCGCCAGGCTGTCGTATGCACTGTACCTGGTGCACTATCCGCTGATCGAACCGGCCGCGCACCTGTGCCAGGCCGTGCTGGCCGGCGCCGGCGCCGATCTCCCGGAGCCGGCGCTGGCCAGCCTGCTGTTCCTGCTCATTTACGGCGCCATGTCCTGGGCCGCCGCCTGGCTGCTGCACGTCGCGCTGGAGCGACCGTTCCTGCTGCTGCGCGACCGTCGAGCGTGGCTGACTACAGCTATGCGAATTTCACGATCACTCAAGCACCGCCGCCGCAAGGCCTGATTACCACATCAGGTCGTCGGGGATCTGGAACGAGGCGTAGGGATCGTCTTCCTCCACCACGCTGCTGCTCTTGTTGACCCGCACCACCAGCGCCGGATCGCGCTCGGCGATCTTGTCGGCGATCACGCGCGGCACCAGCTCGGCCACGCCGTTCAGCACCACGATCACCAGCCGGCCCGCCACCAGGTGCTCGCGCACGGCGGCCGACACGAACATGCGCTCGATCTTGCTGCCGTGCGTGTAGTTGTAGGCGATATCGCCATTGTTGCCCTTGCTCTGGCGGTTCTGCTGCACCATCTGCGCGATCTGCGCGACGATGGCTTTCTGCTGCGCCGCCGCGTCGCGCTGGGCGTTCAGTTCCCGGTTGCGTTCGGCCAGCTTGCGCTGCGCCTCCTGGGCGGCAAGCTTGGCCTCGTCGACGCTTTGCGTGCCGGTGCGCCGCTCTTCCTTCTTCTGCTTGCTCTTTTCCTGGTTGGCCACCTTGACCTTGTTCTTGGCGACCAGGCCGGCTTTCAATAATTGTTCTTGTAACGAGACCATACGAGCTGCTCCATGATTAATCGGTGATGCTATTTCGGTTGGCGTACCCAGCCGCCTTGCCGCGCCGCCCGTTCGCCCTCGGCGTCCAGTGCCGGACCGCTGATGCGGGCGTCGATGGCGTCGAGCACGGCGGCCGGCGTGGCGCTGCCGGCTTGCCGGTATTCGCCGGCCGCGCCCTGCGGCGCCTCGGCCATCACCGGCAGCGTCCATTGCCCGCCCTGGCGGCACGCGAGACCCGCCGCAGCCCCTATTGTAAAGCTACGGCACAGCGTACCGTCTTTCGCCGCAAAACTGACGCCGATTTTGACGCCGGCGCCGCCCGCCGCGCTGGAGGCCAGCTGGCTGGACAAGGCATCCGCCAGCGCGCCCCTGGCGACCAGCGCGCCGTCGACGGCCGCGATGGCGGACTGAGGCTGGCCTGCGGATCCGCCACCGCCCTGCAGCAGGCTGCCGGCCAGCACGCCGATCGCCAGCGACGCGGCCATGCCGCCCCACTGCGCCCATGACCAGCCGCGGGCCGGCGCAACGGCGGCCGGCGCCTGACGCGCGGCGCGCGCCGCGTCCAGGTCCGCCACCTTGGCCGGCATGGCGGCGGCCGACAGCCGGGCCGGCACCGGCTCGTCCAGCACCGGGGCAAACGCGGCAAACACGTCCGTCCGCAGCGCCTGATGCCGGGCCACTCTGGCCGCCACCTCCGGATCGCCGCGCATGGCGCTCTCCACCTCGGCGCGCGCCGCGGGTTCCAGCTCGCCGTCGGCATACGCCATCAGGGTTTCATCGGAAAAGCTCATTTCACTGTCCTCGCTTGATCGGATAATAGTTCCTGCAACGCCGCGCGGGCGCGCACCAGCCGGCTGGTCAGCGTTCCCATCGGGATCTCCAGCACCTCGGCCGCTTCCTTGTACGGCAGGCCGTCCACCAGCACCAGCGCGATCACCATCCGGTGCTCGTCCGACAGCATGCTGACGGCCTTCTCTATCGCCATGCGCTGCTGCTGCGCTTCGGCAAAACCGTCGCCGACATGCTCGCCCGCCTCTTCCGGCGCGAACAGCGTGTCGCGCCGCATGCGCGAACGCACCTCGTCGATCCAGGCGTTCTTCATGATGCGGAACATCCAGCTGTCGAGCCGGGTGCCGGGCTCCCATTGCGCACTGCGGCCCAGCCCGCGCTCGACCGCGATCTGCACCAGGTCGTCGGCATCGTCGCGGTTGTAAACAATGCTGCGGGCGAACCGGCGCAGGCGCGGCAGCAGTGCGGCAATCTCGTTGTTGATGGCGTTAGCGGTCATGGATACCAGGTAAACGACGGGGAGATGGATTTTAATCCCTGTCCCGTACGTTTACGTTTCAGAAACTCCGATTCCTTATACTATCTCATCATGCCGATCAGACCCATAACCACTGCCGTAGCCCTGGCTTGCGCACTGGCTGCTTCCAGCGCCAGCGCTCAGCTGCGCTTGCCTCAATTGCAAGTGCCGCAACTGCAGCTGCCGCAGTTGCAGGATCCCCTGGGAAGCGGCCTGGTGCGCGACAGCCGGCGCCTGCTGGACCGCACCGATACCGGCGACTTGCGCAGCCTGCGCCTGAAGCAGGTCGATGAACTGCTAAAGCGGCACCGCGATGTGCTGGAACCCGATCCGCGCGGCGAGCCCGTGGTGCGCCGCGAAATCCTGGCATGGTCGCCCAGCCCCCAAGGACTGGCGGCCATGCGCGCGGCCGGACCGGTGGCGGACGGCGGCGCCGAAGGCATGCTGGTATTGCGCCTGCCGGCCGATGCGGACATGGCCGCCACGCTGGAGCGCCTGCGCAAGGCCGATCCCGACGGCGCCTACGACTACAACCATATCTACACCGGCAGCGGCGCGGCCCAGGCAGGACCGGTGCAGCAGGCGCCCGCTCCTGCCAAGGCCGACTCGAAGGAAGGCGCGCCGCGCATCGGGCTGGTCGACAGCGGCATCGAGCGCGGACACGAGGTCTTCAACGACGCCGCCATCGTGCCGTGGGGCTGCGACGACGGCCCCCATCCAAGCGCGCACGGCACGGCGGTGGCGGCGCTGATGGTCGGCCGCTCGCCGCGCTTCCAAGGCGCCGCGCCGCAGGCGACGCTGTACGCGGCCGACATCTACTGCGGCAGCGACAACGGCACCGGCGGCTCGGCGGCGCGCATCGCGGCGGCGCTGGGCTGGCTGGCGCGCGAACAGGTCGCCGTGATCAATCTCAGCCTGGTCGGGCCGCCCAACCAGATCCTCGAACGGGTGGTGCGCGGCATGGTGGAGCGCGGGCACCTGCTGGTGGCAGCCGTCGGCAACGACGGGCCGGCGGCGCCGCCGCTGTACCCAGCCAGCTATCCGGGCGTGGTCGGCGTCAGCGCCGTCGACAAGCAGGGGCGGCCGCTGCCGGAGGCGGCGCGCGGTCCGCAGGTGATGTTCGCGGCGCCCGGCAGCCAGATGGTCAGCGCCGCCATCGGCACGCCGCCCTACCGCATGGTGCGCGGCACCTCGTTTGCCGCGCCGCTGGTGGCGGCCTTGCTGGCCGATGGGCTGGGCCGGCCTTCGCCGCAGGCGGCCCGGCAGGCGATCGCCAGGCTGGCCAGGACCGCCACCGGCGCGCCGGCGGGCGCCATCAGCAATGAGATCGGCTACGGCGTGCTGGGGACGGCGTTGCGCACCGATCCTTCGGCCTTCCGATAATTTTTAAAAATATTTTCATCGCGATGGATTAAACCGTCGAGTCCGCACGTTTTCCTTGTAACAGCCGCAGATTGTCTGCGGCGCTTACAAGGAGAATCATCATGAAGAACGTTACCATCGCCAAACAGTTGATCATCGCATTGTCCATCGGCATGGCCTGCTCGGCCCACGCCCAATTGCTGGGCCGCGGCGGCGCCGTCGGCGGCATGATAGGCGGCTCCGGCGGCATCGGCGGCCAGTTGAACGGCGTGACTTCCTTCGCCGGCCGCGGCGACGTGCTGGACCGTACGCGTTCGGCCACCGGCGCCATCAACACCGACGAGCTGCGCAAGCCTGCCAGCGACAAGCCGGCTGCCAGCAACGTGACGCCGACGGCGGCACCGTCGGCCAGCAACAGCGCCGCGCCGGCCAGCCCGGGCCCACTGCAGGCGCTGACCGCCGGCGGCAACGGTAGCGGCAATGGCAATGCGCAGGGCGCGGTCGGCATCGACAGCGGCAACAGCGCCGGCCTGGCCAGCAGCCTGACGCAAGGCGCACGCGGCACCGCGCAACCGCTGCGCGACGGCGCGACGGCGCAGGCCGACAGCACCCGCAACTATGCAAAAACCAGCACGGCGACGGCAAAGACCGCCGCCAAGGGCAGCAAGCACGGGGTGGTCGATGGCCTGCGCGGCGCCGGCGACGCGGCGGCCGGCGCGCAACCGTCGGCCAACGCCAGCGGCACCGCCAATGGCTCGGCGAACGGCACGGCAAACGGCTCGACCGGCAGCGCGGCCAAGCCTTCCACCAACGGCGGCAACGCGATGTAAGCACGCAAAAAAAAATCGGCTGGCACAAGGCCAGCCGATTTTTCTGCTGCAACTACCCGATGAAGCTTAGAAGCGGTAGTTCAGCGATGCGGCGAAGGTGCGGCCCAGCTGGCTGAACTGCGAACCGTCGTAGGTCACCATCGAGTAGCGGCCGTTGAAGGTCACCAGGTTGCTCTGGATTTGCGCCGGAGTCAGCTGATAGGTTGGATCGATCGCCTTGCTGTCCAGGATGGCCTGGCCTTTCGAGTTCAGCGCATTGAAGTGCCAGCTCGGCGTGACGTTGAACATGTTGTTGACGTTGAACGACAGCGTCATGCTCGGGGTCAGGTTGTAGTTGACAGCGAAGTCGGTGACCGTCTTGGTCTTGAACGCCACTTCCAGGTTCTCATCCATGCCGGCGTTGCGGAAATGGGTAGGACCGAAGACGGTGTTGTTCAGCGACAGGTTCAGCTGCTTGTAATCCCAGTCCGCGCCGATGATGGTCTTGAACTTGGGACGCGAGGTGAACATCAGCGCCTCGGTGGTCGGGTTCAGCACCGACTGGCCGGCGGCGGCGATCAGGGCCGGGTTGTTGACGGCGCCGTCACGCTCGTTTTTCAGCGAGTAGTTGCCCGACAGGTTCAAGGTCAGCTTGCCGTCGGCCAGCGGAATGTTCTTGCGCGAGGCGACGTAGTCGATACCTTCGGTGCGGCTGGTCAGCGCGTTGACGAAGAAGCTGGCCGAGACGATGCCGTATTTGTTCAGCTGCACATCCAGCGGATTGGTGGCGACACCGGTCGGCTTGATCTCGGTGCTCAGGACGATACGGTCCTTGACCTTGATGTTGTAGTAGTCAAGCGTGATGCTGGTGTTGTTGTCCGGCTTGAAGCCCAGGCCCAGCGTGATGTTGTTCGACTTTTCAGCCTTCAGCTTGGGCACTTGCAGCGCCGCGGCGGCATCGGACACGTTGTTGACCAGGCCGGACACCTGGATCGCGCCGCCCGCCACGAAGGAGTACTGCGCCTTCTGCGTGTAGATCTGCGCCAGCGATGGCGCGCGGAAGCCGGTCGAGGCCGAGCCGCGCAGCGTGAACTGCTCGTTGATCTTGTAGCGGGTCGAGGTTTTCCAGACGAAGGCGCTGCCGAAGTCGGTGTACTTCTCGTAGCGGCCGGTGGCGTCCACCAGGAAGGCCGGGGAGATGTCCCAGGTCGCGCCGGCATAGGCGCCGTAGTTCGAACGCGACGACGGGAACGAGTTCTGCGGCGAATTGCCGGCGTACGAATCGGCGCCGCTGCCGTAGTAGGACGCGAAATCGCCGGCGATGGTCTCATAGTTCTCGTGGCGCAGCTCGGTACCGGCGTAGAAGTTGACGTCCTTGGTCAGTTGCTTGGAGATGTCGCCGTTCAGCACCCAGTGGTAGAACTCGACGCCGCCCGCATCGAAGCGGGTAGGCGACGGCGTCTTGATCTTGCCGGCCAGGTAGTCGTCCTGCATGCCGCGGTTGACCGAGTTGCTCACTTCGTAGTTTTGCTTGTTGCCGCCGTAGGTCAGGCTGACATCGGCGTTCCAGTCGCCCAGCATGAACTTGGTGCCGCCGGTGGCATTGTAGTCATCCAGCGTGCCGACGAAGGTCGGCACATAGCCGACGTACGGCGAACCGGCCGGGTGCAGCAGGCCGTAGTCGGTCGGACGCCAGTACGGGGTACGGTAGTTGGCGAAGCTGTTGACCTTCTTGTTGATGTAGGCGGCGTTGCCGTAGAGGCTGGTGGTGTCGCTGAGGTCGTAGCGGGTGTTGACTTCGGCCTTGACCGCGCGGGTGGCCGGCGAGCCGTTGATGTTGCCGGCGTCCGGATGGGCGGTCAGGAAGGGCTGCACCTGGGTGGCCAGGTCGGCGCCGAAGTCGCCGGCCTCGCCCTTGGCGTCCACTTTGCCCGGACGGTTGGACAGGTTGATCTTGGACACGTCCACCGTGTAGTTGACGAAGCCGCGGTCGCCCAGCGCCAGGCCCTGGTTCAGGCTCAGGCCGCCCATCTTGCCGTCGCTCTCGTGGGTGATGCCACCGCGCGCGGTGATCGAGCCGCCTTCGGCGTTGTCCTTCAGGATGATGTTGACCACACCGGCGATCGCGTCGGAGCCGTACTGGGCCGATGCGCCGTCGCGCAGCACTTCGATGCGCTTGATCGCGTCGGGTGGAATCGCGGAAATGTCGGCGCCGCTTTCGCCGCGGCCTGGGGAAGTCTGGGTGTAGATCAGCGCGCTGGAGTTCTTGCGCTTGCCGTTAATCAGGATCAGCACGCGGCTCGGACCCATGTTGCGGATCTCGTAAGGATCGAGCAGCGAGGTGGCGTCGTTGACCGGGGTCTGCACGGTGTTGAACGATGGCACGCGGAACTGCAGCGCCTTGTCGAGCGTGGCCTGGCCGGTCTTGCTCAGCTCGCGCGCGCCGATGATATCGATAGGTACCGGGGTATCGACCAGCGTGCGCTGGGCGCCGCGGCTACCGGTGGAAACAATCACGACTTTCTGGATGTCGTCAGGCGTGGCGTCCGCCGCGGCAGCGGTGGCAGCAGGCTGGGCAGCTGCGGTTTGGGCGGCGTCCTGTGCCTGGGCCAGCAGGTAAGGACTTGCAGACAACAACAAGGCTGCAAAGGGAAAGTTCTTCTTCATCATCATCTCGCTCTATCTCTTTTGTTTTATCGATGGTTTTGTGTGTCTGTGTGGCGTGGTATTGCAAGGAATGAATGTATAGACATCATTGTTGGGCGTCTATTGTTTCCAGCAAAGTCGCGAGTGAAACCAGATTCATGCTGCAAATTAACAACTACCTGTCGTGTTTAGATGTCAATCTTGCATTATTTCTGCGACTATCCTCCTGCGCTCCGCACATCACATCACGCCGAGGACCTCATGATTCGCTATGCTTTGCCCGCCATCCTCCTGGCCGCCGCCCTGCCGGCACAGGCCCAGTCTCCCGACACCACGCCGCTGATCGAGCGCGCGAAAATCTTCGGCAACCCCAGCAAGTCCGGCGGCAGGCTCAGCCCGGACGGCAAGTGGCTGTCCTGGATCGCGCCGCGCGACGGCGTGCTCAACGTCTGGGTGGCGCCGGCCAGCGATCCGTCGCAAGCCAAGCCGCTGACCGAGGAGAAATCCCGGCCGATCCGCACCAGCTTCTGGTCGCCCGATTCCAAGGTGCTGATGTTCATCCAGGACAAGGGTGGCGACGAGAATTTCCTGCTGTACGGCGTCGACGTCGCCAGCGGCAAGCAGACCAACTACACGCCGTTTGAAAAAACCCGTGTGAAGATGGTCAAGATCAGCACAAAAATCAAGGACCGCATCCTCATCGGCATCAACAACCGCGATCCGAAATGGCACGACGTCCACAGCCTGGACTTGGCCACGGGCAAGCTGACGCTGGTGCAGCAGAACGACGGCTACGGCGGTTTCCTGGCCGACGACATGCTCAACCTGCGCCTGGCCGAGAAGCCGCGCGGCGACGGCGGCAGCGCGTTCTACCGCGTGGCCGACGGCAAGGTCGAGGCCACGCCCGTCGTCGAGGTCGGCCTGGACGATTCGCAGACCACCGGCCCGCGCGGCTTCACCACCGACGGCAAGACGCTGTACTGGATCGATTCGCGCGGGCGCGACACGGCGGCGCTGATGGCGCAGGATGTGGCCAGCGGCAAGTTCACCATGGTGGCGCAGGACAAGCGCGCCGACATCACCGACGGCCTGTTCGACACCCGCACCGGCAAGGTGCAGGCCTACGAGGCCGAGTATCTGCAGCACGAATACCTGCCGCTGTCGGCCGACCTGAAAGCCGACCTGGCCTTCCTGAAGAAAAACATCAAGGGCCAGTTCTACATCGGCTCGCGCACCGACGCCGACGACAAGTGGCTGGTGTCGGTCGACCAGGTCAGCGCGCCGGCCTCGACCTGGCTGTACGAGCGCAAGTCCAAGCGCCTGACCCGGCTGTACGTCGTCCGTCCGGAGCTGGAAGGCGCGCCGCTGGCGCAGATGTATCCGCAGGAAATCAAGAGCCGCGACGGCCTGACGCTGGTGTCCTACCTGACCTTGCCTATATCGGTCAACGCGGCCGAATCGACCACCCGCGGCAAGCCCTCGCATCCGGTGCCGATGGTGCTGCTGGTGCACGGCGGCCCGTGGGCGCGCGACAGCTACGGCTACAACGGCTACCACCAGTGGCTGGCCAACCGCGGCTACGCGGTGCTGTCGGTGAACTACCGCGGCTCGACCGGCTTCGGCAAGGGTTTCATCTCGGCCGGCGACCTGCAATGGGGCCGCAAGATGCATGACGACCTGCTGGACGCGGTGCAATGGGCGGTCAAGAACGGCATCACCACCAGCGACAAGGTCGCCATCATGGGCGGCTCCTACGGCGGCTACGCGACGCTGGCCGGCATGGCGTTCACGCCGACCACCTTTGCCTGCGGCGTCGACATCGTCGGCCCGTCCAACCTGTTCACCCTGCTGCAGACCATCCCACCGTACTGGGAAGCGGGCAAGCAGCAGTTCTACAAGCGCATGGGCGACCCGACCACCGACGAGGGCAAGGCGCTGCTGAAGGAACGCTCGCCGCTGAACTTCGCCGAAAACATCCAGCGTCCGCTGCTGATCGGCCAGGGCGCCAACGATCCGCGCGTCAACGTCAAGGAGTCGGACCAGATCGTCGCGGCGATGGCGGCCAAGAACATCCCGGTCACCTACGTGCTGTTCCCGGACGAAGGCCACGGCTTCGCGCGCCCGGTCAACAACATCGCCTTCAACGCGGTGACGGAAAACTTCCTGGGCAAATGCCTGGGCGGCCGCGCCGAGCCGATCGGCGGCGCGGTCAAGGCGTCGACCGCGCAGATCAAGCACGGCGCCGAGTTCGCGCCGGGCCTGCAGGAGGCGATACAGTAAGGGTTCAGGCCTTGCGGCTGCGGCGCGCGGGCTTGGCGCCGGCGGCCGGTGCCGAAGCCGGGATGGCCGCCAGCGAGGCGCGCAGCGTCATCGTCACCGGGTAGCCGCGCGTGACGGGGCGCTGCAGATCGTAGCAGCGGTTCAGCAGCGCATTGATGCCGTTCTGCGTCATCTCGCGCCACGGCATGTGCACCGTGGTCAGGCGCGGCGCCGAGAATTCTGCGCTGGGCGTGTCGTCGTAGCCGATCACCGACAATTCATGCGGCACGCGGATGCCGGCCTCCTGCAGATAGGACAGCGCGCCGGCCGCCATCTCGTCGTTGGCGCAAAAGATCGCCGTCACCGGCGTCTTCGATTCGATCAATTCCTTGGCCGCCGACCAGCCGCCCGCCGGCGAGAAATCGCGCTCGGTCACCCACAGTTTTTCCACCTCGACGCCGGCGCCGCGCAACTCTTCCATGAAGGCATCCACCCGCACCACGTTGTCGGGCAGGCTGGCCGGGCCGGAGACCACGGCGATCTGGCGGTGGCCGTGGTCGAGCAAGGCGCGCGCGGCCATCTTGCCGCCCAAGGTGTGGTCAACCGTGAAGCAGCGGTCGGCGATGCTGTCGAAGCTGTGGTTCAGCACCACCATGCTGGTCTGCTTGGGGTTGAGCGCGGCGATGTCCTCTTCCTGCAGCACATTGGTCATCAGGATCAGGCCGTCGCAGCCGCGCTCGATGAGGAAGTCGATGCCCTCGATCGCCTGCTGGCGCGCGCCGCCGAGGCCGGCGCCGAAGGCCACCACCATGTGCAGGCCGGCCATGCGCAGCTCGTTGTCGATGATCTGCAGGATGGGCGTGTAGAAGGTGCCGCTGAGCACGGGAATGTAGACGCCTATCATCTGGCTGGAGCCGGACAGCAGGCTGCGCGCCGCGTGCGACGGGCGGAAGCCCAGCTGCTCGATGGCCGCCTTGACCCGCGCCAGCGTGGCCGGCGACACCGATCCCCTGCCGCTGACCACGCGCGAGGCGGTGCCCAGTCCTACGCCCGCGAGGCGGGCTACGTCTTTGATGGTGGCCACGATAGCGTCACTTTTTCTTTTTAACGTAGGTCATGATATTGAGGAAGGTGTCGGTCCAGTATAGCTTGCGGTTGTCCGCCAGGTACCTGACCAGCTCCTCGTGCGCGGCCGCCGACGTGGTCAGGTAGTCGCCGCCGACGCCGTGGAAGGTGAAGTTGATCATCGTGCCGCGCTCGGCCGCCTGCTTGACCAGCGCGATCAGCTCCTGCCCGCTGAGGCCGACCGGCGCCATCACCGCCACCGCGTACGGATCGAGCGCCGCCATCGACGGCACCACCGCGTCGCCGCCGCCGGCCTTGACCGCCACGAAGGCCGGCGCCACCAGCGGCAGGTAGTTGACGCCGTTCGCCATCAGTTCGCCGCACGGCGCCGTGTAGGTGCGCTCGCGCCTGCCGTCGATGGCGAACAGCATGGTGTTGGCGGTCAGGATCTGGTCCTTCATCTGCTCGGCGCTGGTGGTGTCCAGGTCGCGGTGCTTCTGCACCCATTCGTGGCCGGGCGCCGACAGCGAGCACTGGTGGAACATGCTGTGGTTGCCCAACTCATGCCCGTGCCTGGCCGCCGCGCGCCAGGCCGCCATGCGCTGGCCGACGGCGGGATTGGACAGCTGCAGATAGAACGTGGCCTTCAGGCCGTACTTGTCCAGCGTCGGTATCGCGTGGTCGAGCTGGGAGTCGAGGGCGTCGTCATAGGCCAGGCTGACGGCCGCCCTGGCGCCGTGCGGCCACGGATAGGCATCGGCGTGGGCGTCGGCGGCCGGCGCCGCGTTTTGCGCCAGCAAAAAAGCCGCGGCCAGTGCGATCGAGCGTGTGATGTGCATGAAAAGTGTCTCTTTTTGGAAACGTTCCCACATGGTGCACGGGTTGATTTCCCCTGTCAACGAAAAACCGCTGCGCTTGCGCTGTGGTTTATGTGGCATTGCAAATTGACTTTGAAATTCGTTCGGTGCTATATTTGCCACACCAAATGGAAACCTTTCCAAAAACCAGGGGACACAGAGAATGATGAGACAGGCGGCGTTGATGACGGCGGTGGTATTGCTCTGCGCATGCGGCGGCGGCTCGTCCGCGACCGCCCAGGTCGCCGTCGCGCCGGCCACGCCCTCCTCCGCCCTGCCCGCCGGCGGCAGGCCGGCCGGCTGGAACCTGGCCTGGTCCGACGAGTTCGACGTCGACGGCCTGCCCGACGCCGCCAAATGGGACTACGACACCGCCAACAACAAGGCCGGCTGGTTCAACCACGAACTGCAGTACTACGCGCGCGGTCGGCTGGAAAACAGCCGCGTCAGCGGCGGCAAGCTGATCATCGCCGCGCGCAAGGAAGCGCTGGCCACGATGGCCGACTACGGCGGCCAGCAATACACGTCGGCGCGCCTGGTCACGCGCGGCAAGGCCAGCTGGACCTACGCCTTCATCGAGGTGCGCGCCAAGCTGCCGTGCGGCCTGGGCACCTGGCCGGCCATCTGGATGCTGGGCACCAAGGGCGGCTGGCCGGTCGACGGCGAGATCGACATCATGGAGCACGTGGGCCACAAGCCGGCCGAGATCCTCGGCAGCATCTACACCGGCGCGCAAAACTGGCCGAAGGGCACGCCCAACACCACCGCCACCACGGTGGCCGACGCCTGCGGCGCCTTCCACAACTACCAGCTGACGTGGAGCGCGGAGCGCGTGGTGGTCGGCGTGGACGACAGGAACTACATTCAGTTGCTCAATCCAAAAGATGGCGACTATCAGAAATGGCCGTTCAGCAGCCCGCAGTATTTGCTGCTGAACCTGGCCATCGGCGGCGACCTGGGGGGCGTGGTCGACGACGCCGGTTTGCCGCAGCAAATGGAAGTGGAGTACGTCAGGGTTTACCAGCCTTGAGCGATTTTTTTACAACACCAGCAGCACGGTTTTACCCGATGGCATGGCCGTAGCACACCAGACCAGCGGACTTCGATTGACAATTTTGGGGCTCAATCTTAATATTCGACAAATCATCATGGAAACGTTTCCATAGCGATCTCGGTAGTGGCAAGCGAGCTGTTCATAAAAACACAGGAGATAACATGCATTATCCAAAGACACGACAGAAATTAATGAGCCTGGCCGTCGCCAGCGCCTGCGCCGCGGCCGCCCCGGCCATGGCGCAGGAAGCGCCGGTCAAGGCAGCCGACGCGGCGCCGGAAGTCCAGAGCGTGGTGGTGACCGGCCTGCGCGCCAGTCTGTTCTCGTCGATGAACCTGAAGCGCAATTCCGACGGTATCGTCGACGGGATCGTGGCCGAGGACATCGGCAAGTTCCCTGACACCAACCTGGCCGAATCGCTGCAGCGCATCTCCGGTGTGTCGATCGACCGCTCCATCGGCGAAGGCTCGAAGATCACCGTGCGCGGCGTCGGTCCCGACTTCAACCTGGTGCTGCTGAACGGCCGCCAGATGCCGACCTCCAACCTGGGCGACCTGAACGGCCGCGCCTTCGACTTCGCCAACCTGGCGTCGGAAGCGATCTCGCAGCTGCAGGTCTACAAGACCAGCCGCGCCGAAGCGCCGACCGGCGGCATCGGCGCCACCGTCAACGTGATGACGGCGCGTCCGTTCGACCGTCCCGGCATGCACGCGAGCATAGGCGCCAAGGGCGTGTACGACACCTCGAACGACAACCTGCCGCACGACGTCCAGGCCAGCAGCTCGGCCTCGCCGGAACTGTCGGGCATCTACTCGAACACCTTCGCCGACAACAAGTTCGGCGTGTCGATCTCGGGCAGCTACCAGGAACGCAACCTGGGCTACAACACCGCGTCCGTGGGCAACGGCTGGCGCGGCCCGTTCCGCGGCGATGAAAACAACTGGGGCACGATTCCCCAGCCGGGCAGCGCGGGCGCGGCCAACATCACCAACCGCCCCGGCCCGACCGACATCTACTCGGTGCCGCAAAACCTGAACTACAACTTCAACGGCGTCAAGCGCCAGCGCACCAACGCCCAGCTGACCTTGCAGTACAAGCCGGTCGACACGCTGGTCACCACGCTGGACTACACCTATTCCGAGAACAAGATCCAGACCAAGCGCAACGACGTGTCGGCCTGGTTCAACTTCGGCGATTCGAAGAGCTCGTGGACCAAGGGTCCCGTGTCCAGCCCGCTGGTGTACACCGAGCTTATCCCTGGCGGCAACAGCGACATCGCCATGGGCGCGGCCGACTTCGCCACCAAGACGCAGAACAAGTCGCTCGGCTTCAACGCCGTGTGGAAGCCGACCAAGGACCTGCGTTTCGAGCTCGACACCCACCACTCGACCGCCGAATCGATGGCCGACAGCCCCTTCGGCTCGAGCAACACCCTCGGCACCGCCAGCTTCAGCCGCGGCGACACGACGGCCGACTTCACCCACGACTTCCCGGTGCTGAGCATCGTCGGCGCCGACTTCACCAAGGCCGGCCAGCAGGTGACCGGTTCGGTGTTTACCAACGGCTACATGAAGGGCCAGGTCGACCAGACCCAGGTCAAGGGCGCGTGGAAGGTGCTGGAGGCCTCCGAACTGAAGTTCGGCGCCACCGCGACCAAGGTCGACAACCGCTCGGCGTTCTCGAACCAGCAGCGCGACACCTGGGGCGGCGCCACCAAGCCGTCGGACTACCCGAGCAGCGTCTGGCATCCGGAGACCGTGCGCCAGTACTTCGACAAGATCGACGGCAGCAACAGCCCGAACCTGTTCAACCAGTTCTACACCTTCAACTTCGCCCAGGTGCGCCAGCTGGCGGCCACCGCGTCCGGCCTGCCGGCGCTGTACCTGCCGAAGACCACCTTCGACAACGATGCCCGCACCGAAGAGAAATCCAAGGCCGCGTTCATCCAGTTCAACACCGACTGGGACACCAAGTTCCCGATCCGCACCGCGATCGGCGGCCGCTACGAAACCACCGACGTGGTCTCGACCGCGCTGGTGCCGGCCGCCGTCGACATCCGCTGGGTATCGCAGAACGAGTTGCCGATCACCTTCGGCGATCCGACCTTCACCACGCTGACCGGCAAGTACCACCACTTCCTGCCGAGCTTTGACTCCGACATCGAACTGAGCCAGGAGCAAAAGCTGCGCTTCAGCTACGGCGAAACCATCGGCCGTCCGCGCTACGACCAGATCCAGGGCGGCACCACGCTCAACTCGCTGGTGCGCACCAACGGCGGCACCGGCAACCAGGGCAACCCGGCGCTGAAACCGGTCAAGTCGAAGAACATCGACCTGTCCTACGAGTGGTACTACGGCAAGCAGAACTTCTTCTCGGTCGGCTACTTCAAGAAGAACCTGGAGAACTACGCCGGCCAGTCGATGATCAACGCGACGCCGTTCAACCTGCACACGCCGGTCGGCGGCACGTTCTGGAACGAGGCGCTGGCCAAAGGCTGCGGCAACGCGGACACCACCTGCATCCGCAACTACATCTTCCGCAACCACAACGGCGCGCCGGGTGTGACGCGCGGCGCGGACGATCCGTCGGGCAACGCCACCGGCACCATCGTCGGCCAGCCAGGCGATCCGGTGGCCAACTTCCAGATCACCTCCTTCTCCAACCAGAAGAAGGCCAGCCTGAACGGCGTCGAGCTGAACCTGCAGCACATGTTCGGCAACAGCGGCTTCGGCGTGTCGACCAACTACACCTACGTGCACTCGGGCCTGAAGTATGACAACGCCAAGATCGGCGAGCAGTTCGCGCTGGTCGGCCTGTCGAACTCGTCCAACGTGGTCGGCATCTACGAAGACAAGAAGTGGACGGCGCGCCTGGCCTACAACTGGCGCGGCGAGTTCCTGTCGTCGACCTTCGACGGCGCCGGCCCCAACCCGCAGTATGTCGAGGCGTACGGGCAGGTCGACGTCAGCGTGGGCTACAACTACAACGACAAGCTGAGCTTCCAGCTCGAGGGCATCAACGTGGGCAACTCGATCACCCGCGTCCATGGCCGTACCCAGCAGTCGGTGGACTCGGTCACGCAAGCCGGTCCGCGCTACATGATCGGCGCCCGCTACAAGTTCTGATCGACCTCCGTAGCAATGAAAAGACCGCTGCCCGTCAGCGGTCTTTTCAGTTAGACTTCAGGCAATCTCATCACCAACTCAGATAACAATATGGTCCGACGCATCGTGATTGTGGGGGGCGGGTCGGCCGGCTGGCTGACGGCCGGCCTGATCGCGGCCGAGCACCAGGGTTCCGCGCTGCAGGTCACCCTGATCGAATCGCCCGACATACCGCCCATCGGCGTGGGCGAAGGCACCTGGCCCAGCATGCGCGACACGCTGCGCCGCATCGGCGTGTCCGAATCGGACTTCTTCCGCGAGTGCGACGCCTCGTTCAAGCAGGGCTCGCGCTTCAACCGCTGGGTGGACGGAGCGGACCACGACTACTATTTCCACCCCTTCGTGTTGCCGCAGGGCTATGGCGAAGTCAACCTGCCCGAACAGTGGCAGGCGCAGCATCCGCAGGTGCCGTTTGCCGACCTGGTCAGCTTCCAGCCGCACCTGTGCGTCAACGGCCGCGCGCCCAAGCAGGTGGTGACGCCGGAATTCTCGTCGGTGGCCAACTACGGCTACCACCTCGACGCCGGCAAGTTCGGCCTGTTCCTGCGCAAGCACTGCCTGGAAAAGCTGGGCGTGGTGTTCGTGGCGGACAACGTCACCGGCGTCAATGCGCACGACAACGGCGACATCGCCTCGCTGCGGACGGCGGCCCACGGCGCGCTCGAAGGCGACCTGTTCATCGACTGCACCGGCATGCAGTCGCTGCTGCTGGGCCAGCACTACCAGGTGCCGCTGATTTCGCAGCGGCATGTGCTGTACAACGACTCGGCGCTGGCGGTGCAAATCCCCTACCCCGGCGACGACACCCCGATCGCGTCGCAGACCTCGTCGACCGCGCAGAGCGCCGGCTGGATCTGGGACATCGGCCTGCCGACCCGGCGCGGCACCGGCCACGTGTATTCGAGCGCCCACATCAGCGACGACCAGGCCGAGGCCGAGCTGCGCCGCTACATCGTCGACACCGGCGGCCCGACCGACATCCCGCAGCCGCGCAAGCTCAGCTTCAATCCCGGCTATCGCGCCGAGTTCTGGCACCGCAACTGCGTGGCCATCGGCCTGTCGGCCGGCTTCATCGAGCCGCTGGAGGCGTCGGCGCTGGCACTGGTGGAAATGTCGGCCGCCATGGTCAGCGACGACCTGCCGGCCACGCGCGAGGCGATGGCCATCGTGGCCAGGCGCTTCAACGAAGCCTTCACCTACCGCTGGGAACGGGTGATCGACTTCCTCAAGCTGCATTACGTGCTGAGCCGGCGCCGCGACAGCGCCTACTGGCGCGACAACACGGAGACGGTGCCCGAGCGCCTGGCCGAGCTGCTGACCCTGTGGCGCCACCGCGCGCCGTCGCGCAGCGACTTCTACCGCATCGAGGAGGTGTTCCCGTCGGCCAGCTACCAGTACGTGTTGTACGGCATGGGCTTCCGCAGCCAATTCGGCGCCGCGAAACCGGGCCAGGCGGCGATGGCGGACAGCTATTTCCGGGAAGCTGCTACATTAACGCATAAAATGATGGGTGCGCTACCATCGAACCGCGCGCTGATCGACCATATCAAGCGTCACGGCTTGCAAAAAATATAACCAGAGACATAGAGAGACAGTATGACCAACACCGTTTTGCTGAACAATATCGACCACCAGAATCTGCGCGTCATCACCAAGCGCGGCGCCGAGTACGGCGACAGCCTGATGTCGTCCGTCACCTTCCCGTCGGAATTCCGCGACGTGCAGGCCTGCTACCCCATCGTCTTCCGCAAGACCGCCGACGGCCTCGGCTTCGAGCCGATCGCGCTGTTCGGCTTCCAGGAGGGGGAAAACCTGTTCCTCCACGGCGACCGCTGGGACGCGCCCTACCTGCCGATGCTGGTCGAGCGCCAGCCCTTCCTGATCGGCGTCGGCGGCGAGGAGCTGATGGTGCACATCGACCTCGACAACCCGCGCGTCAGCCAGGACGAGGGCCGCGAAGTGTTCAAGCCGCACGGCGGCAACACCGATTTCCTGGAAAACATCAACTCGATGCTGTTCGCCATCCACCAGGGCCTGCAGGGCACGCCGCTGCTGCTGGCCGCGCTGCTCGAGCACGAGCTGCTGGAAAGCTTTGTCCTCGACATCGAGCTCAACGACGGCTCGCAGAACCGCCTGGTCGGCTTCTACACCATCAACGAGGACAAGCTGGCGGCGCTGGGCGGCGACGCCATCGCCAGCCTGCACCAGGCCGGCCTGCTGCAGGCGATCTACCTGGTGATCGCCTCGCTGTCGAATTTCCGCGCCCTCATCGACCGCAAGAACGCCGCCCATGCCTGATGTTATGCCCATCCGCGAGGTCCACGGCCTGGGCGCCAACGACCTGAGCGACGAGATCCTGACCGCGACCCAGCCGCTGGTGCTGCGCGGCCTGGCCGCCGGCTGGCCGATGGTGCGCGCCGCGCTGGCCTCCGACCGCGAGGGCGACGCCTACCTGCGCAGCCACTACCGCGACGCCACCGTGGGCGCCATGCTGGGCGCGCCGGAAGCGGGCGGCCGCTTCTTCTACAACGACGACCTGAGCGGCTTCAACTTCCAGCCCGTGTACGCCAAGCTGAACGGCGTGCTGGACGAGATCGAGGCCAAGGCGGCGATGGCCACGCCGCCCACCGTGTATGTCGGCTCGACCTCGATCGACACCTGCCTGCCGGGCTTCCGCGAGCACAACGACCTCAACCTCGGCGGGCGCGACGCGCTGGCCAGCATCTGGATCGGCAACCGCACCCGCATCGCCGCCCACTACGACCTGCCGGACAATATCGCCGTGGTGGCGGCCGGCCACCGCCGCTTCACGCTGTTCCCACCCGAACAGCTGAAGAACCTGTACATCGGCCCGCTGGACTTCACCCCGGCCGGCCAGGCCATCAGCCTGGTGGACATGGTCGCCCCCGACTTCGGCAAACATCCCCGATACGCGGAGGCGCTGCGCCACGCGCAGAGCGCCGAGCTCGGGCCGGGCGACGCCATCTTCATCCCCAGCATGTGGTGGCACCACATCGAGGCGCTCGATGCGTTCAACGTGCTGGTCAACTACTGGTGGCGCCAGTCGCCCGACTACATGGACACGCCGACCAACGCGCTGATGATGGCCTTCCTGACCATGCGCGACCTGCCGGCCGCACAGCGCAAGGCGTGGCAGGAGATTTTCCGCCATTACATCTTCGAAGCCGACGACGACACGGCGGCCCATATCCCGCCGGCCGCGCGCAGCGTGCTGTCGCCGCTGAGCGCGGACGGCGCGCGCGGCCTGCGCGCCCAGCTGCTGAAAAAAATGAACCGCTAATCAAGGAACCAATCCATGCGTGACCCGAACAATCGCCAACCCGTGCGCCGCGTCGTCATCTGCGGCGGCGGCACCGCCGGCTGGATGGCCGCCGCCGGCATCTCCAAGGTGCTGGGCAAGCTGCTCGACATCAAACTGATCGAATCCGACGAGATCGGCACGGTCGGCGTCGGCGAGGCCACCATCCCGACCTTGATGAACTTCCACAACCTGCTTGAACTCAACGAGCAGGAATTCATGGCCGAGACCCAGGCCACCTTCAAGCTGGGCATCGGCTTCGAAAGCTGGCGCGACGTCAAGCAGGACTATATCCACTCCTTCGGCACCACCGGCACCGACCACTGGACGGCCGGCTTCCAGCATTTCTGGCACAAGGGCGTCGAGCGCGGCCTGGCCGGCGACTACGGCGACTACTGCCTGGAGCTGAAGGCCTCGCTGGAAAGCCGCTTTGCCCACCTGCCCAACCAAGGCATGAACTACGCCTACCACCTCGATGCCGGCCGCTACGCCAAATACCTGCGCCGCTTCAGCGAACCGAAGGGCGTGCAGCGCATCGAAGGCAAGATCGTGCGCTACACCAGGCACGCGGACAGCGGCGACGTGCGCTCGGTGGTGCTGGAATCGGGCCAGGAAATCGAAGGCGACCTGTTCGTCGACTGCACCGGCTTCCGCGGCATGCTGATCGGCGAGGCCATGGAAGAGCCGCTGGAGGACTGGTCGCGCTGGCTGTTCTGCGACCGCGCCATCGCCGTGCAGACCGAGTCGGTGGGCGACGCCATACCGCTGACGCGCTCGATGGCGCACCAGGCCGGCTGGCAGTGGCGCATTCCGCTGCAACACCGCGTGGGCAACGGCATCGTGTATTCCAGCCGCTACCTCGACGACGAGACGGCCATGAAGCAGTTGCTGGGCAATGTGGCCGGCAAGACCCTGATCACGCCGCGCGTGATCAAGTTCAAGCCTTGCCAGCGCCGCCAGACGTGGAAGGGCAACGTGGTGGCCGTCGGCCTGGCCAGCGGCTTCCTGGAGCCGATCGAGTCGACCAGCATCCACCTGATCCAGCGCGCCGTGATCCGGCTGATGCAGACCTTCCCGGCCGACGGCATCAGCCAGCACGACATCGACGAGTTCAACAACCAGTGCAACAGCGAGATCGACCACATCCGCGACTTCATCATCCTGCACTACCACGTCAACAACCGCACCGACTCGCAGTTCTGGATCGACGCGCGCGAGATGAGCATCCCGGCCTCGCTGCAGCACCGCATCGACCTGTTCCGCGAGACGGGCCGCGTGTTCCGCATCTCGAACGAGCTGTTCGCGGAGAACTCGTGGATCCAGGTGATGCTGGGCCAGGGCATCATGCCGCGCACCCACCACCAGACCGCCGACCTGATGAGCGACCAGGAGCTCAAGGGCTTCCTCGGCAGCATCAAGTCCGCCGTCGACCGCACGGTGGTGCAGCTGCCGACCCACGAAGCCTACGTGCAGCGCTATTGCGGGCGCTCTGAAGGCAAGGCCGCCTGACCGCTCGCAACAGCGGCAAGAGCAGAACGCCACCTCCGGGTGGCGTTTTTTTTTGCCTGTGCACGCCACGCAACACCCGATTGAAATATTTGTCTTTGCGCTATTTTTTAAGTAGTAATATTACAAATCCATCCATCCCGCAGAGGATAGGAGGTTAATACCTATAAAACACAGGAGACGAGCATGGAATTACGCTGTAGTTTAGTTTCACACCTGAAAGTCATGGCTGCCGCCGGCATGCTGGCGGCCCTCGCCGCCTGTGGCGGCGGCGACACCCAGGGCGGCGCCGCGGCACCGGCCGCCAAACTGCTCGGCGGCCGCGTCGTCATGGCCGCCGCCGCGGCCACCCCGGTCGCCGCCGGCAGCATCCGCATGCACTACCACCGCGCCCAGAACGACGCCAGCCAGTGGGGCGTGTATTCGTGGGACGGCCCGGTCAATCCGAGCCCGGCCTGGATCAGCGGCCGCTTCATGATGACCCAGAGCGACGACTTCGGCGGCTACGTCGACATCCCCGTCGACACGGCCAAGTCGGCGATCTGGTTCCTGGTCACCGACGGCAGCGGCAACAAGAATTGCGGCAACGACCAGTCGGCCGGCTTCAACGCCAACATCGGCAGCGCCGGCCAGGAAGTGTGGATGCTGGAAGCGGACTGCACCGTCTACAGCACGCAGCCGGCCCTCACCTTCGGCAACCTGAACAACGCCAGCGCGCACTGGCTGGCCGCCGACACGCTGGCCTGGCCGGGCGTGCCCGCCGGCGGCGCCAGCTACAAGCTGTACTACGCGGCCAACGGCGGCCTCGGCTCCGGCGTGGCCGGCGTCAGCGGCGCCGACGGCAGCATCGCGCTGACCGCCGCCGCCCTGCCGGCCGCGCTGCGGCAAAAGTATCCGCACTTGGCCGGCGCCACCGCGCTGACCATGTCCGCCGCGGACGCGGCCGGCATCGCGGCCAAGGCCAGCGGCCAGTTCGCCGTGGCCCAGTTCGACGCCACCGGCAAGCTGCTGCAGGTGACGTCGCTGCAGATGAGCGGCATGCTCGACAGCGTGTTTGCCGGCGCCGCCGCCAACACCACGCTGGGCGTCAGCTTCGAGCGCAACGGCGCGCCGACCTTCCGCGTGTGGGCGCCCACCGCCAAGTCCGTCAGCCTCAACCTGTATCCGGACGCCACCAGCGCCAGCACCGTCACCCGCGCGATGACCAGGAACGCCGCCAGCGGCGTGTGGAGCTACACCGCGCCGGACGCGAGCTGGGTCAACCTCTACTACTACACCTACAACGTGCAGGTGCTGTCGCGCTGGGCCGGCAACACGCTGGTGAGCAACACGGTGACCGATCCCTATTCGCTGAGCCTGAACGCCAACAGCCAGCGCAGCTTCGTCGCCAACCTCGACAGCCGCGCGCTGAAGCCGGACGGCTGGGACCACCATTCGGTGCCGCGCCTCGACAGCCCGACCGACATCGCCCTGTACGAACTGCACATCCGCGATTTCAGCGTCGGCGACGCCACCGTGCCGGCCGCGCACCGCGGCAAATACCTGGCCTTCACCGACGAGCGCTCGAACGGCATGCGCCACCTGCGCGCCATGCAGCAGTCCGGCCTGACCCACGTCCACCTGCTGCCGACCTTCGACATCGCCAGCGTCAACGAGGCCGGCTGCACCACGCCGGTGATCCCCAACGCCGCCGCCAACGCGCCCGACCAGCAGGCGGCGGTGGAAGCGGCGCGCGGCACCGACTGCTTCAACTGGGGCTACGATCCGGTGCACTACACGGCGCCGGAAGGCAGCTACTCGTCCAACGCCAACGACGGCGCGGTGCGCGTGCGCGAGTTCCGCGCCATGGTGCAGGGCCTGCATGAACAAGGCCTGCGCGTGACGATGGACGTGGTCTACAACCACACCAGCGCCTCGCAGCAGGGACCGCTGTCGGTGCTGGACAAGATCGTGCCGACCTACTACTACCGCCTCAACGCGGGCGGCGGCATCACCAACGACAGCTGCTGCGCCGACACCGCGGCGGAGAACGCCATGATGGCCAAGCTGATGATCGATTCCGTCAGCACCTGGGCGCGCGACTACCAGGTCGACAGCTTCCGCTTCGACATCATGGGCTTCACGCCGCTGGCGGTGATGAAGCAGCTGCAGGCTGCCGTCAACAAGGCGGCCGGCCGCGACATCTACCTGTACGGCGAAGCGTGGAACTTCGGCGCCGTCGGCAACGACGCCCGCTTCGTGCAGGCGCGCCAGGCCAATATGTACGGCAGCGGCATCGGCTCGTTCAACGACCGCCTGCGCGACACCATACGCGGCGGCGGCTGCTGCGACAGCGGCGCGGCCTTGATCAGCCAGCAGGGCTTCATCAACGGCGCGTTCTACGATCCGAACACGCAATCGACGCAAACGAAGGACGACCTGCTGCGCCTGGGCGACCTGGTCAAGGTGGGCCTGTCCGGCACCCTGCGCGACTACAGCTTCACCGACCGCACCGGCACCTTGCGCAAGAACTCGGAGATCGATTATTTCGGCCAGCAAGCCGGCTTCACCGCCCAGCCTTCGGAGACCATCAACTACATCGAGGCGCACGACAACCAGACCTTGTTCGACCTGAACGCCTACAAGCTGCCGCAAGCGACCAGCCTGGCCGACCGCGTGCGCGTGCAGAACCTGGGCGCGGCGATCAACGTGCTGGCGCAGGGGATACCGTTCATCCACGCCGGCCAGGAAATCCTGCGCTCGAAGTCGATGGACCGCGACAGCTACGACGCCGGCGACTGGTTCAACAAGCTTGATTACAGCTACCAGTCGAACAATTTCGGCGTCGGCCTGCCGCTGGCGGCGGTCAACCAGGACAACTGGCCGCTGATGTCGCCGATTTTGGCCAACGCGCTGATCAAGCCGGACAGCGCCGCCATCGTCAGCGCGCGCGACACCATGAACGACCTGCTGGCGATCCGCCAGGACAGCTCGCTGTTCCGCCTGCGCACGGCGAAGGACGTGTCGGATCGGCTGCGCTTCCACAACACCGGGCCGCAGCAGGTGCCTGGCCTGATCGTCATGAGCATCGACGGCCAGCATCCGCAGCGCTACGCCGGCGCGAAGTACCAGTCGGTGGTCGCGCTGTTCAACGTCGACAAGGTGGCCAAGACGATCGCCGTGCCTGAACTGGCGGGCCGCAAGCTGAAGGTGCACAAGGTCCAGCGCAAGTCGGAGAGCGACACGCTGGCCCGCACCGCCACCTACGCCAGCGCCACCGGCAGCTTCACGATCCCGCCGCGCACGACGGTCGTATTCGTCGAGAAAGGCTCGCACGAGGACGACGACTAAAGCAAAAAAACGCCAGCCCGAGGGCTGGCGTTTTTCACTGGGCAGTCACTCTCAGGTTCCGATGGCACCACGTATGCTATCGCTGGTCAATGCAGCACCGAGCAAGGCCTTGCTGGATATCGAACCGCTCGCCCCTATTGTCGTTATGCCCGGCACCGTGTAGCTGGAAGTGGCGAGCGCCTCCAGATCCAGCAGTTGCGTGTCGGATGGTTGAGTGATCGAGCTGGGCAAGGCAAACGGTACGTTGGAGACCGTGTTGCCATGCAAATCCAGCACGGGCAACGCACTTCCGTCATAGGTTCCAATGAGGAAGACCGCCTGACGGCCAGCGAAGCCGCCTGCCCGGATCACATTGCCTCGAGCCTTTAATGCATAGCGTGGATCGGCTACGTCGATACGCCACGCAATAACGCCGTCGGAAGAGCTGGCCGCACCGGGCGATGCATAGGTATTGCGGCCCGTTTGCGAATAAATGGTATTGCCATCGAAAACGAGATTGGTCGTCTTCGCATTGCCCTGGTCAGTCACCATCAAGGCGCGGTCGCAATGCAGCAGATTGCCGACAAAGCTGTTGGACTTTCCACTGTTATCCTGCAGCGCGGTACGGCAGTTGATGACGATGTTATTCTGAATCAGACATTTGTCGCTGTTGATCTCGCAGTAAATGCCGGCGCCGTCATAAGGGTGATCGCCGATTCCGTTTGCATAGGTGTCGACAAAATTGCGCCGCACGACGGTACCGTTGATGGCCGCCGAGGTAGTAGGCCGCTCCTGGAGATAGACCGCGCCGGCGGACGTGCAGCACTTGCCGCCATCGACGAACCAATTATCTTCAATCACGCAATCGCGGGAATTGTTCCCGAGTTGTACGCCAGCCGTTGCATAGTGCTGCAACGAGCAATCATGGACATTCACCTGCACGGTATAAGCGTGGTTGTCGGCGTAGGTTCCCATCAGGCCGGTCACGTTCACGCCGTGGCAGTTGCGCAGTTCGAAGCCGGTGATGTTCGAGCCGATGACGTCATACGAACCGATCGACACCAGATGGGGAGTCTCCTCGAAATCGATGTTCTCAATCGTGACGTAGGAGCCGCAACGCAGCATGAGCAAGCAGCCGAAATCGTCGCCGGCGATCGTGACGCCGTTGTAGTAGGTGGTAGGATTCACGCCCTCTGGCGCGTAGATGTAAATACGGTGATTGACCTGGTCGGAGACATAGCGGTAAGGCGCGGTCAGCGCCGCGTAGTCCTGGTTATAGGTATAGGAGACGCCCCAGCTGTCGTCATTGAAACGCACATAGGCGTAGTTGAACTTGCGGCCATGTGGGTGAGCAAAGTACCAGGCGGCGCGGCTGGCATCCCATACCCAGTCGGTGGCGGCCGGCTTGAACCGGTAGCGGATCTTGGGCAAGGTGTCGGGAACCCCGCCAGGATCGTAGTTGGTCAAATAAATGCGCGAAGACGCCGTGCCATTCACGTTTCGGAAGACTACGGCATCCGTCAATTCAAACACGGACCCGTTCGCCAGTGCGATGACGGCGCCGGGATTCAAGGTCTTGGAAGCCGCCATGGACAGGGTCTTTAGGGCGGACGCCATCGTGGTGCCGGCCCACTTGTCGTCGCCATGAATCGCATCGACATAGATCGTCGGTGCGGGTGCCACCGGTCGGGTTGTCGGCCGCAATGGCGCCTGCAGTTGCCAGTATTGTGCGGGAGTGAGGCCGCCGGAACTCTGTGCGTAAACCTGCGGAAAACGCGCCATCAGTGCGGATAAAACGGAGAATTTGAGTACGTCCCTGCGGGAAGTCATATGTGCTCCAGAATAAAGGGGGAGCCTCATTCTACACACTTGCCAAATAATAATTTTATTTTAGTAACGAAAAGACTCTTCACCTTTGACAAAGAATGGCCGGCCGTTGCCAAGTCAGTTATAGTAATCATGTGGCAAGCAGCCATGCCGCGCCTACCGTCATTCGACTTCCGAGGAATTGAAAATGAAAAAACTGTTCGTTGCCAGTCTGATCCTGTCCCTGAGTGGCGCCGTGTTTGCCGCCGAGCCGACCGCCCAGCAGAGCAAGATGAAAACCTGTAATGCCGACGCCACCGGCAAGAAAGGCGATGAGCGCAAAGCCTTCATGAAGGAATGCCTGAGCGCCAAGGCCGAAGCACCGGCGCCGAAGGTGACCCAGCAGGAGAAGATGAAAAAATGTAATGCCGACGCCACCGGCAAAAAAGGCGATGAGCGCAAGGCCTTCATGAAGGAATGCCTGAGCAACAAATAAGCCCCAGCAGCCGCCGCCAACGCCATCCCTGTGATGGCGTTTTTTATTGGCGTCGAGTATTTCCCATGGCACATTAATTGCTTTAAATATATTCTTTGTGATTAACTCAAGGTGATGATCCCTAACCAAGAAGCCAGCTCGGACGTCTTCCTACCCCATATGTCCGATGTTGCCCGTTGCGAGCTGTCGCTGCGGGAATTGAATCAGATGTGGAGACTTATCGAGTCCTCCGCGAAGATGAACTGCCCCGCCGAAGCCCGCCTGCTGCTGCCGGCCATGGTGGCCACCCGCACCGGATTCGCGCACCTGGAACGTGCGCTGGTGGCCAATCTGGTGCAGGAAAAGGTGCGCCACGTGCTGGCCAACCTGGGCACCCAGGCGCGCTACGCGATCGACATCCTGGTGCGCAACCTGTACGAGCGTACCGCCGATGTCGGCTTTCTCGCCACCGACGTCGACCTGTGCCGCTTTGTCGCCGGCCTCGATGGCGACCAGGCCCAGGCCAGCCAACGCCTGTCCAGCTATCGCGACAAGTACACCGTCTACGACCAGATCCTGCTGCTGGACCTGGAAGGCCGCGTGCTGGTGCAGGCCGATCCCGCGATTCCGGTCGCTCGCAGCCACGATCCTCTGCTGGCGCAGACGCTGGAGGCGCCCGGCTACGTCGAAACCTTCCGCGCCACCGATCTGCGTCCCGGCAAGCCGCGCGCGCTGGTGTATTCGCACCGCATGCTGCACCCGGAGACCGGCGAGCCTGCCGGCGTGCTGTGCCTGTGCTTCAATTTCGAGCAGGAGATGGAGGCCATCTTCGACGCCTACCGCGATCCCTCGCAGCGCGCCAACATGCTGCTGCTCGACGCGCAGGACCGCGTCATCGCCAGCGCCGATCCCCTGTGGATACCGGCCGGCGTCAAGGTCCCGACCAATGAGCAAGGCGCGCCGCAGCCGCTGATGTTCGGCGGCCGCGAATACCTGGTGCGCACCTTCGGCTCCGCCGGCTACCAGGGCTATCCCGGCCCGGCCGGCTGGAAAGGCCAGCTGATGATACCGCTGGAGCTGGCGTTCCACAGCCACGGCGGCAACGCGCTGGCCGACGTGCCGCCGCAGCTGATCCAGGGCCTGCTGTCGCATGCCGAGAGTTTCAGCCCCACGCTGCACGAGTTGATGAGCGCCGTCACGCGCACCACCCGCACCATCGAGCGCATCGTCTGGAACGGCAAGGTCACCAGCGCCGCCAGCGGCGGCGATGGCGGCGGCGCCGGCAAACTCAATACGGTGCTGGACCAGATCACCGAAACCGGCGAACGCAGCGACGAACTGTTCTCGCATTCGATCCAGGACCTGTACCAGACCGTGCTCTCCGCCAGCCTGAGCGAGGCGGAACTGACCTCGCAGCTGCTGGTCGACATGCTGGACCGTAACTTGTACGAGCGCGCCAATGACTGCCGCTGGTGGGCCTTGACGGCGCAGCTGCGGCGCGGCCTGGCGCAGCCGTCGGCGGCGCAGACCGCCGCCATGGGCCAGGTGCTGGCCTACATCAACAGCCTGTACACCGTGTATGCGCGGCTGTTCGTCTACGACCGCAACGGCCGCATCGTCGCCAGCACCGGCAGCCAGGACGCCATTGGCACCGTCATCGACGGCGCCACGCTGGGCCGCGTGTGCGCGCTGCGCGGCGAACTGGATCACTATCCGCAGCCGTTCGCGCCGTCGGCGCTGTATGGCGGCGAACCGGCCTTCGTCTACCACGCGGCGATCCGCCATCCGGACCAGCCGGCGACAGTGGTCGGCGGCATCGGCATCGTGTTCGACACCGGGCCGGAGCTGCACAATATGTTGCTCAGCGGCGTGGCGGCGCGCGCCAACATGCAAGCCTTCTTCGTCACGCCCGGCGGCCGCGTGCTGGCCGGCAGCGACCCGGCCTGCGCGCCGGGCAGCCAGCTCGATCTCGATCCATCGCTGTTGGCGGCGGCCGACGCCAACGCCGGCGCCAGCGTCTCGCGCATCATGGCGCACAACGGCCAGTACGTGATCGCCGCCTGCACCCGGGCGGCGGGCTACCGCGAATTCCGCGCCGCCGACGGCGTCGAGGAACCGGTGCTGGCGGTGCTGCTGGAATCGTTCGGCCCGGTGCGCGACGGCCAGCAGGCCGCGCCCGCGGCGCGCATCGAGCGCCGCGGCGACACCGGCCCGGACTTCGCCATCTTCTACGCCGGCGGCACGCTGATGGCGCTGGCGGCCGCGCGGATACAGGAGGCGGTGCCGTTCGCCAGGGTGCAGCGGACCAGCAGCGGCGGCCATCCGGCCCGCGTCGGCATGCTCGATGTGCCGCTGGCCGGCGGCGAAAAGCACTTTGTCTGGGTGTTCGACCTGGCGCTGCTGGTCAGCGGCCGGCCCGGCGCCGTCACCGGCGACAGCCAGGTGATGCTGGCGCGCCTGGGCGGCAGCACCATCGGCCTGATGGTCGACGATCTGCATTCGGTGCAGCGCTTCGACGAAGCAGACATGACCGGATCGCCGCTGGGCTCGGGCGACGCCTCGCTGGCGCCGCGCCTGATCAAGGCCAACCAGGGCGACCTGCTGATACAGGAGATCGATATCGAGCGGCTGTTCGCGCGCCTGCGGACAGGCGCGCAGGCCGGCTAGCTAGGCGGTGGCGCCGGCGGCATGCCGCTGCTGGCGCTGCTGCCGGCGGTACAGCAGCAGCGTGGCGCACAGGCCGCAGACGGCGGCAAACGTCAGCCACCAGCCGGGCGCGCTCTTGTCGCCGGTATATTCGATCAGGCCGGTGGCGATGGCCGGCGTGAAGCCGCCGAACACCGCCGTCGCCAGGCTGTAGGCCAGCGAGAAGCCGACCGTGCGCACCTCCACCGGCATCACCTCGGTCAGCGCCACCACCATCGCGCCGTTGTAGCTGGCGTACAGGAAGGACAGCCACAGCTCCACGCCCAGCATGCGGCCGAAGCTGGGCGACTGCACCAGCCAGTGCAGCGCCGGATAGGCGGTGAAGATGGCCAGCACGGTAAAGCAGATCAGCAGCGGACGGCGGCCGACGCGGTCCGACAGCGAGCCCATCACCGGCAGCCAGAAGAAGTTGGAGACGCCGACGAACAAGGTCACCATCAGCGCGTCGCTGGTGCTCAGGTGCAGCACGTTCTTGCCGAAGGTCGGCGTGTAGACGGTGATCAGGTAGAACGACACGGTGGTCATCGCCACCAGCATCATGCCGGAGATGACCAGCGCCCAGTTGTTGAGCATGGACTGGAAGATCTCCTTCAGTTCCGGCCGGTGCTTGCGCGCCTTGAATTCCTCGGTCTCCTGCAGCGAGCGGCGGATCACGAACAGCACCGGCACGATCAGGCAGCCGACGAAGAACGGGATGCGCCAGCCCCAGGCGCCCACCTCGGCCGGCGACAGCCACTGGTTCAGCGCATAGCCCAGCGCCGCGGCGGCGACGATGGCCACCTGCTGGCTGGCCGACTGCCAGCTGACGTAGAAGCCCTTGCGTCCCGGCGTGGCCATCTCGGCCAGGTACACCGACACGCCGCCCAGCTCGACGCCCGCCGAAAAGCCCTGCAGCAGGCGGCCGGTCAGCACCAGCGCCGGCGCCAGGTAGCCGATGCTGGCGAAGCCGGGCACGCAGGCGATCAGCAAGGTGCCCAGCGCCATCAGCGCCAGGGTGACGATCAGACCCTGGCGGCGGCCGACGCGGTCGACGTAGGCGCCGAGGATGATCGCGCCCAGCGGCCGCATCAAGAAGCCGGCGCCGAAGGTCATGAAGGTCATCATCAGCGAGGCCACTTCGTCGCCGCTGGGGAAGAAGGCCTTGGCGATGGCGTTGGCGTAAAAGCCGAACAGGAAGAAGTCGAACATCTCCATGAAGTTGCCGCTGACGACGCGGAACACGGTGCTGAAGCGGGACTGGCGGGGCTGGCTGGCGGTGGTCATGATGAACTCTGCGGAGAAAACAGTGCGTCGATGATACGCCGCTTTCCTTTCATTTGCCCTTCAGCGAGAACGTAGCCCCCGCGCAACACAACCCCGGATTTTTGCAGTTCGTCGCAAACTTGTCGGCAGCCGCGGCCAAGTTCAGTAAAATCAATCTTGTCAAATTTGATAACTCAACAAGGAATCGCCATGCGCCGTACCGTTGCCGCCACACTGACCGCCACCCTGTTTGCGCTGAGCGCCTCCGCGCTGGCCGCCGAATCGACCCGCGCCGTGCCGTCGTTCATCGCCGTCAACGCCAAGGGCGCCTTCGCCATGACGGTGGAAGTGGGCAAGACGCAGTCGGTGCTCGTCAGCGGCGACGACAAGTTCGTCGGCTCGCTGAAGACCGAGGTGGTCGACAACGAACTGCTGATCACCATGCCGGAGAAGATCAACCACTCCAGCAAGAGCGATCCGCGCATCACCATCACGGTGCCGTCGCTGAGCCGGGTCAAGGTCGAAGGCGCCGGCGAGACCATCATCAACAACGTCAAGACCGACCGCCTCGACATCGGCTACCTGGGCGCCGGCCATCTGGTCGCCAACGGCAAGGTCAAGTACCTGCGCATCAACGCCAAGGGCGTCGGCGAGGTCGATACCAAGTCGCTAGTTGCCGAGCGGGTCGACGTCAACTTCGAGGGCGTGGGCCACGTCAGCGTGCACGCCACCGACCTGCTGAACGCGGTGGCCAAGGGCATGGGCGAGCTCGACTACTACGGCCATCCGAAGACCGTCAACAAGTCCGTGGCCGGCATCGGCAGCGTCAACGCCAGGGACTAAACTGCCCTGCTGACACAGCCTGCGATTGCGGTTACTATCAGATAAACAACAGATAGCAACCAACCGCAACGCACTCCGGAGGCTGCAACGGTGGCTGTGCCGAACGACATCGCGCACTGGCGCGCGCAAATCTTTGCGAAGCTGCTGCTGGTGGTGTTCCTGCTCGGATCAGCCACCGCCATTCCCAGCGTGCTGCTGGCTGCCAGCGAGGGCCTGTGGTCGATCGTCGTCATCGACATCGTCGCGCTGGCCTGGCTGGCCGCCATCTGGCGCCTGCGGCGCATCGCCTACACCGTCCGCGTCGTCAACTTCCTGGCCGTCGCCTTCATCGTCGGCATCGCCCTGCTGCTCAAGGTCGGGCCGGTCAGCCAGATCTACCTGATGGCCATCCCGGTGCTGGCCGCGCTGCTGCTGGGCCTGCGCCCCGCGCTGTGGACGCTGGCGCTGGCCGGGCTGGCGGTGATGGTGCTGGGCTTCGAGGAAAACTCCACGCTGCACATCGCCGGCATGCCCGACCACGGCTTCCTCAAGGCCGCCATCATCACGCTCAACTTCCTGTTCATGACCTCGGTGCTGACCCTGTCCTGCGCCGTGCTGCTGCAGCACCTGGCGCGCTCGCTCGATGAATTGAGCAACACCGCCGGCGCGCTGGAACGGCGGCAGGCGCAGCTGTCGGCGCTGAACGCCGAGCTGCGCCTGACCTCGGCCGCCGTCTCGCGCCTGAACGACATGGTGATGATCGCCGAGGTGGGCCGCGACGACGGCACCGCCGCCGGCGAGCAGCACATCATCTTCGTCAACGAAGCCTTCGAGCGCCGCACCGGCTACCGCCGCGACGAGGTGCTCGGCTGCAGCCTGCGCATGCTGCGCGGGCCGGACACCGAAGCGGAGGCGGTCGCGCGCATCGAGCGGGCCATGGCGCGCAGCGAGACGGTGCGCGCCGAGCTGCTGAACTACACCAAGGGCGGCGAGCCGTACTGGGTGGAGACGGAGCTGGTGCCGTTCGCCGGCGAGGGCGGCGTCAACACGCACTGGGTGGCGGTCGAGCGCGACATCACGGAGCGCAAGAAATCGCAGGACGACATCCACCGCCTGGCCTTCTTCGACGTGCTGACCGGCCTGCCCAACCGCCGCCTGCTGATGGACCGCATCGACAAGCTGCTGGCCAGCTCCGAGCGCGGCGCCACCTTCAGCGCCGTGATGTTCATCGACCTGGACCGCTTCAAGACCATCAACGACGCGCGCGGCCACGCCACCGGCGACGCCCTGCTGCGCAACGCGGCGGCGCGCCTGGACCAGCTGATGCGCAAGGCCGACACCGTGGCCCGCATCGGCGGCGACGAATTCGTCGTGCTGCTGGCCCACCTGTCGGACGACCTGCCCGGCGCCACCCGCGCGGCGCGGGCCGTGGCTGAAAAAATCCGCGCCGCCATCGGCCGCGAATTCGAGATCGAAGGCCAGAGCTACAACTCCACCGCCAGCATCGGCGTGACCATGCTGCCGAAAAGCGGCCCGCAGTTTCCAGCCCAAACCGCGCACGACCTGCTGCGCGAGGCCGACACCGCGATGTACCGCGCCAAGTCGGAAGGCCGCAACGGCATCGCCTTCTTCGAGACCGCGATGCAGGCCGAGGTCGAACGGCGGCTGACCATGGAGCGCGACCTGGCGGCGGCGCTGGCGGCCGGCGGGCTGCAGATGCACGTGCAGGCCCAGGTCGACCGCGACGGCCGCGCCGTCGGCGGCGAGCTGCTGATGCGCTGGCAGCGGGCCGGCGGCGTCATGGTGCCGCCCAGTGTGTTCATCCCGGTGGCCGAGGAGTCGGGGCTGATCGTCGAACTGGGCGCGTGGGCGCTGCGCCAGGCCTGCGAGGCGGTGCTGGCGCTGCAGCGGGCCGGCCTGGCGATGCCGCTGTCGGTCAACGTCAGCCCGACGCAGTTCCGCCAGGCCGATTTCGTCGAGATGGTGCAGCGCACGCTGGCCGAGACGGGCGTGCCGGCGGAGCTGCTGGTGCTGGAGGTGACCGAGGGCCTGCTGATCGACAAGATGGACGACACCGTCGCCCGCATGCACCGGCTGGCGGCGCTCGGCCTGCGCTTTTCCATCGACGATTTCGGCACCGGCTATTCCAGCCTGGCCTACCTGAAAAAAATGCCGCTGTATGAGCTGAAGATAGACCGCAGCTTCATCATGGACACGCCCGAAGACGCCAACAGCCGCGCGCTGGTTCAGTCCATCCTGGCGATGGCCGGCCACCTGGGCCTGCGGGTGGTGGCCGAGGGCGTGGAGACGCAGGCCCAGGCCGACTTCCTGATCGCCCACGCCTGCAACTGCATGCAGGGCTATCTGTACGCGCGGCCGATGCCGCTGGCGGCGCTGATCGAACGATTGCAAGGCAACACGGCCGTGGCTGCCGCATAAGCCACTCACCACCACCACTCACTCATGGGGGAGTAAGCAAATGAAACTGAGCGTAGTACAAAAAATGACCGCACTGGGCGGCGCAGCGCTGGCCGGCATCGCGCTGCTGGCGGGCCTGAGCCAGTACCAGATGAACGAAGTCTACGAGGCCGCCAATTTCTCGACCGTCAATACGGTGCCCAGCCTGGTGGTGCTCGACAAGCTGCGCGACAGCTTCCTGCGCATGCGCGTCCGCGTCAGCCAGCACGTGCTCAACACCGACGAAAAGAAACTGGCGGAAATCGACGGCCAGGTCGCCGACATGCGCAAGGGCGTCGACGAGAACCTGAAAAAATACGAGGCGCTGCTGGCCGACGACAAGGACAAGGCGATCCTGGCGCGCGAGAGGGAATCCTGGGCCAAGGTGCAGCCGCAGATCGAGGCGGTGCTGGTCGAGTCGCGCCTCAACCACAACGACAAGGCGCGCGTGCTGCTCGAGCAGGCGCGCCCGGAAATCCAGCTGATGCAGGCGGCCATCGACAGCCACTTCGACTACAACGTCGACCTGGGCAAACAGGGCGCCGACGCGGCGGTGGCGCTGAAGCAGAAGGCGATGCGCAGCTCCATCATCATCTCGGTCTGCACGCTGGTGGTGGTGGCGCTGATCGCCGTGTTCATCACGCGCGTGCTGCTGCGCCAGCTGGGCGGCGAACCGGATTACGCTGCCGATATCGTCAACCGCGTGGCCTCCGGCGACCTGACGGTGCAGGTGCGCATCAAGCAGGGCGACACCAGCAGCCTGCTGGCGGCGATGAACACCATGGTCGGCAACCTGTCGCGCGTGGTCAGCGAGGTCAATGACGGCGCCGAGGCGCTGGCCAGCGCCTCGGAGGAAGTCAGCGCCACCGCGCAGTCGCTGTCGCAGGGCGCCAGCGAGCAGGCGGCGGCGGCCGAGGAATCGAGCGCCGCCATCGAGCAGATGTCGGCCTCGATCGCGCAGAACACGGAGAACGCCAAGGTCACCGACGGCATGGCCGGCAAGGCCGCGCAGGAAGCGGGCGAAGGCGGCGAGGCGGTGCGCTCGACGGTGGTGGCGATGCGCGAAATCGCCAAGAAGATCGGCATCATCGACGACATCGCCTACCAGACCAACCTGCTGGCGCTGAACGCGGCGATCGAGGCGGCGCGCGCCGGCGAGCATGGCAAGGGCTTCGCCGTGGTGGCGGCCGAGGTGCGCAAGCTGGCCGAGCGCAGCCAGGTGGCGGCGCAGGAGATCGAGCAGGTGGCCAGCGGCAGCGTCAACCTGGCCGAGAAGGCCGGCGCGCTGCTCGACACCATGCTGCCGAACATCAAGCGCACGTCGGACCTGGTGCAGGAGATCACGGCCGCGTCGGAGGAACAATCGACCGGCGCGGGCCAGATCAATTCCGCCATGAGCCAGTTGAGCCAGACCACCCAGATGAACGCCTCCAGCTCCGAACAGCTGGCCGCCACCGCCGAGGAGATGAGCGGCCAGGCCGAACAGCTACAGAGCTCGATGTCCTTCTTCAAGGTGCGCTGACGTGGCCAGGTAGGCCGGCGCGTCGAAGCGGCGCGTGATGCGCCGGTACTCGAAGGTGAAGCCCGGCCACAGCGCGCTGTTCCTGCCGCCGCTGGCGAGATACCAGCTGCGGCAGCCGGAGGCCCACGCCGTGCCCTTGAAGCGCGCCTGCAGCCGCTGGTTGTATTGGCGGCACACGTCGTCGCGCACCTCCAGCGCGCGCCAGCCCGCGCGCCGCCGCGCCAGCACCGCCTCGACGGCGTAGCGCACGCCCGATTCGATCATGTAGATCATCGAGTTGTGGCCCAGCCCCGTATTGGGGCCGGCGATCATGTACATATTGGGGAAGCCGGGCACGGTGGCGCCCTTGTAGGCGGCCAGCCCGCCGCGCGCGGCGTCGGCCAGCAGCGCGCCGCCGCGCCCGCGCACCGCCACCGCGCCCAGCGCATGCTCGACATCGAAACCGGTGGCGAAGATGATGGCGTCCACGGCGCGCTCGACGCCGTCGGCGCCGGCGATGCCGCGCGGCCGCACCGCGGCGATGCCGCAGGTGTGCAGGCCGACGTTGGCGCGCGCCAGCGCCGGATAGTAGTCGTTCGACAGCAGCATGCGCTTGCACCCCGGCCGGTAGGACGGCGCCAGCCTGGCGCGCAGCGCCGCGTCGTGCGGCAGCTGCCTGCGCAGGTGGCGGCGTCCCAGCCGCGCCGCCACGCCGGCCAGCCACGACGGTCCGGCAAAGACCAGGTAGCGCGACTCGTACTGCACATAGGTCAGCAGGCGATACAGCTTGCGCAGCGGCGGCAGGCGCCGCAGCAGCCAGCGCTCGGCGGCCGTGATGGCGCGGTCGGGGCGCGGCAACACCCATGGCGCGGTGCGCTGGTACAGGTCCAGCTGCGCCACCAGCGGCGCGATCTCCGGCACGAACTGGATCGCGCTGGCGCCGGTGCCGATCACAGCCACCCGCTTGCCGCGCAGGTCGTAGCCATGGTCCCACCGCGCCGAGTGGAACACCTTGCCGGCAAAGCTGTCCAGGCCCGGCAGGGCCGGCAGCGCGGCGCGCGACAGGCCGCCGGTGGCCAGCACCAGGTTGCGCGCGCTCAGTTCTCCGTGCGCGGTGCGCAGGCGCCAGCGGCCGCGCGCCTCGTCGTAGTCGGCCGCCAGCAGGCCGTGGCCCAGCCGCAAATGCGGCGCCAGACGGTAGCGGCGGACGATGTCTTCCGCATAGGCCAGCAGCTCCGGCTGGCGCGGAAACTTGCGCGACCAGTCGGCGTTCTGCGCGAACGAGAAGGAATACAGATGGCTGGGGATGTCGCAGGCGGCGCCCGGGTAGCTGTTGACGCGCCAGGTGCCGCCGAACTCGACGTTCTGCTCGAGGATGACGAAGTCGGCGATGCCCCGCTCCCTGAGCTTGATGCCCATGCAGAGGCCGGCGTAGCCGCTGCCGACTATCGCCACTTCGACGGCGGCGCCGTGGTCCGATTGATCGCTGTCCATCGGCCCACTTTACAAGCCGGGCCCTCCAGCGTCAACCGGCCGGGTTTATTGCATCACGCTGACGCGCTTGCCGCTGACGCTGCGCTGCGACGGGTTGCCGTACACGGTGACGTGGCCGGAGCCGGTGCTGTCGGCCACCAGCGACTGGCTGACCGTGGCCGACACGCTGCCCGAGCCGTGGGTGCTCAGTTCCGCGCTCTGGCTGGTCAGGCCGGCCAGGTCGGCGCTGCCCGAGCCGTACAGGCGCACGTTCATGGTCCGCACGTTGCCGCTGGCGTTGACGCCGCCGGAGCCGTGCAGGTCCAGGCTCAGCGAGTCGCCGCGCAGCCGGCCCAGGTCCAGCCGGCCGGAGCCGTTCAGGCTGGCGACGGCCGAACCGATTTCCAGGCCGGCCGCGTTGACGCTGCCGGAACCGTTCAGGCGCGCCTCCAGCTGGCTGACCGCGCCGGCCAGTTGCACCTGGCGCGAACCGTTCTGGTTCAGGTTCAGCGCGCCGCCATTCAGGCCGCTGACCGCCAGCCGCCCGGAACCGTTGGAGCTGATCTGGCGCAGCTGCGGCGTGGTGTAGATCACCCGCAGCGGATTGCTGGAGCGGATGTTGCCCTCGACCCATACCCGCAGCGTGCCGCCGCTGGCGTCGGTCTTCAGCATCGGCAGCAGGTTGCTGTCGCCCTCGACCTGCAGCGACGGGGCGGAACCGACGCGCACTTCGACCTGCATCGGGCCGTTGATGTCGAGGCCGTCCGTGTTGCCGGCCTCGCGGCGCTCCACGGCGGCGACGCCGTTGCCCTCGACGGCGTTGCCGCCCCACGAGGTGTAGCGCGCGTTGCCGTTGCCGTCGTCCGGGACGACGATGACGGCGCAGCCGGCGAGCGTGGCGATGGCGAAGGCGGAGGTGACGGCGATGGCGATAACGGTGCGCATGATGGGAGGTCCCCGAAGTTATAGTGGGGCCACTGTAGCCGCCGGCGTCGGCGGGCGCCGGGCCGATGCGACAAACGGCAGAAAAACGGGGATGAAACGTCGAATCAGCGGTGCTACCATAGCGTCCATGACGACCTCCGCCCGCCCCGACAGCCTGACCGAATTGCGCGACCTGACCCGCCAGTTCTCCCGCGACCGCGACTGGGAGCAATTCCATACGCCGAAGAACCTGGCGATGGCGCTGTCGGTGGAGGTGGCCGAGCTGGCCGAGCATTTCCAGTGGCTGCAGACCGGGGCCGACGTAGAACTGGACGACGCCAAGCGCACAGGCATCCGCCACGAGCTGGCGGACGTGCTGCTGTACCTGGTGCAGCTGGCCGACAAGACCGGCGTCGACCTGCGCGCCGCCGCGCTGGAAAAGATGGCGCTCAACGCGGCCAAGTACCCGGCCGCGCAAGTGCGCGGCGACGCCCGCAAATACACCGAATACTAAGTTCCAGCCAGGTTCTGGCGCGGCGCCATCCCCAGCGCCTTGCGGATCTCCACCGACACGATGGCCCACGACGGCGACGTCGCCGCCACCTCGTCGTAGTGGCTGCCGCCCGGCAGCAGCACCACTTCCGCCGCGTCGCCGGCCGCCCGCGCGCGGCGCGCGTAGTCGTGGCCCGCCCGCGGCGGCGAGACGGTGTCGAACTCGCCGTGGATCAGCACCGTGCGCACGCCCGACGGCAGCATCTCCATCGGCGAGGTGTCGGCAAAGACGTCGGGCCGCGCGGCGCTCGGCGTGCCGGCCAGCTGCACCATGTCGCGGTCGCAGCTGGTCTTGATCAGCCGTTCCTCGTTGCGCAGGTCGGCCAGGCCGCCCAGGCTGATCACCACCGGCACCGGCAGCGGATCGGCCACGTACAGCGGGCTGGCGCGCGGCAGGCGCGCGCGCGACGCCGCCCATTGCGCCAGGTGGCCGCCGGCCGAATGGCCGACCAGCGCCACCCGCCGCAGGTCGAGCCGGTGCGCCGGCGCCACCGCGCGCAGGCGGTCCATCGCCGTGGCGACGTCCAGATACATGCCCGGATAGCCGCCGCCCTCTTCGTCGAAGCGGCGGTATTCGACGTTCCATACCGCGATGCCCTGCCTGATCAAATCGCCGGCCATGTTGCGCATCTGCGTGATGCCGCCGAACTCCCTGGTCCAGCAGCCGCCGTGGATGATCACCGCGACCGGGAACGGGCCGTCGCCGGCCGGCTGGAACAGTTCCGCAAACTGCGACGGCGCCGCGCCGTAGGCCACGTGCAGGCTGGGCGCGGGGCCGGTCAGCGCCAGGTAGTCCTGCAGGGTCATCGGCGCTGCCGAGGCCGCGCCCACGCCGCCGGCGACGGCCGCCGCCATCAGGCTCCCGCCCATTTTTTTCAGCATATTTTGTGCTCTCCCATGAAGCTGGTCGAACCAGACCGGCCAGAGACGAATGCTACACGCAAAGACCGGATCAAGACAAACGCCGAAAAAAAAGGCCATCCCGCAGGATGGCCTTGGCGCCGGGCCGCTACAGGCTTAGAACTTGTAGTTGGCGCGGGCGTAGTAGTAGCCGCCGTTGATGCCGAACGGCGAGAACGAAGGCAGTATCGTCACCGCCGCGTTGTCGCCGGCCGCGCGCTGGTCGGCCAGCAGCGCCGGGTTCACGCCGTTCGGATACTGGTTGAACAGGTTGTTGGCGCCGACCGCCAGCGACCATGCGGGACTGATCTTGTAACCCACTTCCAGGTCGGTGATGGCCCTGGCCGAGATCTCGGTCTTGTGATAGACCGAGCCGTCCTCGCTGCCGTACTCCGACGACTTGCCGTAGATCGCCTCGCGCAGGTTGACGGTCCAGTTGCCGATCTTCCACAGCGCGCCCAGGTTGACGCGCACTTTGGGCGACGCGGTTTCCAGGTCCGAGATCGCGGTCTTGTCGAGCAGCGTCTGCGGCAGCAGCTGGGTCGGCGCCTGGTTGATCTTGGTCACCTCAACCTTGTTGTAGTTGGCCGCGATGCTCCAGTCCACCTTGCCGGCGGTGCCGTAGTTCTCGTTCAGCGTGGTGACGAATTCGAAGCCGCGGCTGCGGGTGTCGACCGCGTTGGAGAAGATGTTGATGCCGGTCTGGCTGACGGCGCTGTCGAGCACATTGCCGTTGGCCTTGATCGCCGCCACCACGGCCGGCGAATTGGTGCCGCCGCCCGAGCCGTACAGCGCGCCGGAGCCGACGATGCGGTCGCGGATCTTGATCTGGTAGGCGTCGAAGGTGATGGCCAGGTTGCTGGCCGGGTTCAGCACCAGGCCCAGGCTGAAGTTGGTCGAACGCTCGGGCTTCAGGCCGTCCACGCCGACCAGCTTGGCGCCGGCCGAATTCGGCGCCAGCTGCACGAAGGCGGTGGTCGGACCGACGTTGGTGGCCGAGTAGTATTCCTCGGCCAGGGTCGGCGCGCGGAAGCCGTTGGAGAAGGTGCCGCGCACCGCCGCCGCCGGCGTGATGTCGTAGCGGGTGGTCAGCTTGCCGACCTTGGCGTTGCCGAAGTCGCTGAAGTGCTCGTAGCGCGCGGCGAAGTCCAGCGTCAGGTCGGTGATCGGGTTGCCGGCCAGGTCGATGTAGGCCGCCTCGTTGGTGCGGCGGTGGCTGCCGGCGTCGGTCAGCGAGAAGCCCGGATACGACTGCGAGCCTTCCTTGTAGCGCGAGGCAGGGTCGCCCGCTTCGATCTCGTACTTGTCGATGCGGTGCTCGATACCGCCGGCCACGTTCAGCGGCTTGGCCCAGCCGACGTTGAACTCGCGGCTGGCTTCGAGGGTCGTGGTCAGCTGGCTGGCGATGAAGGCGCCGGCGCTGAACACGGTCGGCGAGGCGCCGGTGTCGTTGAACAGCGAGACGTTGCCCGAGTCGGCCACGCCGATCTTGCTGGTGTCCTTGCCGTAGGTGGTGCTCAGGTCCATGTTCCAGCCGCCGACCAGGCCCTTGATGCCGGCCGTCAGCGCGTAGTCGTCCTGCTTCATGGTTTCTTTCGGCGAGAAGCCGGTCGGATAGATCTTGGGCAGGCGGTTCGGCAGACGGTAGTTCTCGTAGGCGCGCGCTTCCTTGCGGCCGTAGGTGGCGATCGCGTACACCTGGCTGTCAGGCGTGAGGTCGTAGCCGAAGTTCGCCGCCAGCACGTTCAGGTGGTACTGCGCGTCGCCCGAGATGTGGTTGACGTGCGGGTAGCCCGGCTCCTGGAACATGCCCGGGTAGGCCGCCATGTTGGCCGGATTGACGACGCGCGGGTCGATGCCGCCACGGTCGCTGTAGCCGTGGTATTTCGATTCGGCGGTCAGGCTCAGGAAGGCGTCCTTGAACGGCTCGACGCCGACGTTGGCCGAGGCGTCGCCGGTGCGGCCGCCGCCGTCGACGTAGCCGCCGCCGGTGGCGCTGGCGGTGCCGCCGTGGTTGTTCGACTTCAGGATGATGTTGATCACGCCGGCGATGGCGTCGGAGCCATACTGGGCGGCCGCGCCGTCCTGCAGCACCTCGATGTGGTCGATCGCCGATACCGGAATGTAGTTCAGGTCGGCCGCTGCGCCGCCCTGGTATGGTCCGCCCAGCACGGCCAGGTTGGCGGTGCCGTGGCGGCGTTTGCCGTTGATCAGGACCAGCGTGTTGTTCGGGCTCAGACCGCGCAGGCGGGCCGACAAGGTCAGGTTGGCGGTGTCGCCGCCGAAGGCTTGCGCCGTGAACGACGGCAGGTTCTGCGCCAGCGCCTGGATCAGGTCCGGCTGGCCGGTGCGCTGCAGCGAGGCGGCATCGAGTACCTGGATCGGCGAGGCGCTGTTCTCCACCTTGATGCCGCTGGAGCGGGTGCCGGTGACGATCACCGCGCCGGCCGAGGTGGCGTTGGCGGCATCGGCCGGGACGGCAGCATCATCGGCGGCGGCGTTGGCGGCGAACGCGGCGCCGAACGACAGGGTGGACAGCACGGCTGCGACGCCGATCTTGAGTGTGGCCTTATGCATATTTAATCCCCATTGAATAAAAAAGAAAGTAAGACCTGTATCCCCGGATGACCTGGATATCCGGTTATTTTTTGGCGGCGACCACTTCGATCTCGACCAGCCAGCCCGGGTTGCTCAGCGCCGCCACCTGCACCACGGCGCGCGCCGGCAGGTTGGGCTGGTTGGCCTGGGCGCCGAAATACTGCGTGTACGCTTCCATGAAGCCCTTGGTGTCGGCCTTGCCGCCCTTGGCCGGATCGCCGACCAGGAACACGCTCATCTTCACCACGTCGGACATCTCCAGCTTCATGCCCTCGAGGACTTCCTTGATCTTCTTGAGCACCGACTCCGACTGAGTCTTGGTGTCGCCGAAGGCGGCCAGCGAATCCGGGGCGGCGCTCTTGTCGACGATGGCCGGCACCTGGCCGCTGACGAAGTGGATGGTGGCGGTCGACGGCACGCTGACGGCCAGCGCGATCGGGAAATCGGAGCCGGGGATCTTGTGGCGCACGATGTCTGCCGCGGCTTTGGGCGCGGCCTTCGGTGCGGCCTGGGCGCCGAAGGACAACAGGCCCAACGCGGCCGGGATCAACAGGGTTGCGAGTGCTTTTTTCATGTGGTGTGCTCTTTCAATGTTTGTTGGATACCTGGCCGTTGCTGAACGGCTCGACCTGCAGCGTGGCGCGCAACGCCGCCACTTCCGCCTCGGTCAACGGCTCGGCCTTGTTGCCCCAGCCGCTGCGCACGAAGCTCAGGACGGTGGCGATGTCGGCGTCGCTCAGGCTGTCGCTGAAGTCGGGCATGCCGCCCCGCCCTTTCAGCAGCACGGTGGCGACGTCGGTGCTTTTCCCCTGCACGAACTTGTTCCCCGCCAGCGCCGGGAAGGCGCCGGGTATGCCCTTGCCGGTGGCCTGGTGGCAGGCCGCGCAGTTTTTCAGGAACAGCGCCTTGCCGTCCGCAGCGCCCGCGTCCTGCGCGCGCGACGGCGCCGTGGCGGCCGCCGCCAGCAGCGCCACGACGGCCATCGCGGCCTTGATCAGCACTTCCTTCATGCGCTGGCCCTTTCATGGATCTTGGCGATCTGCTGCCATGCCGATTCGATGGCGCCGGCCTGCCAGCCGGTCAGGTAGCTCAGGTGTTCGCCGGCCAGCAGCACGCGGCCCTCGCCTTCGAGCAGCGTCGGGTAGGCGGCGGCGCGGGTCTTCTCGGTCCATTCGGCCCAGCCGCCCAGGTTGTATTGCACGCGGTGCCAGGCCACCGAGAACGAGGTCTCGAAGCTGTCGGTGTACTGCGGGAAGATCTTCTGCCCGGCCGCCAGCGCGAAGTCCGCGCGCTCCTTCGGTGACAGCGCGCTGACCTCGATCGCCGCCGTCTGGTACTGGTAGTAGCCGAGCAGCACGCCCTTCTTCTTCTGGAAGCCGTAGGACGGCATCGAGATCGTGTTGATGCCTTTCAGGTCGGTCAGCACGTGGCCGCCGTAGATATGCTCGTCCTCCTCCCAGAAGCGGCGCTTCATCTGCAGGCCGATCTTGCCGACCGGCGCGTAGGCCACCGTGGCCACGGCCTTCTTGAACTTGTCCGAGAAGTCGGTGTCGATCTGGCGCAGCACCGACAGCGGCATCGCGCACAGGCAGTAGTCGGCGCTGATGCTGGCGACCTTGCCGGTGCCGGTGTCCTTGAAGGTGACGGTGACGCCCTTGTCGTTCTGGCGGATGGTCTGCACTTCCGACTTGTAGCGGATGTTCTTGCCGACGCGCTTTTCAAACGCCTTGGCGATGGAGTCCATGCCGCCGACCGGCTGGAACATGGTGTTCTGCATCGGGAAGTCCTGCACCGCGCTGTAGACGTTGCCCAGCTTGGACGCCAGCAGGTCCTTGAAGCCCAGCGGATCGGACAGCGTGCCCGGGCCGGGCGAAGTGCCGGCGCCCGGATTGACGGCGAAGCCGCGGCCGGTGCGGCCCTTGTACTGCAGGTCGGCGCCGGCCAGCTGGCCTTCGTGCGCCAGGTAGTCCAGCAGCAGGCGCTTGTCGTCGGCCGTCAGTTCCTGGTCCAGCTGGTTGTTCTTGACCGACTTGGCCAGCAGCTCGGAGACGTGGCCGCGCATGTCGGCCTTGATCTCCTTGATGCGCATGCGCTTGCCGGCGAAGGGGCCGGCGTTTTCCGAGTAGACGAAGGAATGGTCGTTATCGTTGACCATCACCTCCAGCGGCACCTCGAACAGGCGCGTGTAGTGCAGCGTGGACTGGTGGTGCAGCGGGATGCGCCATGGGCCGTGGTTGATGTAGTGGCCGTCGTCGAATTCGCAGGTTTGTTTTTCGCCACCGAGCTCGGTCAGGCTGAAGCCCTTGCGCGCGGTCTGGCAACGGCCGCCGGCGAAGGCGCGCGCCTCGAGGATCTGGCACTGGTAGCCCAGCTTGCCCAGCTCGAAGGCGGCGGTCATGCCGGCCAGGCCGGCGCCCAGTATCAGCACCTTCTTGCCTTTGCCGCTGCCGCTCAGCTCCGGCGGCGCGGACGCCGTCGAGCCTATGCCCATGCCCCATGCGTTCATGGTATTGAGCAGCAATCCCGTGCCGCCGACCGCCGCGGCGCGATATAGGAAATCCCTTCGCGTGAATGAACTAAACGATTTAAACGGTTTTACTGTTTTACTGTCCATCTGCTTCCTCACCAGTCTGCTGAAAGATCCTTGGGCGACTTGCGTCCCCATAGTTCCTGTCTAGCAAGTGGCGTGCCACGAAGCCACAACAAAATAAACAGTGTTCATAACCACAGGAAGCCTGATGGCATAAGGCTCGGCGACATCAAACAATGTTTGTTCGGCGATGGCGAAAACATTGCTCTTTGCTCCAACGGGGCGCTTCCGGCGACAAACTTTATTTGTGCCGCATGGACTTTATTTTCGGCGTGGCGGTCATGCGCGCGCGGCGCGGCGCGGGCCGGTTGGAAACGGCTCCACCCTGCCGCACCAGCAAGTGGCACGCACCGGCATGTCGCAAAGTGGTCTGCACGGCGCTGGATCGCGCCGTTGGCTATCAAGCTACGGAATCAGTTAGCGAAGCTGGCGAAAGCCTGCGTAGTGGTACGTAGCGGCGTGTTGGCCGAGGTGGCGGGATTGGCGACGGTGCGCGGCAGGCGGGCGATTTCCGCCGCCGACAGCTGCTGGTGCGCGGCGCTGCCGTCGGCCAGGTGGCAGGCGTGGAACTGCATCGGCGCGTTCGGGTCCAGCAAATAAACCATGTCCATGTTGGACGGATCGTAGGCGACGCGCACGCTCCACTGCCCGCGCAGGCGCGCGCGCTCGAACCAGCGTTCGTTGATGGCGCGGGCGCAGGTGTAAATACTATCGAACAGATGGATGCCGTCGCCGGCGACGTCGGCTTGCGCCACCGGCATCAGGCTGCAGCGTATCAGGTGCTCGGGATAGGTCCGCAGGCTGCCGCCGCGATGGGCCACACCCCAGTCCCACAGCTGGCGCGGCGTGGCGCCGCCGGCATGCGCCAGTTGCTGCCGGTTGTTGTAGTACAGGATGCAGTCGACCACGATGCGGGTGAACTGCTGCAGGTCGAGCACGCCGTCCAGGCGGCACGGCAGTCCGTCGGCGTGCGGCGCCAGCAGGCGGAAGCGCTTTTCCAGCACGGCCTTCCAGTCGTCCGGGCCGTGGTCGACGGTCACGCAGCGCAGGTTGAAGTTGTTCAGCAGCGCATCGCGCTCGGCGTCGCCGGTCAGCGCGCTGTTGGCGAACAGCGTCTCGGGCAGGTGGCGGCACGGCCATTGCGCCGCCTCGATGCGGCGCCCCATCTGCTGGGTGTAGCGCTGCTTGTCGGCGCCGCAGTTGGCCAGCGCCAGCATCGCGTGCTGCCAGTTGGCCTGGCCCATGCCGATGTAGACGCCGGTGACCATGCGGCTGTATGAGTCGAGCGCCAGGTAGACCAGCGGCCGGCCGATGGCCTGGTGGCGGTCGGCGCGCGAAACCAGTTGCACCTCGGCGCGCACCGCATCGAGGTAGAAGCCGGCACCGGGACGGCCGCCGGCCGGCAGCGAGGCGAAGCGCGCGGACGCGGCATCGGGAACATCTACGGCGGCGACGGCGGCGATGTTGGCGGTTGCGGCGGCGTTGCGGCGCACCACTTCGGGCGGGCGGTCGTCGTCGTGATCGAGCCAGTAGTTGAACTGGCCGAAGGTCGGCAGCACGGCGTCCTGGCTGCCCGCCACCGTCAGCACGCGGCCGCTGTCGGCGTCGATATGGCGCTCGATGAAGAAGTCGGCCAGCATCTGCTGGTAGGCGCCCAGCCGCGAGAACTTGTCGTGGCCGGCCGCGTAATGCGCGGTGGCGACGCGGAAGGTGCGGCGGATTTCCTCGTCGGCGTTCAGGCCCGGGCCCGCGTCGGCGCCGCTCTTGCGCGGGCGCCCCCGCTTGACGCCCGCCGACGCCTGGCGCACCTTGCCGCGCCCGCCGGAGTTGCCGTAGTCGGGCAGCAGCGCGTTGGGCGTCTGCCCGCGCTGCCAGTAGCGGCGCAGGTAGCGGTAGATGGTCGGGTGCGACACGCCGTGCGTCTCGGTGGCCTGGGCGATCAGCTGGCCGCGCTGGCGTGCCTCGTAGATGCCCGGCTCCAGCGCCACCAGCGGTTCGACGATGGCCCACGCGCGGGCGCGCAGTTGCAGGTGTTTGGCCGGCAGCAGCTCCTGGCTGACGACCATCAGGTAAGGGTCGGCCGGCAACACGCTGGCGTGGCCGGCACGAATGTCGGCATGCAGCACCGACAGCTGGATCAACTCGACGTCGGCTGAGCGGGCCGCCACGTCAAATACATAGGCGTGGCTTTGCTCGGGAGCGATCCACAGGATGCGGACGGTGCGCGGAGACGGATGCGTGTACTGCAGCAGGTCGTTCCGCAACAGCATCAGCGGTCCTTGTCAGAGAAGGAGGCAACGTTAAACGGCCGCGTATCGATGAAGATCGAATGCAGGCCGACCTGGTCTTGCTCGCGCAAGACTTGCGGCTTGATGGCGTCGACAAAAGTAGTCCACAATTTCCTGAATTGAGTCATTTCAATACTCCCATGCTAAACGACGTGTCTCAGGTGGAGGCATCTCAAGGGATGCCTTTTATAACGATTGTGCTATCAGCCATGCAATAAGCGGGCCAGGCATGCCGGCGCGGCGGCGGCGCTATGGGAGCGCGGTGGGCAGGCCGTGAGCGGATTGGTGTACGAGCAATATTTAAGGCTCGCCAAGCTTTGTTTTGGTGCAACGCAGCACCGTGCTCGTGCACTGCGCGGACGTGAAAACGGAGCCTTGCAGCCCCGTCGTGTTTAGTATTTCTTGCCGGCTGGCTTGGACTTGAACTTATCCTTCTGCCCCGGCGCCGGCTTCTTCGGCGGCGTGGACTTGCCCGACTCCGGCGGCATGCGCTCGGCATGGCTGATCTTCAGCTGCGCGCCGCCGACCCACACCTTGCCCAGGTGCTTGAACAGCTCGGGCGGCATGCCGTCCGGCAGTTCCAGCATGCTGTAGGTGTCGAAGATCTCGATGCGGCCGATGTGCTTGGCTTCCAGGCCCGCCTCGTTGGCGATGGCGCCGACGATGTTGGACGGCGTGGCCGCATGGTTGCTGCCCACTTCGATGCGGAAGGCGCTCATCGGCAGGGCGATCTTGCCCGGCTTTTCCTTTTTCTTCTTCGGCGCGGCCTCGTCCAGCTCGGTGCTGTCGACGCGGGCGGCCTTGGCCAGCGGCGAAGCGGCCGGCGCCGCCGGGGCGGCGGATGCGGCGGGCGCGGCCGACGGGGCGCTCCGGACCGGCGCCGGACGGGCCGCCGGAGCCGGGGCTGGCGCCGGGGCGCCGTCACCGCTGTCGCGGCTGATGCGCAGCTGCTGGCCGGCCACCTTGATGCCGGCCAGGTGCTCCAGCACGTCGCCGCTCAGGTCGTCCGGCATATCGAGCACGCTGTAGTCGTCGTAGATCTCGATGCGGCCGATGTTCTTGGAGTCGATGCCGCCCTCGTTGGCGATGGCGCCGACGATGTTGCCCGGCTTGACGCCGTGCTGGTAGCCCACTTCGATGCGGAAGGTCTGCATGCCGGCGTCCGGCGCGCGCACGATGCGTTCCTTTTTCGGGAAACGCTCGCTGCGGTCGGCACGCTCCGGACGCTCGCCGCGCTCGAATCGGTCGCCCCGGTCGCCACGGTCCTGGCTGCCATGGCGTTCGAAGCCGACCTGGCGGCCCGGACGCTCGTCCCAGGTGGCGGCGGCGGTCTGCTGCTTCTTGTCGAGCAGCAGCGGCACGTCGCCGCGCGCCATCTTGGCCAGCGCGGCGGCGATCTCGATCGCCGGGATGTTCTGTTCGCGCTCGAAGTCCTCGATCAGCGACTGGAACTGTTCCAGCTCGCCCTGGGCCAGCGTTTCGCTGATCTGCGACTTGAACTTGGCGATGCGCACGTCGTTGACGGCCTGGATGGTCGGCAGCTCCAGCATGCCGATCGGCTGGCGGGTGGCGCGTTCGATCGACTTGAGCAGGTTCTTCTCGCGCGGCGTGATGAACAGGATCGCCTCGCCGCTGCGGCCGGCGCGGCCGGTGCGGCCGATGCGGTGGGTGTAGCTTTCCGGATCGTGCGGCACGTCGTAGTTGACCACGTGGCTGATGCGCTCCACGTCCAGGCCGCGCGCGGCGACGTCGGTCGCCACCAGGATGTCGATCTTGCCGTCCTTGAGCTGCTGGATGGTGCGCTCGCGCTGCGCCTGCTGGATGTCGCCGTTGATGGCGGCGGCCGAGAAGCCGCGCGCCTGCAGCTTGCTCGCCAGTTCCTCGGTACCGAGCTTGGTGCGCGAGAAGATGATCATGCCGTCGAAGTTCTCCGCCTCCAGGATGCGGGTCAGCGCGTCGAGCTTGTGCATGCCCGACACCAGCCAGTAGCGCTGGCGGATGTTCTCGGCGGTGCCGGTCTTGGCGGCGACGGTGATTTCCTTCGGATTGCGCAGATAGGTGTTGGCGATGCGGCGGATCGCCGACGGCATCGTCGCCGAGAACAGCGCGGTCTGGCGCGACTCCGGCGTCTCCTGCAGGATGCGCTCGACGTCGTCGATGAAGCCCATGCGCAGCATCTCGTCGGCTTCGTCCAGCACCAGCGTCTTCAGCTTGGACAGGTCGAGCGAACCCTTGTCCAGGTGGTCGATGACGCGGCCCGGGGTGCCGACCACGACATGCACGCCGCGGCGCAGCGCCGACAGCTGCGGGCCGTAGCTCTGGCCACCGTAGATCGGCAGCACGTGGAAGCCGGGGATGTGGGCGGCATAGGTCTGGAACGCCTCGGCGACCTGGATCGCCAGTTCACGGGTGGGCGCCAGCACCAGCGCCTGCGGCGTGGTCTGTTTGATATCGATGCGCGACAGGATGGGCAGCGCGAAGGCGGCGGTCTTGCCGGTGCCGGTCTGGGCCTGGCCCAGCACGTCCTGGTTGTCCAACAGCGAAGGGATGGTCGCGGCCTGGATCGGCGACGGCGACTCGTAGCCGACCTCTTTCAGGGCCTTGATCAACGGCGCACTGAGGTTCAGGTCGGAAAACAGGGCGATGGGGGATACGGGATTTGCAGACATGGCGTCACTCACAAGTATGTTCGAATCGCCTAATTGCGAAAGAAATTTGTGCGTAGTTTACTCTCTCTGGCCGGTTCGGGACCTTTTTTGCTTAAAACCGCCTGTTTAGACGCCAAAGCGCGACGTTCGCAAATGGCCTATATTGGCGGCTTCCCCTGTTCCGGAGCGATTCCACCATGCGCAATCTGTTCATCCTCGCCGCCGCCCTCGCCGGCCCGGCGTCGGCCGCAACCTACGGTCCCGAACTGCAGGGCTTCGACTACCCCTATCCGCTGCGGCACTACAGCTTCAGCTCGCAGGGGCAGCAGCTGCAGATGGCCTACATGGACGTGGCGCCGTCCGGCGCGGCCAATGGCAAGACCGCCGTTCTCCTGCACGGCAAGAATTTTTGCGGCGCCACCTGGGAGCAAAGCATCGCCGCCCTGAGCGCGGCCGGCTACCGCGTGGTGGCGCCCGACCAGATCGGCTTTTGCGCGTCCACCAAGCCGGAACGCTATCAATACAGCTTCCAGCAGCTGGCCGCCAATACCGAGGCGCTGCTGCGTCACCTCGGCGTGGCGCGCGCGGCGCTGGTGGCCCACTCCACCGGCGGCATGATCGCCACCCGTTATGCGCTGATGTACCCGGACAGCGTGTCGCGGCTGGTGCTGGTCAATCCCATCGGGCTGGAAGACTGGAAGGCGCTCGGCGTGCCGTCGCGCGGCGTCGATCAGTGGTATGAGCGGGAGTTGAAGCTGTCGGCCGACAGCGTGCGCTCCTATGAGAAGTCGACCTACTACGTCAACCGCTGGAAGCCGGAGTACGAGCGCTGGGTCGACATGCTGGCCGGCCTGAACGCGGGACCGGGCCACAAGCAGGTGGCGTGGAACTCGGCGCTGATCTACGACATGATCTTCACCCAGCCGGTGGTCTACGAATTCCCGCTGCTCAAGGTGCCGACCACGCTGATGATAGGCGACGCCGACACCACCGCCATCGGCAGCGACATCGCACCGTCGGCGGTCAAGGCGCGGATCGGCCGTTACGACCTGCTGGGCAAGCAGGTCGTCAAGCAGATCCCGCAAGCCACGCTGGTGGAATTCCACGGCCTGGGCCATGCCCCGCAGATGGAAGACCCGGCCGCCTTCCACCGCGCCCTGCTCGAAGAGCTGGCCAAATAAAAAAAGAGACAGGTTGGACCCTGTCTCTTTTCTTGCGCCGCCCAGGCCCTGAGGGTCCGGGGCGGCACGTCATGCACTGGCGGGGCCAGAACTAACGTCCAGATTACTTGCTGGCTGCCGGCGTCGAAGCTGCTGGTGCTGCCGGTGCCGAAGCTGCCGGTGCGCTGGCGGCTTTTGCAGCCTTGGCCTTCTTGTGATGCACTTTCTTGGCTGGTGCGCTCGCTGCCGGTGCCGATGCGGCTGGAGCCGGAGTCGATGCTGCTGCGGTGGCGGAAGCCGAAGCGGCTGGAGCTTGAGCGAATGCGGCGCCTGCGAACAGGGTGGCGATCAGGGTAGCGATGACTTTTTTCATGATTCAGTTCCTTAGTGGTTTATATGGTTTAGCTAATTAATGCTTCGACTTACTTTGCTGCGACGGTGACTTTGCTGTCCGCCTTGGCGACCGGTGCCGGCACCGCGGCTTTGTGTTCTTTTGCCTTGTGATGGACTTTGGTTTTTTCAGTCTTGACTTCCGCTTTGGCCTCGGCCTTCACTTCAGGTTTGACTTCGGTTTTCGCTTCGACTTTGGCCACGGCTGGCTTGACTTCAGGAGCGGCGGCGGTGGCGGCGACTGGCGCTTGTGCGAATGCTGCGGTAGCGAACAGGCCGGCGATCAGGGAAGCGATAATTTTGGTCATGATGTATTTCCTTTTTCTAGTTTCGGCATCGGGACAATCCCGTGTCGCATGAGCAAAAAACGCGGCCCGCCTGCGCTGAGTTGACCGGCATTACAACCTCTTACCGACTCTTACACTCGCTTACAACTGACCTCAATGCGGACCTCAGCGCGGCTTGACGTCGTCCTTGAGCGCCGCCAGCGCCATCCTCTCCACCAGGCCCGGAGCGATCAGCTTCATCCAGCGTCCCAGCTTGCCCTTGGCCGACATCACCACTTCGCGCTTGCGGCCCTCCATGCCGGCCAAGATCAGCGCCGCGCACTCCTCCACCGGCATCGCCTTGTCCTCTTTCAGGCTGCTGCTGCCCAGCGCCCCGCCGGCGGCGTTGAAGCCGCGATGGCGGATCTGCGTCGCCACCACGCCCGGATACGCCAGCGTCACGCTCACGCCCGCCGATTTGAGTTCCGCCCGCAGCGCCTCGAAAAAGCCACCCATGGCGAACTTGGTGGCGCTGTAGGCGGTGCGCCCCGGCACCCCGACCAGCCCCGCCAGCGACGACACCCCGACGATGGCGCCGCGCGACTGCTTCAGATAAGGCAGCGCCGCGTGCGTGCACCACACGCTGCCCCACAGGTTGATCGTCATCAGTTCCTGGTACCACGCCAGGTCCGCGACCTCCTCGAACAGCGCATGCGCCGAGCGGCCGGCGTTGTTGACCAGCGCGTCGATGCGGCCGTAGCGCGCCACGCAGGCCTCCACCAGCGCCGCGCACTGCGCCTGCACCGCGACATCGGTCGGCACCACCAGGGTCTGGGCGCCGGCCGCCATGCATTCCGCAGAAACCTGCTCCAGCGTGGCGCGGTTGCGCGCCGCCAGCACCAGCGCCACGCCCGCGCCGTGGCGCCGCGCCAGCTGCCGCGCCATCTCCGCGCCGATGCCGTCCGAACCGCCGGTGATGATGATGACCTTCATATGTCTCCCTGATTGTGTTGAACTACCGTGTAAGATAACCGGCTTCAGCATCGAATCACATCTTTTCGGAGTCAACATGCGTCTTCCCCTGTTCGCCATCGCCGCCACCCTCGCCCTGCAAGCGGGCGCCCAGCAAGCCCCCAAAGTGACGGAAGCGCCGCTGCGCGCCCACTTATCCTTCCTGGCGGACGACCTGTTCGAAGGCCGCGGCACCGGCCAGCGCGGCGGCGACCTCGCGGTGCGCTACCTGGAGACCCAGGCCGCCATCATCGGCCTCAAGCCGCTGGCCGGCGGCGGCTACCGCCTGCCGGTGAAGATCGAGGGCACGAAGCTGCTGGAACGCAGCTTCGTGCGCTTCGACGCCGCCGGCGGCAAGAGCACGACGCCGAAGAACGGCAGCGAGATCGTCTTCGGCACCGCCGGCGGCAAGACCGACGTCGCCATCGACGCGCCGCTGGTGTTCGTCGGCTACGGCGTCATCGCGCCCGAGGAAAAATGGGACGACTACAAGGGCCTCGACATGAAGGGCAAGATCCTGGTCATGATGGTCAACGACCCGCAGCCCACCGCCGAGGAACCGAACCGCTTCGCCGGCAAGGCCTACACCTACTACGGCCGCTGGCTGTACAAATATGAGGAGGCGGTGCGCCAGGGCGCCGCCGGCGTGCTGCTGATCCACACCACGCCGTCCGCCTCCTATCCGTGGAGCGTGCCGGCCAATGGCTTCAGCCACGAGCGCTTCCACCTGGCCGGCGGCGGCAATCCGGTCGAAGGCTGGCTGCAGGAAGACACCGCCCGCGCGCTGTTCGCCGCCGGCGGCTACGACCTGGACGCGCTGCGCGCCAAGGCCGAGCGCCGCGACTTCACGCCGGTCGACCTGAAGACCCGCGTGCACGCCGAAGTGCACAGCGCGATCCGCCAGATCGAGCAGTTCAACGTGGCCGGCATCGTGCCCGGCAGCGACGCCAAGCTGAAGGAGCAGGCCGTGGTCTACTCGGCCCACTGGGACCACCTGGGCATCGACGAAGGCACGCGCCGCGACGACAAGACCGACCACACCTGGAACGGCGCCATCGACAACGCCTCCGGCGCCGCCGCGCTGCTGGCCATGGCGGCCGAAGCGGTCAAGCATCCGGCCAAACGCACCCAGGTCTTCCTGTGGCCGGCCGCCGAGGAACAGGGCCTGCTGGGCAGCGCCGCCTACGTGCAGAACCCGGCCTGGCCGCTGGCCCGGACCTCGGCCGACCTCAACCTCGACAGCATGAACTTCGTCGGCCTGACCAGCGACATCGGCGTCGCCGGCGCCGAGCGCAGCAGCCTGTATGAGGCGGCCGGCACGGTGGCCAGGCAGATGGGCCTGAAGCTGGCGCCAGCCATTCCCGACCTGTCCGGCGCCTACTTCCGCGCCGACCACTTCAACTTCGCCCGCGCCGGCGTGCCGGCGTTCAACGTCGGCTCGGCGGTGTTCTCCGGCGACGGCCATTTCAGCTTTGTCAAGGACCCGGTCAAATCGGCCGCGCGGCTGGTCGCCTTCAAGCAGGACTACCACCAGGTCACCGACGAATACCACGCCGACTGGGACCTGTCGGGCATGGTGCAGCAGGCGCAGTTCACGCTCAACCTGGGCTACGCGGTGGCCAACGCGCCGGCGATGCAGACCTGGAAGGCGGGCGACGCCTTCGGCAAGGTCAAGCGCTAGCCCTGACCAGGCGCATCGCCGTCGGATATATGCCACACGGCAACGCCCGGGAAACGCCTATAATTCAGGCAGGAATTTTCCGGTGTGAGCGGTGTGGGATATGAAACTCAAATTCGCGTGGCTTGTTCTTTCGACCATGTTGCTGGGAGGCGTGGCGCAGGCCGCCACGCTCGACTTCAATGGCGGCGCCGTGGCCGGCTGCACGTACAACAGCCCGACCAGCACCTATACCTGCAGCGCGCTGCTGCTGCCCGTCTATAACGACAGCGTGGCCATCGCCAGCGGCTATACCGTGGTGGTCAACTCGGCGGTGAGCCTGGCCTACAACCAAAGCCTGCAGATGAGCGGCAGCGCCAGGCTGCAAACTTCCGGCAGCAACAACCTGGACCTGTCGCAGATCAACCCCAGCCTGCTCAACGCCACCGGCAGCCTGGCGGCGGGCGGCAACTTCCTGCTGGGTGCCGGCACCTTCGGCGGCGCCGTCAGCGCCAACGGCCAGGCCAGCGTGGCCACCGGCGGCGCCATCACCGGCAGCGTGACCGCGGCCTCGCTGCAGACCGGCTCCTCGGTCAGCATCGGCGGCACGGTGGGCGTCAGCGGCACCATCGACCTCGGTTCCAGCACCACGATAACCGGCGCCGTCAGCGGCGCCTCGATCAGCACCAACTCCAACGTCAACATCGGAGCGCTGACGGTCGGCGGCACCGTCAACCTGGGCTCGAACAACACCATCAACGGCCCGGTCGCCGGCAGCAGCATCAGCACCAACGCCAACGTGGTCATCACCGGTTCGGTCAACGTCAACGGCCTGGCCGACCTCGGCTCGGGCAACCAGATCGGCGGCAGCCTGAGCGCCGGCTCGGTGCAAACCAATTCGGGCACGCGCGTCGGCGCCGGCATCACCTCGGCCGGCATCGTCGACCTCGGCTCCGGCGCGACCGTGGTCGGCAGCATCAGCGGCACCACCATCACCAGCAACTCGTCGCTCAGCGTCACCGGCAACGTCAACGCCAGCAACTCCTTCACGCTGCCGTCCGGCAGCAGCGTGACCGGCAACATCACCGCGCCGACGGTGACGCTGAATCCGGCAGGCTCCACCGTCAAGGGCGATATCGTCGCCTCCAGTTCGCTCGAAGTCGGCAGCGGCAGCACCATCACCGGCAACATCTCGGGCGGCTCGCTGACCCTGCGCTCGGCCAACGTGACCGTCAACGGCAACGCCACCTTCACCGGCGATGTCGACATCGGCTCCCAAGGCACAATCAACGGCGACCTGTCGGCCCGCAACGTCACCACCCACGCGTCGGGCGACTACATCAGCGGCAACGCCGCGGTCAATTCGATTTATCTGGACCACGGCGCCACCGTCGGCAAGACCATCACCTGCACCGGCGCCGGCGCCAGCAACTGCAGCTGCGTGACCAAGCCCAACTCGTATAACTACACCCCCACTTGTGGCGCCGCCGCGCCCAGCGGCATCGACCACTTCCTGATCAACCACAGTGGCTCCGCGATGACCTGCCAGCCGCAGACGGTCACCGTCACCGCCTGCGCCAACAACGCCTGCACGGCGCCGCACTACAGCGCCAGCACCCAGGTCACCTTGTCGCCGGGGAATCAGGTGGTGACCATCAGCGGCAGCGGCAGCGCCTTCGTCCAGCAGTTCACCGCCGGCCCCGCCACGCTGTCGGCCAGCGCCAACGGCGTCACCGCCACCACCTGCGTCAATTCCGCCGACCCGTCCAGCAACGCGCCGTGCGTGATGACCTTCGACGACAAGGGATTGGTGGTGACGGTGCCCGACCATCTGTCGATGGCGAGCAGCGTCAACGTGGTCGTGCAGGCGCTGCAGGCGCAGGGCAACAACCTGGGCTGCGTGCCGCTGCTGAAAAGCGTCACCGTGCCAGTCGGCTTCAGCTGCACCTACATCGATCCTGATCCCGGCACCGCCGCCACGGTGCCGGTGAAGATCAAGGACCAGAGCGGCAGCGTCAAGGATGTAGCCTGCGGCGGCGCCTTGACCAACGTGACGCTGAGCTTCGACCCCAACGGCATGACTACCACCAGCCCGCCCCCCCTCTTCCAGTATCCGGAGGTGGGCAAGCTCAACCTGAAGGCCAGCTACACCGCCGCCAGCGGCTTTAACGCCTATGGCAGCACCAGCGTCACGGTGGCGCCGGCCAAAATCAAGATCAGCGTGCAGCGGGTAAATAATATGCCGGTAATGGGGCCGGGCGTGTTTGCCAACGCCAGCGCGCCGTTCAATGTCACGCTGTCGGCGATTAACACGTCAGGCAACGTCACCACCAATTTCGGCAAGGAAAGCACGCGCGAGAGCTTCAAGCCTACCTATGCGATTGCCAGCACGAATCCGTACGGTGTTGTCACCACCGGACAGTTCGGCCCGATCACCAATGGCGTGTCCACCACGGCGTCCACTGGCCTCGGCGGCAACACCACCGGCCCGTGGAGCTACAGCGACGTCGGCTACATCACGATCTTGTCCACGCTTGCCAACAACAGCGCCAACTACATGGGCAACCCGGCAGCCGGCTTCAACACCCAGGGGACGCTGCAGGTGGGCCGCTTCATCCCCGATCACTTCGACGTACTGCTGCCGCCCAAGGCCGTTGCGCCGGCCGCGCCGGTGTGGGGCGAACTGCCATCCAGCCAGAATACCGGCGTGACCATGAAATGCTCGCAGGCAGGCGGCATGAACAACCCCTGCCCGGCGCCGTACGACGTCAGCGGCAGCTTCATCTACTCGAAGCAGCCGTTCTACGTGCTGATCAAGGCCTACAACGGCGCGGCCACGCCGGCGCTGACGCAAAACTACAGCAGCGCTCCGCCGTCGCCGGCCACCGCGTTTGCGAAAGCCATCACGCTGTCCGCCTGGACCGCGGCCGGCGGCAGCACCGCATGGCCGGTCGGCACCCTGGTCAATGCCAATACCGCCCCTCCCCCTCCGACCACCCCCATCACCTTCGACAAGGGCGTCGGCATGGCGCTTGCCGCCAGCCTGCCCAACCTCGCCTTCACCAGCACGCCGACAGCGCCCAGCCTGGTCTACGTGCGCGCGGTCGACGCCGACCTGGTCACGTCGGCACGCAGCAGTCCAGCCACGTCGACGGAAATCCCGCTGACGGTGGTCAGCGGCCGCATGCAGCTTGGCAACAACTACGGTTCCGAAACGTCCAGCATGCCGATGGCTGTGCAGTCGCAGTACTATTCGGCCGCAGCCGGCGCCTACGTGTTCAACGCCGCCTATACGGCCGACGCGCAGGGCATCGGCGCCAGTCCCGGCATCACCTTCACCAATTGCAAGAACGGCCAAGGCGTGGCGATCGCCTGCCCGGCGTTTACGGTCAAAAGCCCAGGGAGCCTGACTTTCAACAATGGCAAGGCCAGCTTCCTGATGGCCGCCCCCAACACGGCCGTCTCGACCGACGTGACGCTGAATCCCGCCAGTTGGTCCAACCTGTATCTACCCGCCGTCCCCGGCCGCGCGACCTTCGGCGTCTACCGTTCCGGCCCGGTGATCTACACCCGCGAAGTGCATAACTGAGCCCCGCTGCAGCGCCACGCAAAACGGAGTACGATGGCCGCTTTCTAAACCCGGGGTCAGTGCCGACATTAGCACACGAGCTCGTGCTAATGTCGGCACTGACCCCGCATTAAAGGGAACACCATGGAAACCAACACCCAGTGGATCGATATCGCCGTCGCCGACGGCAGCTTCGGCGCCTACGTGTCGCTGCCGCGCGGCGGCAAGGGTCCCGGCATCGTGCTGTTGCAGGAGATTTTCGGCGTCAACCAGCATATCCGCAACGTGGCCGACCAGTACGCGGCCGACGGCTATGTGGTGATCGCTCCCGACCTGTTCTGGCGCAATGGCGCGCGCATCGAACTGGGCTATGACGACGCGGGCTGGAAGCGCGCCGTCGAACTGATGAACGCCACCGACTTCGCGCTGGCGCAATCGGACATCGCCGCCACCGTCAAGACGCTGCGCGCGCTCGACGGCGTGGAAGGCAAGATCGCCTCGATCGGCTACTGCTTCGGCGGCCGCCTGTCCTACCACACGGCCGCCAACGGCCTGGTCGACGCGGCCGTGTGCTACTACGGCGGCGGCATCCAGAACGCGCTGGAACGCGCCGGCCAGATCAAGGTGCCGATGCTGATGCACTTCGGCAGCGCCGACAGCCACATCCCGCTGACGGCCGTGACCAGCATCGCCGAACGCTTCGACGACAACGACCAGGTCGAGATCCACGTCTACGCCGACGCCGAGCACGGCTTCAACTGCAACCACCGCTCGTCCTACAACCAGCGCGCCGCCGCCCAGGCGCACGGCAACACCCTGCTGTTCCTCGGCGAGCAGCTCTAAGGCCCGGCCTTCAGGCGCCGCACCTGCCACGTGGCGCCGGCCAGGTACAACAGCAGCAGCACGCCGGTGACGACCTTCAGCTGCGGCGCTTCGGCGTCGGCCAGCAGCGGGCTGCCCAGCGGCAGCCGGGTGCTGCCCTCGGTCACCGCCGGAATCATGTGGAACAGGAAAGTGATCGAGTAGGCGCACACCGAGACCGCCGCCGACCTGGCGCCGAACTTGCGCCGGTCGGCCAGCCAGGCCAGGCCCAGCGTCAGCAGGGTGATGATGCCCAGCGCATGCGGCTTGCCAAAGCCGCCGTGGGCGAAGATGCCGAAGCCGGTCACGCAGGTGAGGATGGTGGCGTAGAGGTACACCTTGCCGGCCGTGTTGTCCGGGTTGATGCGCTGGTCGCGGAAAAAGGCCCACAGTCCGGCAAATACGGCCACCAGGCTGATCAGCGTGTGGATCACGCCTAACTGGGTCAGTCCATACATGGGATGTCCTTTCAAAGTTGGTACTTTGATGGTACACCCGCGGCCGGGGCCGGTCTTACCACTAAAGGGCTATTGCAGCCCCTGCGTTAAAATGGAGCATCGACATCAAGGCAGGCACCATGGCACGCTTAAAACTGGACTTCCCCGAAGACCAATACTACTTTTCTACCCAGCTGACCGTGCGCGTCACCGACATCAACGGCGCCAACCACCTGGGCAACGATTCGATGATCTCGATGATCTCCGAGGCGCGCGCCCGCTTCCTGTTCGAGTTCGGCGTGCAGGACAGCGGCGCCGGCACGGGCGGCGTCGGCATCATCGTCACCGACCTGGCCACCACCTACAAGACCGAGGCGCATGCGCGCGACCAGCTGCTGTTCGAGGTCGGCGTGATGGACTTCAACCAGTACGGCGGCGACATCACCTTCCGCATCACCCGCCCGCGCGACGGCAAGCTGGTGGCGATGGCCAAGTCCGGCTTTGTCTTCTTCAACTACAAGACCAGCCAGGTGACGCCGATGGCGCCCGAGTTCCTGTCCAAGTTCCCCAAGGTGAACCGCCTCGACTGATCAGCTGATCAGCGGGCGGCCACCTTCGGCACGATGTTCTTGTCGAACCATTCGTCCAGCATCTGCTTCTCGTAGCGCAGCGGGTCGCCGTCCGAATAGCGGTTGATGCGCTGCTGGTACATCATGTTGGAGATGTGCTCGTCGCCGCTGCGCAGCACCTGGCCGTTCTGCTCCAGCGTATAGCGCAGATGGATGTGCGGCCAGTCGGCGCCGCCGTTCATCACGCGGATATCGTCGCCCGTGCGGCGCGGCCACAGCCGTCCGGCCAGGTCGATATCGAGGATCTCGACTTTCAGGTTCTGCCCGGCGGGCAGCTTCTTGTTGAGCGTCGCGAAATAGTCGCTGAAATCCTTCAGCGTGCGGTCGCGGTCGATGCTGTTGCGCGGCACGTCGGCAAACTCCTCCGGCTTGACAAAGGTGACGCTCACGTCGGCCCAGGCGGCGGCGCTGGCCAGCAGCACGGCAGCCGCCAGCACGGATTTGGTCATGGATCGCATTTGCTGCTCCTTCACAGTTGATGCTGACAATATAGACCTTTTCGCCGGCGCCGGCCCGGGTGGAATAAGTTTGTTACCAAAGTTACCCCGCCACGCTCACGCCGCCGCCTTGTATCCTTTTGTATCGCCAAGTATCGCTTTGTCACGCCCCTGTCATACCAAATAGTTAAGCTTGCGGCCGTCGAGGTGCAGCCACCGCCTCGCATGATGCCGCGGCCGCGCGGCACATGGAACGGCCACAACTACAACAGGATTTATCATGACCGAGTCTCTCGATCTGTCCCGCCGCAGCATCCTCAAATTCTTGTCCGCCGGTCCCTTGCTGCCGCTGGCCGGCGGCAGCGCTACCGCCACCCTGCTGGCCGCCTGCGGTGGCGGCGACACCGCCGCCGCCGCGCCGCAGCTGATGTCCGTGACCTTCTCCGGCATGGCCGCGCCGACCCTGGCCGACGCCGCCAAGATGGCCACCACCACGGTCGGCTCGACCCTGAACGCCACCTATTCGGACGGCAAGACCCAGCCCTACCAGCTGGCCTACCAGACCTTCTTCATCACCGGCGCCCTGGTCGCCAACGGCAGCGGCGGCACCATCCTGGCCGGCGGCTACTACGACATCAACAACAAGCCCATCGTCGACAAGACCGACGCCGGCCAGCGCCAGTTCTTCTCCGACTGCCCGGACGGCACCTCGCTGCTGAAGCTGGCCGCGCCCACCGTCGCCGGCGTCAAGGGCAACACCGTGTTCGCCGTGGTGCAGTTCGAATACACCACCCGCAACGTCAAGGGCGACTCGATGTACGGCATGCTGCCGTCGCCGATCGCGGTGCTGACGCTGGACCAGGACAAGACCACCGGCGCGCTGTCGCTGGTCAAGTACCACAACGTCAACACCAGCGGCGTCAACGGCCTGTGGATCACCTGCGGTGCCAGCCGCTCGCCGTGGAACACCCACCTGTCGAGCGAGGAATACGAGCCGGACGCGACCGCCATCGCCAGCAACACCCAGTTCGCCAACTTCAGCACCAACCTGTACGGCGACGCCGCCAAGGCCAACCCCTACCACTACGGCCACATGCCGGAGATCACCGTCAACCCGGACGGCACCGGCAGCATCAAGAAGCACTACTGCATGGGCCGCATCTCGCACGAGCTGGTGCAGGTGATGCCGGACGAGCGCACCGCGCTGATGGGCGACGACGCCACCAACGGCGGCCTGTTCATGTTCGTCGCCGACAAGGCGCAGGACCTGTCCAGCGGCACCTTGTACGTCGCCAAGTGGAACCAGAAGAGCGCCGACAACGGCGGCTCGGCCACGCTGTCGTGGATCAAGCTGGGCAGCGCCACCAGCGCCGAGATCAAGGCCCTGGCCGACACGCTGAAGGCGGCCGACATCCTCAGCGTCAAGACCGCCGACCCGGCCGACGCCACCTACACCAGGATCCCGTTCAGCGGCAAGACCAACTGGGTCAAGATCGTGCCGGGCAAGGAAAAGGCGGCCGCCTTCCTCGAGACCCACCGCTACGCCGCGCTCAAGGGCGGCAGCATGGGCTTCACCAAAATGGAAGGCACGACGGTCAACGCCAAGGACAAGATCGCCTACTCGGCGATGAGCTACATCCAGGCCGCGATGACCAACGGTTCCGGCGGCATCTCGGTCAAGGGCCCGAACGCCGGCGTGGTCTACGCGCTGAACCTGAAGGCCGGCCAGGTGGACGACAGCGGCGCCGCCATCAACAGCGAATGGGTGCCGGTCGACATGGCCGCCGTGCCGGCGCTGGTGGGCGAGGACCTGGCCAAGGCTGACGCGCTGGGCAACCTGGCCAATCCGGACAAGATCGCCAATCCGGACAACATCAAGTTCTCGGAAAAGCTGCGCACGCTGTTCATCGGCGAAGACAGCGGCCTGCACGTCAACAACTTCCTGTGGGCCTACAACGTCGACACCAAGACGCTGACCCGTTTGCTGTCGACGCCGTCGGGCGCCGAATCGACCGGCCTGCACGCGGTGGACGACATCAACGGCTTTGCCTACATCATGAGCAACTTCCAGCACCCGGGCGACTGGGACGCGGCGCTGCACGCCAAGGTGCAGGCGACGCTGGATCCGCTGATCAAGGCCAACTACCGCGACCGCTTCGGCGCCGCCGTCGGCTACCTGACCGGCTTCCCGACGCTGAGCTAAGCGGCCCGTCCGCACCGGCCCGCCGCGCGCTCACGCGCCCGGCGGGCTTTTTTGCGTCCAGTGTTCCAGCTTGGCCGCAAGCAGCTGTTCGTCCGGCAGCAGCATCTGGTATTCGGCGGCGATAATCCTGTTAGGCAGGCCGTCCAGCGCATAGCGCGCCTCGGCCGCGCCCTTGGCCGCGCACAGGATCAGGCCGACGGGTGGATTTTCGCCGGGTTTGGTCCAATGCTCATGGGCATAGTTCAGATACAGATGCATCTGGCCGGCATCGGCGGCCTCGAACTTGCCGGTCTTCAGTTCGATGACAACGAGACATCGCAGACGGCGGTGAAAAAACAGCAGGTCTATACGGAACCAGGTATCGTCGAGCCGAAGACGGCGCTGGCGGCCGACAAAGGCAAAGTCATCGCCCAGCTCCAGTAGAAAATCAGCCATATGCTGGATCAGCGCCTCCTCCAGATCGGACTCGGAGTACTCATCTTTCAAATCCAGGAATTCCAGTACAAAAGGGTCTTTGACCGCCTCTTCCGGTGTCATGGCATCGGCGGCGCGTGCTTGCTTGCTTGCCTTGCGCCAGCATCTTGGTTTTATCCCGGGAAAGTGCGGTCCGTTCATAGAACTGGCTGTTGACCTGACGGTCTAACTGACGAACGGACCAACCGCCGCGCAGCGCCTCGGTTTCATAAAATAGGCGGGCATTCGGATTTTTGACAGACAACAGCCGTACGTAAGCAGACCATGGCAACCGCAATTCTCCAGACACTGTCTGGTGAATTTCCGGCCAGTACAAATAAAACTTACGCATCTGCAGTAAATTCTGCATGCTGAAGCCACGTCCAAAGCGCTTGCTCAAGTCTACGCCGAGGCGTTCAATCAGCTCCTCGCCATATGCGGCGCGTTCAGCTCCGCCCTGCTCGAACTCCACGATGCGCCGGCCTATTTTCCAATAGGCCGCAGTCATGACGGAATTGACGCTACGCGCGGCGGCCCGGCGCGAGGATTCCAGCAGCTCGACAATTTGCGCGTGTATGTCGGCATAGTTGGCGCTCAGCATTTTGGAGCCTCTCGCAGCATGAGAATAACCAAATCCTAGCGCCGGCTAACTGCAGACTTATAGAGCAAGCTCAAACGAACCCTATGTCTACGACAAAAACAAGCTGTTGTCCGCCGGGGCAAAATATTTTGCCAAGAGATAGCAATATTGCCAAAAACGAAGTATTGTTTCGGTTGCACATGGCGTTACAGAAGACTAACGCTGCGCCGTCGCGAAATGGTGCGACGTACAATAGGTTCAGCCCGGTTGGCGTGGGAAGTGTTGTGCAGAGCAACAGGTATTTTTATTGCCTGTTGTTAATAACTGTGGGTCGGACTACAATCGAAAAAAATCATACAGTAGTGCCATTTTGCGGAACTCGCCCTTATGTCTTTCTTGTCTTCTGCTACACCCAAGCTAGCCCCTTGGAAAGTCCTGTTGGTCGATGACGAACCGGACATTCATGACATCACCAAGCTGACGCTGAGCCGCTTCCGCCTCGATGGCCGCGCGCTGAGCTTCGTGCACGCCTACAGCGGCGCCGAGGCCAAGGAAGTGCTGGCGCGCGAGGCCGATGTCGCGCTGGTGTTCCTCGACGTGGTGATGGAAAAGGAAGACAGCGGCCTCGAAGTGGCGCGCTGGATGCGCGAAGACCTCGACAACCAGTTCACCCGCATCGTGCTGCGCACCGGCCAGCCCGGCCAGGCGCCGGAAGAACGCGTGATCGTCAACTACGACATCAACGACTACAAGGAAAAGACCGAGCTCGACCGCACCAAGCTGTTCACCACCACCTTCGCCGCGCTGCGCGCCTACCGCGACATCATGAAAGTCGAGGAAGCCCGCCGCCAGCAGCTGAACTACCGCGAAGGCCTGGAGCGCGTGATCGCCGCCTCGGCCCATATTTTCCAGCAGCGCAACCTGAAGGACTTCGCCAACGGCCTGCTGCAGCAGGTGGTCGCGCTGCTGCGCCTCGAGCACAGCATGCTGCTGCGCCTGCGCGGCGCCACCGCCATCAGCGGCGAAAACGAGTACGAAATCCTGGCCCAGATCGGCGACGAGGACGGCTCGCTGCTGAGCCCCGACGTGCTGGCCCAGCTCGACGTCGCCAAGAGCAACAAGATCTCGCGCGTCGAAGGCGACACCTACATCGGCTACTTCCCCAACAACAGCGGCAAGGCGTCGCTGCTGGTGCTCAAGGGCGTGGAGGAAATCTCCGAGATCGATACCAAGCTCTTGGAAGTGTTCTGCTCCGGCGTCGCCATCGCCTTCGACAACATCCTGCTGACCCAGGAGATCACCGACACCCAGGCCGAGCTGATCCTGCGCCTCGGCGACGTGGTCGAGTCGCGCTCGAACGAGGCGGGCAACCACGTGCGCCGCATGTCCGAGGTGTGCTACCTGCTGGCCCAGGCGTCCGGCATGCCGGACGACGAAACGGCCGTGCTGCGCCACGCCGCGCCGATGCACGACATCGGCAAGATCGCCACGCCGGACGCGGTGCTGCTCAAGCCGGGCAAGCTCGACGCGGCCGAATGGGAAATCATGAAGCAGCACCCGGCGGTGGGCCTGTCCATCCTCGACGGCTCACAGCGCCCCATCCTGAAGGCGGCCGCCGTGATCGCCCACCAGCACCACGAGAAATTCGACGGCAGCGGCTACCCGCAAGGGCTCAAGGGCCACGACATCCACCTGTACGCGCGCATCGTCGCCGTGGCCGACGTGTTCGACGCGCTGATGCACAAGCGTTGCTACAAGGAAGCCTGGCCGATCGACAAGGTGGTCGAGCACCTGCAGGAAGTGGCCGGCCATCACCTCGACCCGGTCTATGTCGACCTGCTGGTGCAGAACATCGACCGCGCCGTCGCCATCAACGAGCGCTTCCCCGACTGATTATTTGCGCTTGATCTTGGGGAAGCGCAGCTTGTAGTGCAGCCCCATGCCAGGCGCGCTGACCACCTTGACGGTGCCGCCCAGCGCGCCCGTCACCAGGTTGTACAGGATGTGCGCGCCCAGCCCGCTGCCGCCCGTGCCGCGCTTGGTGGTGAAGAAGGGATCGAACAGCTGCGCCAGCGTGCTGTTGTCCATGCCGGCGCCGTCGTCGCTGTAGTCGAAGTCGACGAAGTCGCCGTCGACCTTGCCGGTGATCCTGATCTTGCCCGACTGCCCCTCCTCGAAGCCGTGCACCAGCGAGTTGACCACCATGTTGGTGACGATCTGCGACACCGCGCCGGGGAAGCTGGCCATCTCGATATTGGCCGGGCAGTCGATCTCCACCACCACCGGCTTGCCCTTCAGCTTGGGCTGCAGCGACAGCAGCACCTCGTCCAGGTACTTGCGCAGGTTGAAGCTGCGGATGTCGTCGGACGACTGGTCCACCGCCACCTGCTTGAAGCTGCGCACCAGCGCCGCCGCCCGCTGCGTGTTGGTGGTCATGATGCGCAGCGACTGGTCGATGATGTCGAAGAACTGGTTCAGGCCGTCCTCGTCCAGCGTGCCGGCGGCCATGTCCTCGCGCGTCAGCTTCAGCTCTTCCACCAGGTGGCTGGTGGCCGTCACGCAGATGCCCAGCGGCGTGTTGATCTCGTGCGCCACGCCGGCCACCAGCCGGCCCAGCGAGGCCAGCTTTTCCTGGCGCACCAGCTCGCCCTGCGCATCCTTCAGCGACGTCAGCGCATTCTCCAGCGCCGCGTTCTGTTCTTCCAGCGCGTCCTTGGCGCGGCGGATCTCGCTCTCGGCGCGCATGCGCGCGATCGCCACCGCCACGTGGCTGGCCATGAAGGCCAGGATGTCGAGGTCGGCCTGGGTGTAGATCACCGAGTCGTCATAGCTCTGCACGATGATCACGCCGTAGGCCGTGTCGCCCAGCAGCATCGGCGCGCCCATCCAGCTGGCGATGTCGACGCTGCCCAGCGGGTGCTCCAGCTCGCCGCTGGCGATCAGCGCGTTCAGCGCGCCGCGGTCCAGCAGCATGGCCTGCTTGCGCTGCAGGATGTAGGAGGACATGCCGATGCCGAAATCGAAACGCTTGACCGGCGCCTGGGCATCCTTTTCATCGACAAAATACGGCACGCTGATTTCCCGGGTGTCCGGGTGGTATAGCGCCATCAGGAAGTTCTGCGCCGGCACCAGCTCGCTGATGATCTGGTGCAGCCGCATGTTCAGGCGGCTGCCGCCGGTGGCGGTGGCCGACAGGTTGGCCAGCTCGTACAGCGCGCGCTGGATGTTCTCGGCGCGGCGCCGCTCGGCCACCTCGTGCTGCAGCTGGCTGGTGCGTTCGGCCACCGCGCGCTCCAGCCGGTCCATGCTCTGCAGGCCCTGCAGCGCGCTCGAGACCTGGGTGGCGATCAGCGCGAACAGCGCCTGGTCTTCCTCGCTGAAGGTGTGCTGCTTGTCGTAGCTCTGGATCACGATGGCGCCCAGCGCCTGGTGGTTCTGGTCCAGCAGCGGGCAGCCCATCCAGTGCTCGGCGATGGTGCCGATGCCGAAGGCGGCGTTGTGTTCCCGCCTGGAGACGTGCTCGGCCGCCGTCATCACCATGTTCTCGCGGCTCAGGATCACCGCCGCCGTCGGCGATTCGCCCGGCACCAGCTCGAACAGTTCGTCGCGGCTGGGCGGCTCGTCGACCTCGTCGACGAAATACACGAAGCGCACCATGTTGACGGCGCCGTCGCGGTCGCTCAGCGCCACAAAGAAATTGGCCGCATACATGATGCGGCCCAGCGCCGCATGCACGGCCTGCAGGAATTCGCTGATATCGGTGCAGCTGCTGGACTTCCGCCCGATTTCAAGCAGCATCGTTTGGACGGCTTCCAGGCGGGTGAGGCGACTTTCCATCGGGTTTCCTATGTAGGGTTCATGCACATGGGAAATACTATCAGGTCGGGCCCGGTCTGCACAAAAAAAAACAGCCAGGCCGTCCGGACGGCCTGGCTGTTTTCTTGAGCGCGGACGCTTAAGCGGTGTCGCCTGACTTGCGCTGACGACGGGCCGCCACGACGCCCAGCAGCCCCAGGCCGCCCAGCAGCATGCCGTAGGTTTCAGGTTCCGGCACGGCCGTCACGGTGGTGCCGCCCGAGTAGACGCCGGCGCCTTTCGACAGCACGGTGCCGCTGATCTGCAGGTAGTAGCTACCTGCAGCCAGGGGGGCAGTGGCCAGGGTCCAATAGTCTGTGGAGCCAGTCAGTACCTGCGTACCTTTTTGCACCAGGCCGTTCGAATCGAACAGGGCCAGGCTCAGGATATCCAGGCCGTTCATGGCGCTGCTGGAGAAGGACGAGGTGTCGGTGGTCAGCAAGCTGGCGCCGGACAAGTTAAAGGTGAAACGGTCGGCAAAAGTGTTACCGGCGTTGCTGATGTTGATGTTATGACCGAAGAAAGCCGAGCCGCCGCTCAGGTCCAACGCCGTGTCCGGTTTGCTGATGTCCGCCGCCATCGCGGACTGGGACAGCAAGACGGCACCGGCCATGACAACTGCGCCAGCCAAGGTTTTTATTTGTCGCATAGAGATTCTCCTTAATAACAAGAAGTGCGGCATGAAAGTCACCGCACAGGAGATCAAAATGTAGCAGGCACGTCACTTTTAATCGGGGGCGCACGATTGGATCTTACATTTACTTACACGTTTATTTAACGAAATATTAACTTTAGTAAATAAAAAATGATGTAGAAAACTATGGTTTTTTGTAACTATTTTCGACCCAGGCCGACGCGCTGGACGGGCTCAGCTTGAACGTCGGCGCCACCCGCACCTGCGCCAGTTGCTCGCCGTACTGGTCGAACGCGCTCAGTTTGGCGTAGGGGTCGTCCTCGTCCGGCACGATGTCCAGCGTGACCTTGACCTGGCCGTCGTCGGTGCTGATGAACAGGTTCTTGTGCAGTTGGGCATGCAGCTGCTGTTCGTGGCGGCGCAACACTTCATTGGCGGTCTTGACCAGCGTGTTGAAGGCGTTGACGTCCAGCGGCTTGGGATTTTTCTTGTCGCGGCCCATGGTCCACGGACCGACCAGCGCCGGCTCCGGCTCGCCATCCTTGATCATCGCCACCGCCCAGCCCTCGTCGTCCTCGTTCTTGATCACGCGCGCGGTCCAGCCATTGCCCTGCCAGACGCGGTCTTGCTGGATCGGTGCGTCGTCGTCCTGCTGCTGATCCGGATCGGGGTAGTGATTACTCATGCTTATGGCTCGTGTCGAAATATGGGTGGGGGTGAAATAATAAGCGCCACGCTGGTTAACAACAATAGAAAGTCGTCAATGAAGCGCAATCTCGTCCCGATCCTGGTCCTGGTCCCCTCCGTGCTGGCGACGGCCGGCCCTGCCCATGCGCAAGGCGGCGACGTGCAGGTATATGGCCGCCTCAACCTCGGCCTCGAGAGCATGCGCAGCACGGCCGACGCCAGGGGCCAGGCCGTCAGCATGGTGCGCGAAAGCAACTACCGCTCGGTGCTGGGCTTTCGCGGCAGCGAGGACCTGGGCGGCGGCCTGAAGGCCATCTTCCAGATCGAAGGCACGCTGTCGCCGGACACCGGCGCCGGCAGCCCGGCCGCGCGCGACACCCGCGTCGGCCTCGAAGGCGCGGCCGGCACGCTGTTCGCCGGCAACTGGGTCACGCCGTACAACGGCGCCACCGCCGGCCTCGACCCGTATTACCCGACCACGGCCGGCTACATGAGCATCATGGGCAACGGCTCGGCCTCCACCAGCGACAACGTCAGCGACACCTCGTCCTTCGACCGCCGCCAGCAGAACAGCGTGCATTATTGGTCGCCGCAGTGGCATGGCCTGCAGTTGCGCCTGGCCCACGGCTTGAACGAGGAACGTCCAGCCGGCGGCGCCAGGCCTGCGCTGACGTCGGCGGCGGCGGTCTGGGAGCGGGGTCCGTGGTATGCCGCCGCGGCATACGAGCGCCACCACGACTACCAGGGCAGGGGCGGCAACGACAGCGGTGCCAAGATCGCGGCGGCCTACCGCTTCGGCGACACCCGGGTGGCGCTGATCGGCGAACGGCTCAAGTATGAAACCGCGGCCGGCACGCTGGAGCGCAACGCGGCGTATATTGCCGTCACCCACCAGATCGGCCCGCACGGCCTGCGCCTGGGCGTGGCGCGCGCAGGCGACGGCACCGGCAGCGCGCCGGACGGGCAAAAGGTCGGCTTCATCCGCAAGGGCGAGGACACCGGCGCCACCCATTACACGGCCGGCTACGACTACGCCCTGTCCCGGCGCAGCAGCCTGTTCCTGTTCTACACCCGGCTGGCGAACCAGCGCAACGGCAGCTATGACTTTGCCATCAACGGACTGACGGTCAGCCCGGGCGCCACCGTCCGCGGACTGGCGCTGGGCATGCGCCACGCCTTCTGAGCGGCCAGCACAAAAACCCGCGGGCGCGGTTTTTTGTGCAACCAGGACCGTGGTCTTAACAGGTCATGCAAGGCGGCCGTTCGGCGATCGGCGGCCGCAGCGGCGTGATGCGCGGATCGATGGCCGGTTCCGGCATCTGATAACTGAATGGCGTAATGATGATAGGCGGAATCGTCGGCGGTGCCGATGGCGGGCCCTTGGGTCCCCCGCCGGAAAGGTGCTGGACGCTACGCTGGCGCCTCGTACGGTTGCAAACCGAGGATATCGATTGACCCTCGCTCAATTCTAGCCAAGCCATGTTAAAGCCCTCCCTGCGCAAGTCAGGTTATCAGTATAGGCAGGGATAACTTTAAATCAAGGAACATTCGTCCCTCATCCCGCTCGTCGCCGCTGGATGTCGTTCCATCCCGCAAATTTGCCGGTCTGTCGCAATCCGCTGGCTGGCGCCGGGGCGCCCCGGTACAGTTCAACCATGCCAAACGGCAAACGAACAAAAAACGAATAAACCACCGACGAGGTCAGCCATGAACAGCAAAGCAAAAAAACTGGTTTTCGCAGCCTTTATCCTCCTGCTGGCCGTGGCCGCCTGGCAGTCCATCCTGGGTGACGGCATGCACGTCAACATCGACGGCGACGAGATCGACGGCCCGCTGGGCGCCCTGCTCGGCATCGTGTTCGCCGGCGGCGGCGTGCTGATCGCGGCGGTGGCCGTCACCTGCGCGGCGGTGTTTGTCGGCGTGCTGTTTGCCGGCCTCGGCATCCTGATGGTCAGCGCCCTGGTGCTGGGCGCCGCGGTGCTGCTGGCGGCGATGTCGCCACTGATGCTGCCGCTGCTGATCCCGGTCGGCATCTACTGGATCTTCGCCGGCCGCTCCCGCAAGCAACGCCAGCGCGCCATGATGGAACACGCCGTCTGAACCGGCATCACGCATAGCACCACCGTTTCAATCGGAAGCGGCCGGGACCTGAACTCCCGGCCGATCCGCCTCTTGCTCCATCAGTTCCACCCGGTTGCGGCCGCCATGCTTGGCGCAGTACAGGGCCTGGTCGGCCCGCACCAGCGCCGCGTCGCCGCTCGCATCCTTCCCCGCCACCACCGCGATGCCGATGCTGACCGTCACCGTCACCGTCCGCCCGGCGTCGCCGTCGAGCCGCATCGGCGTCGCGGCCACGCGCTGGCGCAGCCGCTCGGCATACACCGCCGCATCGTCCAATCCCGTGCCCGGCAATAAAATCGCGAATTCCTCGCCGCCGATGCGGCCCGGCATGTCGATCTTGCGCCGGCCTTCGCGCATCAGTTCGGCCAGCTGGCGCAGCACGGCGTCGCCGGCCGCATGGCCGTGCTCGTCGTTGATGCGCTTGAAATGGTCGACGTCGAGCAGCAGCACCGCCGCGCAGCCGCCGATGTCGCGCCGCAGCCGGTCCTGCTCGTCGGCCAGCCGCCGCATGAACTCGCGCCGGTTCGGCAGGCCGGTGAGGAAGTCGGTGGTGGCCAGCACCCGCAGCTCGTCGTCCATGCGCCGACGCTCGGTGATGTCCAGGGTCGAGACGATGACGAAATCCAGGCTGTGCGTATGGCCCGGCATCACCAGCAGGGTCAGCTGGTTGAGGCGGGCCACGCCGTCGAGCCGCTCGAAGCTGCCCTCGCAGGCGAAGAAGTGCTGGCCCTGGGCCAGCGCGGCCAGCGCCATGGCAAAGCTGGGCATGGCGGCGGCGTCGAAATTCTGTGCCAGGCTCAGCTGCGAGATATCCTTGCGCCCCGGCGCCGCGCCGACCTGCTGCAGCGCGGCGGCGTTGACGTCGAGGATGCGCACCAGCGCGGCCAGCTGCCGCAGCTGGCTGACGTTGGCCTGCAGGTAGCGGCCGATGTCGTCCACGCCGGACAAGGTCAGCTCCGCCAGCGCCGCCCGCACGGCCGACCAGTCCTGCTCCCACAGCGCCACCGGCGCGTGGTCGTACAGGCTGCGGAAGCGGGCCTCGCCGGCGCGCAGCGCGACGGCCGCCTGGGCCTGCTCGATGGCGATGCCGGCCAGCCGCGCCGCCTGCTCGATCAGCGCGATATTGGCCAGGCTGGGCACGCGGGCGTCGCGGTGGTAGATGGCGAACGTGCCCAGCACGCTGCCGTTGGCGCTGAAGATGGGATCGGACCAGCACGACCCCAGCCGCGCCTGCAGCGCCAGGTCGCGGTACTCGATCCAGCTGGGCGCGGCGCGGATGTCTTCGATGACCACGCGGCTGCGGGTCAGCACCGCCTCGCCGCAGGCGCCCTTGCCGTCGCGGATGGAACGCCCGTGCACGGCGGCGTTGAAGAAGGCCGGCAGGCTGGGCGCCGCGCCGACCAGCAGCCGCTCGCCGGTCTCGTCGAGCAGCAGGATGCTGCACAACATTTCCTCGTTGTCCGCCTCGACGCCCAGCACCACGCTCTCGAGGATGGTTTGCAGCGGCGCGCCGGTGGCCAGCAGCTCGAGCACGTGGCGCCGGGTCTGCTCGCGCTGCTCGGCCTGGGTGCGCTCGGTGATGTCGCGGAACGACCAGATGCGCGCCGGCTCGCTGCCCAGCTGCAGGCCGCGCGTGTGCTGCTCGATGACGCGGCCGTCCTTCAGCTGCAGCAACTCGTGCCGGGACTCCAGCGGCGTGCCGCGCTGCAGCCCCGGCAAGGTGTGCTGCGGCGTGTCCAGCGGCAGGCCCTGGCCCGGGTGCAGCATCTGCCGCGCCATGTGCTCCATCAGCACGGCGCCGTCGCTTTGCCAGTCCAGGTGCTCGGGCAGGTTCCACAATTCGCGAAAGCGCCGGTTGGCGTTCAGCACCGAGCCCTTCAGGTTGTCCACCAGGATGCCGTCGATGGTCGAGTCCAGTATGCTGCGCAGCATCGCCTGGCTGCGCTGGGCGCCGTCGGCCAGTACCAGCAAGGTGGCCTGCCCCTCCCGCAGTTCGCCGGCCAGCACTTCGGCGCGGGCCAGCGCGCTGCGGGCCCGCACGCGGCCGCGTGCCAGCAGCCAGGTCAGGCCGGCCAGCAGCAGGCTGAGCGACACACCGGCCGCGGTGATCTGCAGCGCCTTGTCGTGCACCGCCACCGCGCCCGGCACGGCCGTCGCCCGCAGCGTCCAGCGGTGGCCGGCAATGCTGAACTGCTGCCGGCTGCTGCGCCGGCCGGCAGCGCCGCCCGGATGACTGTCGTACATCAGCGCCTGCGGCGCGATGCCGGCGCCGTCGAAGATTTCCACGTGCAGCGCGGCGGCGCGCGGTCCGCCCAGTCCGGCCATCAGGTCGCCGACGCGGAACGGCGCATAAACCCAGCCGTCGATGGCGGCGCGGCGCTCGGCCAGCGTGCCGGTTTGCTGCCCGTGGCGGTACAGCGGCAGCACCATCAGGAAGCCCGCCTGCGCCGGCTCGGCCGTCTCCTGCACCAGCCGTATCCTGCCGCTGACGGCGGGCCGGCCGGAATCGCGCGCCTGCTCCAGCGCGGCGCGGCGCACCGGCTCCGAGGCTGCATCGAAACCGAAGGCGCGCCGGTTGTTCTCGTCGAACGGTTCGAGGTAGACGATGGGCGCGTACCACTCGCGGATGCCCTCGGGTTGCACGCGGTAATCGGGATGGCCGCCGAGCCGGATTTTCTGCTCGTGCGCGGCGCGGCGCGCCTGCGGCACCAGCGCCATGTAGCCGATGCCGTGGATGCCGGGGAAATGCTGGTTCAGCTCCTGCCCGGCCAGGTAGGTGCGGAACTCCTCGCGCTCGACCTCGCTGGAGCTGGCGAACAGCCCCTGCACGCCGTACAGCACCTGCAGATAGGTTTGCAGGCGCTGGTCGAGGTTGTTGACCAGTTCGCGCGTGCGGCCGTCGAAGTCCGCCTGCGCATCCTGCTCGGCGTCCTGCTGCGCGCCCTGCCACAGCATGCCGGTCGCGCTCAGGCAGCCGGCCAGCACCAGCACCGGCAGGACGCCCGGCGTGAGCATTTCCTGCAGCAGCCGGCGCAGCCGTGCCTGGGCGGCGGGAGCCATCTACACCTCGGTGCCCGCGAACTGGCGGTAGCCGCGCGCGCGCAGGGCGCAGGCCGGGCAGGTGCCGCAGCCGTAGCCCCAGTCGTGCAGCGCGCCGCGCTCGCCCAGGTAGCAGGTGTGGGTGCCGTCGCGGATCAGGTCGACCAGCGCCTGGCCGCCCAGTTCCCGCGCCAGTTCCCAGGTCTGTTTTTTGTCGCGCCACATCAGCGGCGTTTCCAGCTTCATGCGCGTGTCCATGCCCAGGTTGAGCGCCACCTGCAGCGCCTTCATGGTGTCGTCGCGGCAGTCCGGATAGCCGGAGAAATCGGTCTCGCACATGCCGCCGACCAGCACCGTCAGGCCGCGCCGGTAGGCCACGGTGGCGGCCACCGTCATGAACAGCAGGTTGCGGCCGGGGACGAAGGTGTTCGGCAGGCCGTTGGCCTGGGTTTCGATGGCGATGTCGTGGGTCATCGCCGTCTGCGAGATTTCCGAGATCAGGGACAGGTCGATCATGTGGTCCTCGCCCAGCCTGGCGTTCCACTCGGGCGAGTGCGCGCGCAGGCGCTCGATGACGGTCGGCCGCACGGTGAGCTCGACGGCATGGCGCTGGCCGTAGTCGAAGCCGATGGTTTCGACACGGGCGTAGTGCTTCAGCGCCCAGGCCAGGCAGGTGGTGGAATCTTGTCCACCGCTAAACAGGACCAGAGCGGAATCGGTAGGCAGCATTACTCTTCTTTCTTGCAACGTTATAAGTACGCCATCTTTTGAAGCATTCCGGTAACATGACAGCTAGCGTACACCCTGATGGAGTCTCATGTTACCGGCATCGCCAGCAAATATATTGGCAGGATCACGAATTTTGGCACAAGTTGTGGCAAAAGTATCCGGCGGCCTCGTTGCGGCGGTAGCCCTGGCCGGCCTGACTCTGCCCGTGGCGGCCGAGGAGCTGAAGTACGACGTCCGCATCGACGCCCCTGGCCCGCTGCGCGAACTGCTGGAGCAGAATCTCGACCTGGTGCGCTTTCGCGGCAACGCGCGCATGGACCGCGAACAGCTGCAACGCCTGGTGCGGGTGGCGCCGGAGCAGGTCAAGACGCTGGTGTCCACCGACGGCTACTACTCCCCGGTGGTGAGCGCGCGGCTGGAGCGCAAGGGCGAGAACGACACCCCCACCGTGCAAATCAGCGTGCAGCCGGGCGAGCCGGTCCGGGTCGGCGAGATCGACCTGGTGCTGCAGGGCTTTGCGCCGGTGCCAGGGCTGGCGGCCGACAAGCAGTTCGACACCCAGGCGCTGAAGGCCGGATGGACGCTGAAAAAAGGCATGGTGTTCCGCCAGGTCGACTGGGAACAGGCCAAGCGCGGCCTGCTGCGCCAGGTGGTGCAGACGCGCTACCCGCGCGCGCAGCTGACCGAAAGCCTGGCGACGGTCGATCCGGAAAACCATCTGGCGGCGCTGCGCGTGGTGCTCGACAGCGGCCCGGAGCTGCGCTTCGGCGAATTGCGCATCGAAGGCTTGAAGCGCTACCCGCCGGCCATCGTCAGCAACCTGAATCAAATCCATCCCGGCGACTACTACAGCGAAGCGGCGCTGCAGTCCTACCAGTCGCGCCTGCAGGACACCGGCTACTTCAGCAGCGTCGAAGTGAGCGCCGACACCAGCGCGATCCTCAACGAGCAGCTCGACGCGGCCGGCGCCACGCCGGCGCAAAACGCCGGATCGGCGATGGCGCCCTTGCCGCTGCTGGTGCGCGTGACCGAGAACAAGCGCAAGAACGTCAGCGCCGGCCTGGGTTTCAGCACCAACACCGGCAACCGCGCATCGCTGACCTATGACGACCTGTCGGTATTCGGACTGCGCATGAAAAGCGCGCTGACGCTCGAGACCAAGAAGCAGACGGCGCGCAGCGACTTCTACTTCCCCACCACGGCGGACGGCTACAACGACAGCGTCGGCGCGTCGTTCGAGCGCAGCGACATTTCCGGCGAGGTGACCAGCGTGGCCAGCGTGGCGGGCAAGCGCGCCTGGGGCACGCCGCTGCTCGAACGCAGCCTGACGCTGGAGCTGCTGACCGAGACCAAGACCGTCGACAGCCTCCCGTCGACCACCAGCAAGAGCTTGCCGCTGACGTACGGCGTCACCTGGCGCAAGCTGGACAACCTGCTGTTCCCGACCAAGGGCTACGCGCTCAACGCGCAGCTGGGCGGCGCGCTGCTGCCCATCCTGACCGACGAAGCGTTCGTGCGCGGCTATGCGCGCGCCGTGTGGTACCGGCCGCTGGGCACGAGCACCAACCTGATACTGCGCGGCGAACTTGGCGCGCTGGCCTCGCGCGACAAGAACGGCGTGCCGGCGGTGTACCTGTTCCGCGCCGGCGGCGACCAGTCGGTGCGCGGCTACGCCTACCAGGAGCTGGGCGTGCGCGAGGGCGACGCCATCACCGGCGGACGCTATTTGACCACCGCCAGCGCCGAGTTCCAGTACTGGTTCAAGCCGTCGTACGGCGCCGCGGTGTTCTACGACGCCGGCAACGCGGGCGACACGTTCAGCGCGCTGCATCCGAAGTCGGGCTACGGCGTCGGCGGGCGCTGGAAAAGTCCCGTGGGACCGATCAACGTGGACATCGCCTACGGCCACGCGGTGAAAAAATATCGCCTGCACTTCTCACTTGGATTTACCTTCTGATGGCTGACAATAACGACAAGCCGGCAGCCGAAGCCACCGCCGCGCGGCGCCGCCGCTGGCCGCGCCGCGTGCTGATTTCGCTGGCCGTGCTGGTGGCGCTGCTGGCCGGCGCCTTCTGGCTGCTGGGCCGCGAATCGACCCTGCAGCAGCTGGTGCAGCGCATCGCCAACGCCAGCGGCGGGCAGGTGTCGGTGAGCGGCGTCAGCGGCTCGCTGTACCACCGCATGCATATCGGCCGGCTGATATATCGCAGCAAGGACAGCGTCGTCACGGCCGACAACATCGACATCAACTGGTCGCCGCTGCAGTATTTTTCCGAAGGCCTGGCGATCAGCGAACTGCACGTGGCCGCGCTGACGGTGCAAAGCCTCGGCCCCTCCGAGCCGGCCAAGATGCCCGAATCGCTGGCCGCGCCGTTGCGCCTCAACGTCTCCGACGCGCGGCTCGACAAGCTGACGCTGACCGGCGCGACCGGCAGCAACGTGATCGAGCGCCTGCGCTTCAAGCTATCCGGCGACAAGAGCGGCTGGCACCTGCAGGACGCCAGCGCCTCCACCGCGTTCGGCATCGCGACCGCCGACCTGACCATCGGCGCCGACAAGCCGTTCGCCCTCAAGGGGCGGGGTCAGTTCCGGCATTCTGACACGAGCTCGTGTCAGAATG
>NZ_JBGLYQ010000018.1:0-140046 GCF_047304105.1 Duganella sp. Dugasp56
CCCGAGGCCAGGTTGGCGGTGGTCATCGAGGCCACTTGCGCGGTGCTCAGCGCAACGATCTGGTCGGTGGTCAGCGCTGCGGTCTGCGCGGTGCTCAGCGCGGCGATGGCCGAGGTCTTCAACGCGCCGAGGTCGGCCGTTTCAATCGCGGCGATCGCGCCGGTGCTCAGGGCGGCCACCTGGCCGCTGGTCAGGCCGCCGATCTGGCTGCTGCTCAGGGCGACGATCTGGTCGGTGGTCAGGGCCTTGGCCTGGTTGGTGCTCAGGCCGGCGATCACGGACGATTTCAGCGCGCCGATGTCGGCCGTTTCAATCGCGGCGATATCGTTGGTGCTGAAGGCGCTCAGTTGTGCCGAGCTCAGGGCGCCGAACTGGTTCGACGTCAGCGCGACAACCTGGTCGGTGGTCAGGGCCGCGACGTTGGCGGTGGTGATGGCCGCCACTTGCGCGGTGGTCAGGTTCGACAGCTGGTCGGTGGTCAGGGCCGCCAGTTGCGCGGTTTTCAGCGAGGCGATGATCGAGGTTTTCAGACCCACGATGTCACCGGTCTCGATGGCGGCGATGTCCTGGGTCGACAGCGCACCGAATTGCGCGGTGCTCAGCGCGCCCAGCTGGTTCGAGCTCAGCGCCACGATCTGGTCGGTCGACAGACCCGAGGCCAGGTTGGCGGTGGTCATCGAGGCCACTTGCGCGGTGCTCAGCGCAACGATCTGGTCGGTGGTCAGCGCGGCGGTCTGCGCGGTGCTCAGCGCGGCGATGGCCGAGGTCTTCAACGCGCCGAGGTCGGCCGTTTCAATCGCGGCGATGGCGTCGGTGCCCAGGGCGGCCACCTGGCCGCTGGTCAGGCCGCCGATCTGGCTGCTGCTCAGGGCGACGATCTGGTCGGTGGTCAGCGCCTTGACCTGGCTGGTGCTCAGGCCGGCGATCACCGCCGATTTCAGCGCGCCGATGTCGGCCGTTTCAATCGCGGCGATATCGTTGGTGCTGAAGGCGCTCAGTTGTGCCGAGCTCAGGGCGCCGAACTGGTTCGACGACAACGCGACGACCTGGTCGGTGGTCAGGGCCGCGATGTTGGCGGTCGTGATCGAGGCGATCTGGCTGGTGGTCAGGTTCGACAGTTGATCGGTGGTCAGCGCCGCCAGTTGCGCGGTTTTCAGCGAGGCGATGATCGCGGTTTTCAGGCCCACGATGTCGGCCGTCTCGATGGCGGCGATGTCCTGGGTCGACAGCGCACCGAACTGCGCGGTGCTCAGCGCGCCCAGCTGGTTCGAGCTCAGCGCCACGATCTGGTCGGTCGACAGACCCGAGGCCAGGTTGGCGGTGGTCATCGAGGCCACTTGCGCGGTGCTCAGCGCGACGATCTGGTCGGTGGTCAGCGCGGCGGTCTGCGCGGTGCTCAGCGCGGCGATGGCCGAGGTCTTCAACGCGCCGAGGTCGGCCGTTTCAATCGCGGCGATGGCGGCGGTGCTCAGGGCGGCCACCTGGCCGCTGGTCAGGCCGCCGATCTGGCTGCTGCTCAGGGCGACGATCTGGTCGGTGGTCAGCGCCTTGACCTGGCTGGTGCTCAGGCCGGCGATCACCGCCGATTTCAGCGCGCCGATGTCGGCCGTTTCAATCGCGGCGATGTCGTTGGTGCTGAAGGCGCTCAGTTGTGCCGAGCTCAGGGCGCCGAACTGGTTCGACGACAGCGCGACGACCTGATCGGTGCTCAGTGCCGCGATGTTGGCGGTGGTGATGGCCGCCACTTGCGCGGTGGTCAGGTTCGACAGCTGGTCGGTGGTCAGGGCCGCCAGTTGCGCGGTCTTCAGCGAGGCGATGATCGCGGTTTTCAGGCCCACGATGTCGCCGGTTTCGATGGCGGCGATGTCCTGGGTCGACAGCGCACCGAATTGCGCGGTGCTCAGCGCGCCCAGCTGATTCGAGCTCAGCGCAACGATCTGGTCGGTCGACAGACCCGAGGCCAGGTTGGCGGTGGTCATCGATGCCACCTGCGCGGTGCTCAGCGCGACGATCTGGTCGGTGGTCAGCGCGGCGGTCTGCGCGGTGCTCAGCGCGGCGATGGCGGCCGTTTTGAGCGCGCCGACGTCGGCCGTTTCAATCGCGGCGATGGCGGCGGTGCTCAAGCCGGCAACTTGCGAGCTCGACAGCGCACTGATCTGGCTGCTGCTCAGGGCGACGATCTGGTCGGTGGTCAGGGCCTTGGTCTGGTTGCTGGTCAGGCCGGCGATGACGGCCGATTTCAGCGCGCCGATGTCGGCCGTTTCAATCGCGGCGATGTCGTTGGTGCTGAAGGCGCTCAGCTGCGCCGAGCTCAGGGCGCCGATCTGGTTGGACGTCAGGGCGACAACCTGGTCGGTGGTCAGCACGGCGATGTTGGCCGAGGTGATCGAGGCGATCTGGCTGGTGGTCAGGTTCGACAGCTGGTCGGTGGTCAGCGCCGCCAGTTGCGCGGTTTTCAGCGAGGCGATGATCGCGGTTTTCAGGCCCACGATGTCGGCCGTCTCGATGGCGGCGATGTCCTGGGTCGACAGCGCACCGAATTGCGCGGTGCTCAGCGCGCCCAGCTGGTTCGAGCTCAGCGCCACGATCTGGTCGGTCGACAGGCCCGAGGCCAGGTTGGCGGTGGTCATCGAGGCCACTTGCGCGGTGCTCAGCGCAACGATCTGGTCGGTGGTCAGCGCTGCGGTCTGCGCGGTGCTCATCGCGGCGACGGCGGCCGTTTTCAGTGCGCCAACGTCGGCCGTTTCAATCGCGGCGATGGCGGCGGTGCTCAGGCCGGCGACTTGGGCGCTGCTCAAGGCGCCGATCTGGGCGCTGCTCAGCGCCACCACCTGGTCGGTAGTCAGGGCATTGGTCTGGCTGGTGGTCAGGCCGGCGATGACGGCCGATTTCAGCGCGCCGATGTCGGCCGTTTCAATCGCGGCGATATCGTTGGTGCTGAAGGCGCTCAGCTGCGCCGAGCTCAGGGCGCCGAACTGGTTGGACGTCAGCGCGACAACCTGGTCGGTGCTCAGCGCCGCGATGTTGGCGGTGGTGATGGCGGCGATCTGGCTGGTGGTCAGGTTCGACAGCTGGTCGGTGGTCAGCGAGGCCAGCTGCGCGGTTTTCAGCGAGGCGATGATCGCGGTTTTCAGGCCGACGATGTTGGCGGTCGAGATGGCGGCCACGTCGCCGGTCGACAGCGCGTTGAATTGCGCGGTGCTCAGCGCGCCCAGCTGGTTCGAGCTCAGCGCCACCATCTGGTCGGTGGTCAGGCCGGCAGCCAGATCAGCGGTGGTGAAAGCCGAGACCTGCGCGGTGCTCAGCGCAACGATCTGGTCGGTGGTCAGCGCGGCGGTCTGCGCGGTGCTCAGCGCGGCGATGGCCGAGGTTTTCAGCGCGCCGACGTCGGCCGTTTCAATCGCGGCGATGGCGGCGGTGCTCAGGCCGGCAACTTGCGAGCTCGACAGCGCGCTGATCTGGCTGCTGCTCAGGGCGACGATCTGGTCGGTGGTCAGGGCCTTGGTCTGGTTGCTGGTCAGGCCGGCGATGACGGCCGATTTCAGCGCGCCGATGTCGGCCGTTTCAATCGCGGCGATGTCGTTGGTGCTGAAGGCGCTCAGTTGCGCCGAGCTCAGGGCGCCGATCTGGTTGGACGTCAGGGCGACAACCTGGTCGGTGGTCAGCACGGCGATGTTGGCCGAGGTGATCGAGGCGATCTGGCTGGTGGTCAGGTTCGACAGCTGGTCGGTGGTCAGGGCCGCCAGTTGCGCGGTTTTCAGCGAGGCGATGATCGCGGTTTTCAGGCCCACGATGTCGCCGGTTTCGATGGCGGCGATGTCCTGGGTCGACAGCGCACCGAATTGCGCGGTGCTCAGCGCGCCCAGCTGGTTCGAGCTCAGCGCCACGATCTGGTCGGTCGACAGACCCGAGGCCAGGTTGGCGGTGGTCATCGAGGCCACTTGTGCGGTGCTCAGCGCGACGATCTGGTCGGTGGTCAGCGCGGCGGTCTGCGCGGTGCTCAGCGCGGCGATGGCCGAGGTCTTCAACGCGCCGAGGTCGGCCGTTTCAATCGCGGCGATGGCGTCGGTGCCCAGCGCGGCGACCTGGCCGCTGGTCAGTGCGCCGACCTGGCTGCTGCTCAGGGCGACGATCTGGTCGGTGGTCAGGGCCTTGGTCTGGCTGCTGGTCAGCGCGGTGATGACGCCGGTTTTCAGTGCGGCCAGGTCGGCCGTTTCAATGGCGGCGATGTCGTTGGTGCTGAAGGCGCTCACCTGGGCCGAGCTCAGGGCGCCGAACTGGTTGGATGTCAGCGCGACAACCTGGTCGGTGCTCAGCGCCGCGATGTTGGCGGTGGTGATGGCGGCGACCTGGTTGGTGGTCAGGTTCGACAGTTGATCGGTGGTCAGCGCCGCCAGCTGCGCGGTCTTCAGCGAGGCGATGATCGCGGTTTTCAGGCCGACGATGTTGGCGGTGGAGATGGCGGCCACGTCGCCGGTCGTCAGTGCGCCGAATTGCGCGGTGCTCAGCACGCCCAGCTGGTTCGAGGTCAGGGCCACCATCTGGTCGGTGGTCAGGGCGGCAACGTTGGCGGTGGTGATGGCCGCCACTTGCGCGGTACCCAGTGCGCCGATCTGGTCGGTGGTCAGCGCGGCGGTCTGCGCGGTGCTCAGCGCGGCGATGGCGGCGCTCTTCAGCGAACCGATGTCGGCCGTTTCAATCGCGGCGATGGAGGCGGTACCCAGCGCGGCCACCTGGCCGGTGCTCAGCGCGCCGACCTGGCCGGCGCTCAGCGCCACTATCTGGTCGGTGGTCAGGGCCTTGGCCTGGGCGGTCGACAGGCCGGCGATGACGGCGGTCTTCAGCGCGGCCAGATCGGCCGTTTCAATCGCGGCGATGGCGTTGGTCGACAGCGCGCCGATTTGCTGCGACGTCAGCGCGGCAGCCTGGTTGGACGTCAGCGCGACGACCTGGTCGGTGCTCAGCGCGGTCATGCTGGCGGTGGTCAGCGCGGAAATCTGGGTGGTGGTCAGGTTCGACAGCTGGTCGGTGGTCAGGGCTGCCAGCTGCGACGACTTGATCGATGCGATCAGGCTGGTTTTCAGGGCGACCAGGTCGGCCGTTTCAATCGCGGCCACGGCACTGGTGCCCAGCGCGCCGAACTGGGCGGTGCTCAGCGTGCCCAGCTGGTTGGAATTCATGGCGACGATCTGGTCGGTGGTCAGGCCGGATGCCAGGTTGGCGGTGCTCAGCGACGCGACTTGCGCGGTCGACAGGCTGGCTACCTGGTCGGTGGTCAGCGCGGCCATCTGGCTGGTGCTGAGGCTGGCGATGACGACGGTTTTCAGCGCCAGCACATCGGCCGTTTCCATGGCCACGATGTCGTTGGTGCTCAAGCCTGCGACCTGGGCGCTGCTCAGCGCGTTGGCCTGGCTGGTGGTCAGCGCGACGACCTGGTCGGTGGTCAGCGCGGCCAGCTGGCCGGTCGACAGGCCGGCGATCGAACCCGATTTCAGTGCGGCGAAGTCGGCCGTTTCGAGGGCGGCAATGTAGGCGGTCGCCATGGCGTTGACCTGAGCCGAGCTCAGCACACCTACCTGATTGGAACTCAGCGCGACGATCTGGTCGGTCGTCAAGCCGTTCGACATTTGCTTGGTGGTCAGTGCGGCGATCTGGGTGGTGGTCAGCGCCACCGCCTGATCGGTCGTCAATGCCCGAGTCTGGTCTGAATTGAGCGCTACGATATCGCTGGTAGTGAGGGCAGCAATGGTTTGGGTCGACAGAGCTGCGATCTGGTCGGTACTCATGCTTGTTACGAGGCTCATTTCCATTCTCCTTGGGGCACTGCACAGTTCTATACAGACAGATGATGGAGCCGACAGGTCTCGCCCGCGGCTCCATCTGAATTGGGTGCTACTGGAATTTCTTTGCGTTTTACATGCGCGTGATCACGAAATCGCGCACTTTAGTTCTTAACGTCAATATCGAAGGCAACTTTAGGATACGCCAGCCATGATTTTGCCTCCGGTTAACATTTTAATAGCGAGGGAACAGCGCATAGTTTCATTCAATCACGGCCCAAAAACCGGCGGGCCACCGCCCTGAACGTACAAAGCGACCCTTTTTTGCGCTGCATTAAGCTTTTTTGTTTACTCAGTGCAATGCAAAAACCGGGCCATGATTTCTCAAAAACAACTTTTTTGGGACAAACGGCAGGGCCTGAGCCCTGCCGCGTGGCACTACATCCGGCTTGCGCCGGGGTACTACTTTACTTGCCGGGCGCCGCCAGGAAGCCGTGGCCGCCCTGCGACTGCAACGCTTTCAGACGCAGCGCGCTGTCGGTGGCCGCCTGGCTCTCGGCGCCGAGAACCGGCTTGCCGTTGGCGTCGAACTGCTTGAGCGCGTCGGCCAGCTGGGCCACGCTGCCGCCCACGCCGTTGCCCTGGACATCCAGCTTCGGCGCCGCGGCCGCCGGCGTGCTGCAGCCGGCGAAGGCCGACATCGCCTGCGCCAGGTTGCTGACGCTGCCGCTCAGGTTGCTGGCCGGCGTGGTGGCGAACCACACGTCGGCCGCCGCATGGGTGGCGCCGTCAGCCGTCTCGAAGGTCGAGGTCAGACCCAGGATGTTGCCGTTGTTGACTGCCCCGCCCACCTTGACGTCCAGGTTGAGCTTGGTGATGCCCAGGTCGGCCAGCGACTTCAGCTCGTCGGCCTGGCTGACGCCATCGGTGTTGCCGTCGACCCAGACACGCAGGTCGGCGAAGGCGCTGTCCTTGGCGTCGATGGTGCCGTCGCCGTTGGTGTCGAGTTCCGCCATCGCTTGGTAGCCGGTGGCCGCTTTCTGGCCGTTGGCCAGCGTGGTGCCGGAGCCGAACAGTTCGCTACCGTCGTTGATCACGCCGTCATGGTTGCGGTCCAGGGCCAGCAGGCCGTCGCCGCCGGCGGTCCAGCCGGTGTTGACTTTGTTGCCGTTGGCCAGCAGGTCGAACTGCACGCCCTTGCCCAGCGCCGTGGTTTGCACGCCGTCGCCGTTCAAGTCCAGCGCGACCGGGGTCAGGAACGACAGCGCCTGGGTCTGCGTGGTGGTCAGCGCATGGACCTGGTCGGTGGTCATCGCATGCAGTTGCGCCGAGGTCATCGCGTGCACCTGGTTGGTGGTGAGCGAGGCGATTTCAGCGGTGCGCAGCGTGACGAACTGTCTGGTGCTCAGCGCGGCGATCGCGGCGGTGCTCAGCGCGACCAGGTCGGCGGTGTCGAGGGCGGCCAGCGCCGCGGTCGACAGGCCGGCAGCCTGGGCGGTGGTCAGCGCGGCGACCTGGGTCGAGGTCAGCGCCACGCCCTGGCTGGAATTCAGCGCGCCCAGCTGGTTGGCGGTCAGCGCGCCGATTTCCTGGGTGGTGAAGGCAGCCAGCGCGGCGGTGGCCAGCGCGGCGAGATTGTTGGTCGACAGCGCGGCAACCTGGCTCACGCTCAGCGATGCGGCCTGGGCGGTGGTCAAGGCGGAGATCTGTGCAGTGCTCAGACCGCTGGCGAAGGCCGAGGTGGCCAGCGCGGCGACCTGGCCGGTCGACAGCGCTGCAACCTGTGCCGTGGCCAGACCGGCCAGCTGCGCAGTGCGCAGCGCGGCGACGTCGATCGTGCTCAGGCCCACCAGGTCGGCCGTCTCGATCGCGCCGATGCTGTTGGAGCTCAGGGCCACCACTTGTGCGGTGCCCAGCGAAGACAGTTGCGCCGAGGTCAGCGCGACGATCTGGCTGGTGGTCAGCGCGGCGATGCCGGCGGTGCTCAGCGCGGCCAGCGAGGCGGTGGCCAGCGTGTTGACCTGGGTGGTGGTCAGCGCGGCGACCTGCGCGGAACTCAAGACGGCGATGGCGGCCGTCTTGATGGCCGACAGATCGGCCGTTTCCAGCGCGGCTATCGAGTTGCTCGACAGTGCGGACACTTGCGCGGTGCTCAGCGCGGCCGCTTCGGCGGTGCTCAGTGCAACGATCTGGCTGGTCGTCAGCGCCTTGACCTGATTGGCGCTCAGCGCGGCAACCGCGTTGGTCGACAGTGCGGCAAGGTCGGCGGTTTCCAGCGCGGCGATGGCGTTGGTGCTCAGCGCGGCAACCTGCGCGGTGCCCAAGGTGCTCGCTTGCGCGGTGGTCAGCGCAACGATCTGGTTGGTGCTCAGACCGGAGACAGCGGCGGTGCTCAGCGCGGCGACCTGGTTGGTCGACAGCGCGGCGACTTGCGCCGTGGCCAGGCCCACCAGTTGCGCACTGCGCAGCGCGGCGACGTTGGCGGTGGTCAGGCCGACGATGTCGGCGGTTTCAATCGCGCCGATGGCGTTGCTCGACAGCGCGGCAACCTGCGCCGAGCTCATGCTGCTCAGTTGAGCCGAGGTCAGTGCGACGACCTGGTCGGTGGTCAGCGCGGCGACGCCGGCGGTGCTCAGCGCGGCCAGCGAAGCGGTGGCCAGGTTGTTGACCTGCGTGGTGGTCAGCGCGGCGACCTGGGCGGAGCTCAGGGCGGCGATGGCGGCCGTCTTGATGGCCGACAGATCGGCCGTTTCCAACGCGGCAACCGAGGCGGTGCTCAGCGCGGCAACTTGCGCGGTGCTCAGCGCGGCAGCTTCGGCCGTGGTCAGTGCGACGACCTGGCTGGTCGTCAGCGCCTTGACCTGATTGGCGCTCAGGGCGGCGATCGCGTCGGACTTCAGTGCTGCGAAGTCGGCCGTTTCCAGCGCGGCGATGGCGTTGGTGCTCAGGCCGGCCACTTGCGCGGTGCTCAGCGAGCTCGCTTGCGCGGTGGTCAGCGCCACGATCTGGTTGGTGGTCAGGCCGGACACGGCGGCGGTGCTCAGCGCGGCGATCTGGTTGGTCGACAGCGCGGCAACCTGTGCGGTCGCCAAGCCAGCCAGCTGCGCGCTGCGCAGCACGGCCACGTTGGCGGTGGTCAGGCCGACCAGATCCGCGGTTTCGATCGCGCCGATGGCGTTGCTGGTCAGAGCGTTGACTTGCACCGAACCCATGCTGCTCAGCTGAGCCGAGGTCAGCGCGACGACCTGGTTGGTGGTCAGCGCGGCGATGCCGGCGGTGCTCAGCGCGGCCAGTGAGGCGGTGGCCAGGTTGTTGATCTGCGTGGTGGTCAGCGCGGCAACCTGGGCGGAGCTCAGGGCACCGATGGCGGTGGTCTTGATGGCCGACAGGTCGGCCGTTTCCAGCGCGGCGACGGCGTCGCTCGACAGCGCGGCCACTTGCGCGGTGCTCAGCGCCGCCGCTTCGGCCGTGGTCAGCGCAACCACTTGATTCGTGGTCAGCGCCTTGACCTGATTGGCGCTCAGGGCGGCAATCGCATCGGACTTCAGTGCTGCGAAGTCGGCCGTTTCCAGCGCGGCGATGGCGTTGGTGCTCAGGCCGGCAACTTGTGCGGTGCTCAGCGAGCTCGCTTGCGCGGTGGTCAGTGCGACGATCTGGTTGGTGGTCAGGCCGAATACAGCAGCGGTGCTCAGCGCGGCGACCTGGTTGGTCGACAGCGCGGCGACCTGCGCCGTGGCCAGGCCAACCAGTTGCGCGCTGCGCAGCGCGGCGACGTTGGCGGTGGTCAGGCCGACCAGATCGGCGGTTTCAATCGCGCCGATGGCGTTGCTCGACAGCGCGGCGACTTGTGCCGAGCTCATGCTGCTCAGCTGGGCCGAGGTCAGCGCGACAACCTGGTTGGTGGTCAGCGCGGCGATGCCGGCGGTGCTCAGCGCGGCCAGCGAAGCGGTGGCCAGGTTGTTGACCTGCGCGGTGGTCAGCGCAGCAACCTGGGCGGAGCTCAGGGCGGCGATGGCGGCCGTCTTGATGGCCGACAGATCGGCCGTTTCCAGTGCGGCGACGGCGTCGCTCGACAGGGCCGCCACTTGCGCGGTGCTCAGCGCGGCCGCTTCGGCCGTGGTCAGTGCAACCACCTGATTCGTGGTCAGCGCCTTGACCTGATTGACGCTCAGGGCGGCGATCGCGTCCGATTTCAGTGCTGCGAAGTCGGCCGTTTCCAGCGCGGCGATGGCGTTGGTGCTCAGGCCGGCCACTTGCGCGGTGCTCAGCGAGCTTGCTTGCGCGGTGGTCAGCGCAACGATCTGGTTGGTGGTCAGGCCGGACACGGCGGCGGTGCTCAGCGCGGCGATCTGATTGGTCGACAGCGCGGCGACCTGCGCCGTGGCCAAGCCCACCAGCTGCGCGCTGCGCAGCGCGGCGACGTTGGCGGTGGTCAGGCCGACGATGTCGGCGGTTTCAATCGCGCCGATGGCGTTGCTCGACAGCGCGGCGACCTGCGCCGAGCTCATGCTGCTCAGCTGGGCCGAGGTCAGCGCGACGACCTGGTCGGTGGTCAGCGCGGCGATGCCGGCGGTGCTCAGCGCGGCCAGCGAAGCGGTGGCCAAGGTGTTGACTTGCGTCGTGCCCAGCGCGGCAACCTGGGCGGAACTCAGGGCGGCGATGGCGGCCGTCTTGATGGCCGACAGATCGGCCGTTTCCAGCGCGGCAACCGAGGCGGTGCTCAGCGCGGCCACTTGCGCGGTGCTCAGCGCGGCTGCTTCGGCCGTGGTCAGTGCAACGATCTGGCTGGTCGTCAGCGCTTTGACCTGATTGGCGCTCAGCGCGGCGATCGCATCGGACTTCAATGCTGCGAAGTCGGCCGTTTCCAGCGCGGCGATGGCGTTGGTGCTCAGGCCGGCCACTTGTGCGGTGCTCAGCGAGCTCGCTTGCGCGGTGGTCAGCGCGACGATCTGGTTGGTGGTCAGGCCGAACACGGCGGCGGTGCTCAGCGCGGCGATCTGGTTGGTCGACAGCGCGGCGACCTGCGCCGTGGCCAGCCCCACCAGTTGCGCACTGCGCAGCGCGGCGACGTTGGCGGTGGTCAGGCCGACGATGTCGGCGGTTTCAATCGCGCCGATGGCGTTGCTCGACAGCGCGGCGACTTGTGCCGAGCTCATGCTGCTCAGTTGGGCCGAGGTCAGTGCGACGACCTGGTCGGTGGTCAGCGCGGCGATGCCGGCGGTGTTCAGCGCGGCCAGCGAGGCGGTGGCCAAGGTGTTGACTTGCGTCGTGCCCAGCGCGGCGACCTGGGCGGAGCTCAGGGCGGCGATGGCGGCCGTCTTGATGGCCGACAGATCGGCCGTTTCCAACGCGGCAACCGAGGCGGTGCTCAGCGCGGCAACTTGCGCGGTGCTCAGCGCGGCCGCTTCGGTCGTGGTCAGTGCAACCACTTGATTCGTGGTCAGCGCCTTGACCTGATTGGCGCTCAGGGCGGCGATCGCGTCCGACTTCAGTGCTGCGAAGTCGGCGGTTTCCAGCGCGGCGATGGCGTTGGTGCTCAGACCAGCCACTTGTGCGGTGCTCAGCGAGCTCGCTTGCGCGGTGGTCAGCGCGACGATCTGGTTGGTGCTCAGGCCGGACACGGCGGCGGTGCTCAGCGCGGCGATCTGGTTGGTCGACAGCGCGGCGACCTGTGCGGTCGCCAGACCCACCAGCTGCGCACTGCGCAGCGCGGCGACGTTGGCGGTGGTCAGGCCGACGATGTCGGCGGTTTCAATCGCGCCGATGGCGTTGCTGGAGAAGGCGCCGATTTGCGCGGAACCCATGCTGCTCAGTTGAGCCGAGGTCAGTGCGACAACCTGGTCGGTGGTCAGCGCGGCGATGCCGGCGGTGCTCAGCGCGGCCAGCGAAGCGGTGGCCAAGGTGTTGACTTGCGTCGTGCCCAGCGCGGCAACCTGGGCGGAACTCAGGGCGGCGATGGCGGCCGTCTTGATGGCCGACAGATCGGCCGTTTCCAGCGCGGCAACCGAGGCGGTGCTCAGCGCGGCAACTTGCGCGGTGCTCAGCGCGGCCGCTTCGGCCGTGGTCAGTGCAACGATCTGGCTGGTCGTCAGCGCCTTGACCTGATTGGCGCTCAGCGCGGCGATCGCGTCCGACTTCAGTGCTGCGAAGTCGGCCGTTTCCAGCGCGGCGATGGCGTTGGTGCTCAGGCCGGCCACTTGTGCGGTGCTCAGCGAGCTCGCTTGCGCGGTGGTCAGCGCCACGATCTGGTTGGTGGTCAGGCCGAACACGGCGGCGGTGCTCAGCGCGGCGATCTGGTTGGTCGACAGCGCGGCGACCTGCGCCGTGGCCAGGCCCACCAGCTGCGCGCTGCGCAGCGCGGCGACGTTGGCGGTGGTCAGACCGACGATGTCGGCGGTTTCAATCGCACCGATGGCGTTGCTCGACAGCGCGGCGACCTGCGCCGAGCTCATGCTGCTCAGTTGGGCCGAGGTCAGCGCGACGACCTGGTCGGTGGTCAGCGCGGCGATGCCGGCGGTGCTCAGCGCGGCCAGCGAAGCGGTCGCCAGCGTGTTGACTTGTTTGGTGGTCAGCGCGGCGACCTGGGCGGAGCTCAGGGCGGCGATGGCGGCGGTCTTGATGGCGGACAGGTCGGCCGTTTCCAGCGCGGCGATGGCATTGGACGACAGCGCCGCCACCTGCGCGGTGCTCAGCGCGGCGGCCTCAGTCGTGGTCAGCGCGACGACTTGATCGGTCGTCAGCGCCTTGACCTGATTGGCGCTCAGGGCGGCGATCGCATCGGACTTCAATGCTGCGAAGTCGGCCGTTTCCAGCGCGGCGATGGCGTTGGTGCTCAGGCCGGCCACTTGTGCGGTGCTCAGCGAGCTCGCTTGCGCGGTGGTCAGCGCGACGATCTGGTTGGTGGTCAGGCCGAACACGGCGGCGGTGCTCAGCGCGGCGATCTGGTTGGTCGACAGCGCGGCAACCTGTGCGGTTGCCAGCCCCACCAGTTGCGCACTGCGCAGCGCGGCGACGTTGGCAGTGGTCAGGCCGACGATGTCGGCGGTTTCAATCGCGCCGATGGCGTTGCTCGACAGCGCGGCGACTTGTGCCGAGCTCATGCTGCTCAGTTGGGCCGAGGTCAGTGCGACAACCTGGTCGGTGGTCAGCGCGGCGATGCCGGCGGTGTTCAGCGCGGCCAGCGAAGCGGTGGCCAGCGTGTTGACTTGTTTGGTCGTCAGGGCCGCGACTTGGGCGGAGCTCAGGGCGGCGATGGCGGCCGTCTTGATGGCCGACAGATCGGCCGTTTCCAGCGCGGCGATGGCGTTGGACGACAGCGCTGCCACCTGCGCGGTGCTCAGCGCGGCGGCCTCAGTCGTGGTCAGCGCGACGACTTGGTCGGTCGTCAGCGCCTTGACCTGATTGGCGCTCAGGGCGGCAATCGCGTCGGACTTCAGTGCTGCGAAGTCGGCCGTTTCCAGCGCGGCGATGGCGTTGGTGCTCAGGCCGGCCACTTGCGCGGTGCTCAGCGAGCTCGCTTGCGCGGTCGTCAGCGCAACGATCTGGTTGGTGGTCAGGCCGGACACGGCGGCGGTGCTCAGCGCGGCGACCTGGTTGGTCGACAGTGCGGCGACTTGTGCCGTGGCCAGGCCCACCAGTTGCGAACTGCGCAGCGCGGCGACGTTGGCGGTGGTCAGGCCGACGATGTCGGCGGTTTCAATCGCGCCGATGGCGTTGCTCGACAGCGCGGCCACTTGGGCCGAGCTCATGCTGCTCAGTTGAGCCGAGGTCAGCGCGACAACCTGGTCGGTGGTCAGCGCGGCGATGCCGGCGGTGCTCAGCGCGGCCAGCGAAGCGGTGGCCAGCGTGTTGACTTGTTTGGTCGTCAGCGCGGCAATTTGAGCGGAACTCAGGACGGCGATGGCGGCGGTCTTGATGGCCGACAGGTCAGCCGTTTCCAGCGCGGCGATGGCGTTGCTCGACAACGCGGCCACTTGCGCGGTGCTCAGCGCGGCCGCTTCGGCCGTGGTCAGCGCGACCACTTGATCGGTGGTCAGGGCCTTGACCTGATTGGCGCTCAGCGCGGCAATGGCGTCGGATTTCAAGGCTGCGAAATCGGCCGTCTCCAACGCGGCGATGGCCTTGGTGCTCAGGCCGGCCACTTGCGCGGTGCTCAGCGAGCTCGCTTGCGCGGTGGTCAGCGCCACGATCTGGTCGGTGGTCAGGCCGGACACGGCGGCGGTGCTCAGCGCGGCGATCTGGTTGGTCGACAGCGCGGCGACCTGCGCCGTGGCCAGGCCCACCAGCTGCGCGCTGCGCAGCGCGGCGACGTTGGCGGTGGTCAGACCGACGATGTCGGCGGTTTCAATCGCACCGATGGCGTTGCTCGACAGCGCGGCGACTTGTGCCGAGCTCATGCTGCTCAGCTGGGCCGAGGTCAGCGCGACAACCTGGTTGGTGGTCAGCGCGGCGATGCCGGCGGTGCTCAGCGCGGCCAATGAAGCGGTGGCCAGCGTGTTGACTTGGGCGGTGGTCAGCGCGGCGACCTGGGCGCTGCTCAGGGCGGCGATGGCGGCCGTCTTGATGGCCGACAGGTCGGCCGTTTCCAGCGCGGCGACGGCATCGCTCGACAGCGCGGCCACTTGCGCGGTGCTCAGCGCGGCGGCTTCGGCCGTGGTCAGCGCGACCACTTGATTCGTGGTCAGCGCCTTGACTTGCGCGGCGCTCAGCGCGGCAATCGCGTCGGATTTCAAGGCTGCGAAGTCGGCCGTTTCCAGCGCGGCGATGGCCTTGGTGCTCAGGCCGGCCACTTGCGCGGTGCTCAGCGAGCTCGCTTGGGCGGTGGTCAGCGCGACCACTTGGTCGGTGCTCAGGCCGGCAATGGCGGCGGCGCTCAACGCGGCGATCTGGTTGGTCGACAGCGCGGCAACTTGCGCGGTGGCCAGGCCGACCAGCTGCGAGGTGCGCAGGGCGGCGATGTCGTTGGTGCTCAGGCCGGCGAGGTCGGCGGTTTCAATCGCGCCGAGGGCCTTGCTCGACAGCGCGACCACTTGCGTGGTGCTCATGGCGGCGATTTCCGCCGAGGTCAGCGCGACGGCCTGGTCGCTGCTCAGCGCGGCGATGCCGGCGGTGCTCAGCGCGGCCACCGAAGCGGTGCCCATCGTATTGACTTGCGCCGTGGTCAGCGCGGCCACCTGGGCGCTGGTCAGCACGGCGATGGAGGCGGTCTTGATCGCGGCCAGGTCGGCGGTTTCCAGGGCGCCGATGGCGTTGGTGCTCAGCGCGGCGACCTGGGTCGAGCTCAGTTGCGCGGCCTGGTTGCTGGTCAGGGCGACCACTTGGTCGGTCGTCAGCGCCTTGACCTGGTTGGCGGTGATGCCGCCGATAGTGGCCGTGGCCAGCGCGGCGACGTCGTTGGTGGTCAGCGCGGCGATGGCGGAGGTTTGCAGCGCGGCGATCTGGGTCGAGGTCAGCGCGTTGGCCTGCTTGGTCGTCAGGAAGGCGATCTGGGTGGAGTTCAGGCCTCCGGCAATCTGGGCAGTCGTGAAGGCGGGAATTTGCGCAGTAGTGAACGCGGCCAGCTGGTCAGAATTGAACGCTGCAATGTCGGCAGTTGCCAGTGTGATGATCTGGGCTGTGCTGAAACTGGCAATCTGCTCAGTGGTAAAACTGGTCGCGAAACTCATACTATTTCTCCTGGAGGTACTTCTCTGGCTGCTCAGAAAGCAACTCGAGCGATCAGCTTTTGTCTGATGCTCGAGCCCTGTAGTGGATTTGTTACTTTTTTAACAAAATTTTTATGGTGCTGTCGGAAAAAACTACTCCGTACTGTATATAACGACGGAATTTGGACTTTCATTAAGTAAACTTTTCTTTTGGCCATTAAGTTGCGGGCCAACCAAGCTCGAACCAGATGAACGCCTCTTCCAGCAGGATTCCAAGGGCCGATTATATCTGAGTAGATTTCCCAAAAGAATTTATTTCAACCGCTGTCTCTCTCTCGCAACCTGCTATAGGAGAATGTTTATTTATTAAAAAAGTTACCTAAAAAAACAGTTCACCAGGAAACTTTCATGTCGATAGTGCCATTTTCCCAGCAGAAAAATATATCCATACGGACATTTTGCCCTTGCCGTGTGACAAGCAGATGACTGAACAGAGGGGTTAAGCAATGTCAATTTGATATATCCGGTGCATAATCCGGAACTCGCCTGCACAGCTAAGGCGGGGAAAACCGGTTCACCCACCTACGGAGACTTTCAAAATGAAACTGTTGCCTAGAAGCCGCACCCTTGGATTACTTTGCCTGAGCAGCACCATGGCCCTGTTACTGGCCGCCGGCCACGCCGGTGCCGCCGGCCAAGCGCCGCTGGCCGCCGCCGCCGTGGCCGATGCCGGCCGCCCGGACGCCGACAAGGCGCGCGACGCCGACCGCAAGCCGGCCGAGATGCTGGCCTTCGCCAAGGTCCAGCCGGGCCAGGTCGTGGTCGATTACTTTGCCGGCCGCGGCTACTTCACCCGCCTGTTCAGCACGGCGGTCGGCCCGAAGGGTTCGGTGTACGCGATCGCGCCGCAGGTGCTGGTGGACCGCCTGAAGGGCAAGCCGCTGCCGCCGCCCGTGTCGGCCGAACCGGGCCGCGCCAACGTGCATGAAGCGATCAGCGCCGCCTCGCTCAACGTGCCGGTCAAGGCCGACCTGGTGTGGACCTCGCAGAACTACCACGACATCCACATCTGGAGCGGCGCCGCCGGCACGGCCGAGCTGAACAAGGCCGTGTTCGAGGCGCTGAAACCGGGCGGCTACTATATAGTGCTGGACCATTCGGCCCAGCCCGGCCTGGACGACGCCGGCATGGCCAAGCTGCACCGCATCGACGAGGCGCTGGTCAAGAAGGAAGTGCTGGCCGCCGGCTTCGTGCTGGACGCCGAATCGCAGGTGCTGCGCAACCCGGCCGACGACCGCTCGGCCCAGGTGTTTGAAACCGGCATCCGCGCCCACACCGACCAGTTCATCCTGCGCTTCCGCAAGCCGAACTGATGATGGCCCCCATCCTGCAACGCATGCTGGGGGCCGGCATGTTGCTGGCCGCCGCCCAGGCCCACGCAGATTGCCGCTTTACCGAACTGGCCGCGCTCGACCTGAATATCTACGAGGCGGCCGGCACGCCCTTCATCGATGGCCAGATCAACGGCAAGACGGTGCACATGCTGATCGACACCGGCGCCCACAAAACGCAGCTGACGCGCGCCGAGATGGACCGCCAGCAGCAGCCGCTGACCCGCACGCTGAACCGCGTGCGCGGCATCGGCGGCGACACGGCGCAGTTCGCGGCGCAGCCGGAGGAAGTGATCATCGGCCCGGCGCGCGTGGCCAGAACCTGGTTCCCGGTGGTCGATGGCCTCGACTACCCCGGCTACGGCGGCCTGGTCGGCGCCGACTATCTGCTGCAGGCCGACCTGGAAATCGCGCTGGCCGGCAAGCAGCTCAAGTTCTTCCGCAACGACGGCTGCGGCGGCGACAGGTCGCTGGCCTACTGGGACACGCAGGCGCTGGACGTGCCGCTGGAGCTGGCAGACAAGCACTCCGCCGCCTATGTGCAGGTCCAACTCAACGGCCGCAAGATCCGCGCGCTGATCGATACCGGCGCCGCCCATTCGCTGGTCGACCTGCAGACGGCGGACAAACTGGGCATCAAGCCGGGCGGCGCCGGCGTGAGCGAAGGCGGCGCGGTGACCGGCATCAGCGGCAAGGACACGCCCAAGTGGAACGCCACCTTCGACAGCTTCACGATCGGCGAAGAAAACATCGGCAAGCCGCGCCTGGCCATCGCCGACGTCAACAACCTGCAGCAGTTCGGCGTCAAGAACATCGAGATGATACTGGGCCGCGATTTCCTGCGCGCCCACCGCGTGCTGATCTCGACCAGCCAGGAACGCTTCTACTACAGCTACCTGGGCGGTCAGGTCTTCTCGACGACTTCCCGGTAGCGCCACACCAGCACGGCGGCGGTGGCCGCCAGCAGCGCCAGGGCCACCATGTTGACGATGAACACGCCGCCGTGGAAGCGCATCACCAGGCCGATGCTGACGCCGGCCTTGACCGCGAAGTGCCAGCCGCCGTCGAAGGGATAGTAGCTGAACAGCTGCAGCGCGTAATACGCCACGCCGGCCCACAGGCCCAGCTTCCAGCGCTTGAGCGACAGCACGGCGCCGAGGAAGCCCAGCATCGCCGCGCTGTACAGCAGCGGCAGCGCCGACGCCTCCTGCGACTCGCCCAGCAGGCCGAGGCTGACACCGAGCGCCAGCGCGCTGTTGAGCAGCAGCACGCGCGCCACCCATTTTTCAAATTCCCGCATTCGATCTTCCCGATTCAGCCAAAGCGCGCCTGGTATTCGCTGGGCACCACGCCCAGCTGCGCGGCAAACGCGCGCCGCAGATTGTACTCGCTGCCGAAGCCGCTCTGGCTGGCCGCGCGCTTGACCGTCATGCCGGGCCGCTCCAGCAAGCCGCACGCCGCCTCCATGCGCAAGCGCAGCAGCAGCTGCGCCGGCGAGACGCCAGCCTCGCGCTGCAGCCGGCGGTGCAGCGTGCGCACCGACAGCGCGAACGCCGCCGCCATCTGCTCGACGTCGATCTGCCGCTTCAGGCGCGGACGCAGCCAGCCGGTCAGCTGGCCGTGCAAGCCTTGCGGATCGGCCTGCGCCAGCAGCTCGGAGCTGAACTGGCGCTGGCCGCCGGGCCGCTTGTAGAACACCACCAACCGCTTGGCCGTGCCCAGCGCGGCGGCGCGGCCGCGATCCTCCTCCACCAGGCTCAGTGCCAGGTCCATGCCGGCGGCGATGCCGGCCGACGTGTAGACCGGCCCGTCCTTGATGTAGATGGCGTCGTCCTGCACCTCGATGGCCGGATATTGCGCCTGCAGCCGGGCCGCGTCGAGCCAATGGGTGACGGCGCGGCGGCCGTCCAGCAGGCCGGCCCGCGCCAGCACAAAGGCGCCGGTGCACACCGAGCAGCAGCGCGCTACCTCGCCGGCGGCGCGCCGCACCCAGCTTATCGTGGCCGGCGCCAGCACGGTGCCGGCGCCATCGAGGCCGCGGCAGCCGGCGACGATCAGGGTGGCGCCGGCCAGGCTGCGGCGCGGCAGCGGCTCTGTCAGTAAGCTGACGCCGGAAGACGACGCCACCGGCCCGCCGCCCGGCGCGGTCATGCGGATGCGATAGGGCTCCGGCTGACCGGCGTCGCGCGCCTCGTCGTTCGCGGTGGAGAACACTTGCGCGGGGCCGGTGGCGTCCAGCAGCAGGAAGCCGGGGAACACCAGCAGCCAGATGTCGATAGGTTTGGTCATGTGGCAGATATTCCACCATCGATGTCATTTATGTCAATGCGTTTGGCGGCAAGATGGTCTCATCGACAAAGGAGATCCACATGACACGCACTATAGGCATTTATGTCTTCAACGACCTTGAAGTACTCGATTTCGCCGGACCGTACGAAGTGTTCACCTGTGCCACGCGCGTGGCCGCCAAGCTGGCGCCGGGCACCCAGGCGCCGTTCCGCGTGCGCACCATCGGCCAGCGCTCCGCCATGCTGCGCGCGCGCGCCGGCCTCGCCGTGCAGCCCGAATCTGATTTCGACAGCGCCGGCAGGATCGACGTGCTGATCGTCCCCGGCGGCGTGGTGACGGCGGAGCAGGCCAAACCCGAAGTCATCGCATGGATCGCCGGCATGGCGCGCGACTGCGAACTGGTGGCCTCGGTCTGCACCGGCGCCTTCCTGCTGGCGCAGGCGGGGCTGCTGGACGGCCAGCAAGCCACCACGCATTGGGAAGATATCGACGAGCTGCGCGCCGCCTTCCCGCGCGTGGAAATCCCGGCCGGCCGCCGCTGGATAGACAACGGCCGCATCGTCACCTCCGGCGGCATCTCGGCCGGCATGGACATGTCGCTGCACCTGGTCGAACGGCTGGCTGGCCGCGAACTGGCCGCGCGCACCGCGCTGCAGATGGAATACGACTGGAACAAAGCATGAAGATAGTACGCAGCAGGGACTACACCGCCGATCGAGCCTGGGGCGCCACCCCGATCGCCGCGATGCGGGATGCCACTGTGCGCCTGCACTGGACCGACCAGCCCTACGGCTGGCACGTCAACGACGGTGAAGAGGTGTTTGCCGTGATGGATGGCGAAGTGGACATGCACTACCGCGTGGACGGCATCGAGCACGTCGTCCACCTGCGAGCGGGCGACATTTTCCACGCCGGCGAAGGCGACGCCCATTCGGCGCATCCGCGCGGCACGGCGCGCATCCTGGTCATTGAGCGCGCCGGCAGCGTGTGAATCAGCCCAGCTCCGGGGTCAGATCCTAATGCCGTTAAGTTAAGGCGATATCGCTCATCGTCATTCCCGCGAAAGCGGGAATCCATGCAGCGAGTCCGGGGCAAACTCAGTATGGGTTCCCGCTTTCGCGGGAACGACGCGCCTTAACTTAACGGCATTAGGGTCAGATCCGACATTCGGACACGAGCTGGACGCTAAGCCGCTCTACTGCTGGGTCCGTGTCCGATTGTCGGATCTGACCCCGGAGTAGCCGTCGGTCAGCGTTTTGAGGAAAACCACCACGTCGGCGATCTCCTTGTCGGTCAGCGCCGGCTTGCTGCCGGGCTTGCCGCCGAACGGGGCTTCGACGTTGACGTTGTCGTCCATGCCGCGCGGCTGGTCGTCGAACTTGTGGATGCTGCCGTCCGGATTGCGCGGATACCACTTCTGCGGCACCGTGTCGCGCTGCACGTAGAAGCGCACCACCTGCTCCAGGCTGTCGAAGCTGCCGTTGTGGAAGTAGACCTTGCGCAGGGCCACGTTGCGCAGCGACGGCGTCTTGAAGCGGCCGCAGTATTCGGGATGGTCGCGCAGGTCGGTGCGGTCCGGGCCGCACAGGCCGAGGTCGAAATACTTCGGATCGGCGTTGACCGCCAGCTTGCCGTTGCGCGGCACGCCGAGGTTGACCAGCCCGTAATCGGTGAACTGCGGGAAGGCGCCGCCCTGCGAGATGCGGCTGATGTGGCAGGATGCGCAATTGCCCTTGGCCTCGTCGTTGAACAAGGCCAGCCCGCGCGCTTCCTGCGGCGTCAGCGTGACCTGCTTGCGCAGGAAGGCGTCGTACTTGCTGGTGTACGGATAGAAGTCCGCCGGGCTTTCCTGGAACACTTCCAGCGCCATCAAGGCCGCGCGCATCGCCGCGTCGTCGTGGTCGAAGATGTCGTCGCCGAAGGTCTTGCGGAACTGCGCCGCCAGCGGACCGTTGCGCAGTTTGGCCACCACCGCCGCATCGTCCTTGTTGCCCATCTCGCGCGGTGACAGCAGCGGACCGCGCGCCTGTTCGTGTGCCGAACCGGCGCGGCCGTCCCAATCGTAGCCGCCGGTAGGACCTGCGTCGGTGCTGTCGTCGCCATCGTCGTCGTGATAGTGCTCGGTGAAAGGCGGCACCGTCTGCAGGTACTTCAGCGACGGCGCGGCGCGCGTGCCCTGCGTGGCGCCATCGCCGCCACCCAGTTGCGCCGACAGCCGGTTGGCCGGGCTGTAGCCGTTGTCCGGGTTGTGGCAGCTGGCGCAGCTGATGCGGCCGGATGCCGACAGCGTCGGTTCGTGGAACATCGCACGGCCCATCGCCGTCAACTCCGGCACCGGTGGCTGGCGTTTCATCGGCGCGTAGGCGGCGGCCGGCTTGACGGCCGGTTTGGCGACAGGAGCGGACACGGACGCGGGCGGCGTCTCGCCATGGCAGGCGCTCAGCAGCGCGGCGATCAGGGCAATATAAATCTGTTTCATGCCGCAAGCCTAGCAACATGAAATGACCGCTGGATGACACAAAGCCAAAGATACAAAACGATACACATCATTTCATCGTCCTGAAATATTTGATGCCTAGCATGACCCGCTTTGACACCCCACCCACAAGGCAAGAAGATGAAACTCAATCCGATGCGGCCCCTCCCCCTCATGCTCATGTCGATCGGCCTGGGCGCCGGCCTGATCGCCTGCGGCAGCTCGTCCGACGGCGTCCCGACGCTGAGCGGCCAGGTGGTCGGCAGCTACTATGAAAACGCCGTGGTCTGCCTGGAAAGCACCAGCGCCAAGCTGACCTGCGACAGCGGCTCCTCGTCCGTGCGCACCGGCGCCGACGGCAAGTTCGCCATCACCGGCGCCAGCACCGGCGCGCTGCTGGTCACCGTCGGCACCGACGCCATCCGCCACGACGCCGTCGGCGACGCCGGCACCAAGGTCACGCAGAAACTGGTGTTGCGCGCGCCGAACGGCCACACCGGCTTTGTCGACGCCATCACCACCGAACTGGTCGCCATGATGGACGCCAACGGCGGCGACTTCGCCGCCGCCAGCAGCAAGCTGGCCGCCAAGCTGGGCGTGTCCGAAGCGAACCTGGTGGCCGATATCAACGCCGTCAGCGGCGACGACCAGGCCAAGCTGAAGGCCGAGAACGCCAGCGTCACCAACGTCATCGCCGCCGCCAGCACGCTGAGCGCGCCGGCCGACATCGCCGCCACGCTGACCTCCGGCCTGGCGCTGAACAACATCAAGAACATCGTCGTCATCTACGCCGAGAACCGCGGCTTCGACAACCTGTACGGCCTGTTCCCTGGCGCCAACGGCGTGCCGGGCGTGAACCCGACCTCGACCAGCGCCTACGTGGCGCAGAAGGACTTCGACGGCAGCGCGCTGCCGGTGCTGCCGCCGACCTGGGGCGGCATGGCCGCCGCCGGCCAGAGCGTGGTGATCACGCAGGCGCAATCGGCCAACCTGCCGAACAAGCCGTTCCAGATCGACGACGCCAACAGCCCGCTGTACATGGCGCAATCGGTCATCACGCGCGACCTGGTGCACCGCTTCTACAACAACCAGATGCAGATCAACGGCGGCGCCAACGACAAGTTCGCGGCCTACTCCGACGCCGGCGGCCTCACCATGGGCTACTACGACGGCAGCAAGATGAAGATGTGGGACATCGCCAAGCAATACGCGCTGGCCGACAACCTGTACATCGGCGCCTTCGGCGGCTCCTTCCTGACCCACCAGTACCTGATCTGCGCCTGCGCGCCGCAATACCCGAACGCCGACACCTCGGTGGCCAAGGGCTCAATCGCCAAGATCGACGTCGACTCCAACGGCAACTTCGTGCGCCTGACGCCGGCCGCCAACGCCCCGGCCAGCGTGTTGAACGGCGCACCGGCCTACGCCAACGACGGCGCCATCACGCCGGCCGACTCGACCGGCATGTTCTACGCGGTCAATACCATGCAGCCGCCGTTCCAGCCAAGCAGCAACAGCTTCGCCGCCGACGACAGCACCCACCTGTACGCGGACACCAGCAAGTCCAACACGCTGCCGCCGCAGACGCAGAAGAACATCGGCGACCTGTTGACCGGCAAGAACGTCGACTGGGCCTGGTACGCCGGCGCCTGGAAGGACACGACGGCCGCCACCACCGGCACCACGCGCGGCGCGATCACCAATCCGCCCAACTTCCAGTTCCACCACCAGCCGTTCAACTACTTCGCCAACATGGATCCGGTGAAGAACGCGGCCTACCGCGCGGCGCACCTGAAGGATTACGACACCCAGTTCGTGGCGGATGTGACCAACGGCACCTTGCCGCCGGTGGCGTTCTACAAGCCGCAGGGTAACCTGAACCAGCACGCCGGCTACGCTTCGGTGGCCGACGGCGATGCGCACATCGCCGACGTCATCGCCAAGCTGAAAAAGAGCCCGCAGTGGAAGAACATGCTGGTGATCGTCACCTACGACGAAAACGGCGGCTTCTACGACCACGCCAGCCCACCGAAGGGCGACAAGTGGGGTCCGGGCACCCGCGTGCCGACGATCATCGTGTCGCCGTACGTGAAGAAGGGCGTCGACCATACGCAATATGACTCGGCCTCGATCCTGCGCGCCATCACCCGCCGCTTCGGCCTGCCGGTACTGGACGGCCTGGTCACGCGCGACAAGGCGCTGGCCGCCAACGGCGCCAAGCCGATGGGCGACTTCAGCGCCGCCCTGGCGCTGACTCCGCAAGAGTAAAACCCGGGGTCAGGTCCTCCTTTTCTACACGGCCTCGACTGTAGCTGCCGCTACGCTCCAGCTCGTGTAGAAATGGGGGACCTGACCCCGGATTCGAAGTCGACGGTGACGGTGAGTCCTTTGCCGTCATCGCCGGCGGCGAGCGTGATGGTGCCTTCGTTGCGCTCCGCCGCCCGCTCGGCGATCGCCAGTCCAAGGCCGCTGCCGGATTGCTCCTGTCCCGGCACGCGGTAGAAACGTTCAAACACTTTCCGATGCAGGGCCTGCGCAATGCCTGGCCCCTGGTCGGCGATGGTCAGGCGGTAGCCCTGCTCCAGCGCCGCCAGCCGCACATGGATCTTGCCCGACTCCGGCGAATACTTGATCGCGTTGCTGATCAAATTGTCCAGCAGCGCCGCCATGCTCTCGACATGCATCGCCATGGCGCACGACGCTTCCGACTGAAACTCGATATCGATGCCGCGCTGCACAGCCAGCGGCGCCGCCGACGCCAGCCGGCTGCGCACGAAGCCGCACAAATCCGTCTGCGGCAGGGGCTCGGCGCCCGGCTCGGCGCGCGCCCGTTCGAACGCGAGCAACTGGTGCACCATGTGCGTGGCCCGCGCTACGCCGTCGCGCAAGCCCTGGCCCGCTTCGGCGCTGCGCTCCGGGCTCTCGGCCGCGCTGCGGCTCAGCAGCAGATGGGCGTTGATCTGGATCGCCGCCAGCGGCGTCTTCAACTCGTGCGCGGCGTCGGTCAGGAATTCGTGTTCACGCTCGATGCGCTGGCTCAGCCGCGTCATCAGCCGGTTGATCGCCATCACCAGCGGCGACAGCTCGCGGTAGTCGGAATCCGGCAGCGCCGTCAAGTCCGACACCGAACGCGCCTCGATCTCGTCGGCGATCGAGCGCAAGGGCCTGAGTCCAATACCGACGATCAGCCATGCCGGCAGCAGCAGCAAGGGCAGGCTGAAGATCGTCGACGACAGCAGGAAGCTGACGCCGGAAAAACTCAGCATCCATTCATCGTCCACCTCATGGCTGCGCTCGACCACCAGCCCATGCGTCGCATCGCGCTCGACGGCGCTGACCCAGGCGTTGGCGTGGCGGGCAGCGGCACTGCCTGGCGCCGGCAGCACCTCAGGCAGATCCGGCAGCGAGTTGTAGAGCAGTGCGCCGTCCTTCCACACCTTCAGCCGCACGCGCGAGTGGTAATCCAGCTCGCGGAACATCTCCTTGCGCACCGACTCCAGCATGGCCGCCGCGCGCCGCATGCGCTCCGGCTGGTCGGCGATCTCCATCAGATGCAGCAACAGCTCGCGCGTGTGCGCGGCGTTCTCGCTGGCGGTGCGGTTGCGCTGCGTGGCCTTGGCCTCGAACGCCACATAGGTGAACCCGGCCAGCGCCACCAGCGCAATCACGCCGGAAAAACCCAGCATCAATCGCCGGAACAGCGACGACTGCTTATCCACGCTGCACCATATAGCCGACGCCGCGCACCGTGCGGATCACGCGGTCGCCGACCTTCTTGCGCAGATTGGAGATGTGCACATCCAGCGTCTGCCCCACGCTGTACGGCAAGCCCTGTTCCAGCTCGGCGCGCGTCAACACGCGGCCGGACTGCTTCATCAAGGTCAGCAGCAGCGCGAACTCGGTGCGCGACAACGACACCGCCGCGCCGGCGCGCGTGACCAGCATGCGGCTCTCGTCGAGCACCAACTCGCCCAAGGTCCACAGCGATTCGCCGCCGTCGACGTTGCCGTTCGCGCGGCGCACGATGGCGCGCAACCGTACCAGCAGCTCGGGAATCTCGAACGGTTTGATCAGGTAATCGTCGGCGCCGGTGTTGAAGCCGTTGAGCCGGTCCTCCAGGCTGTCGCGCGCCGTCATGATCAGCACCGGCAGCGACAGGCCCTGCGCCCGCATGTCGCGCAGCAGCGCGTTGCCGTCGCCGTCGGGCAGGCCGAGGTCGAGCAGCACGGCGTCGAACGGCTCGGACTGCAGCCGGGCGATCGCGCCCTCCGCCATCCGCACCCAGATTACCGCGTGTCCCTCGTCCTGGAACACCGACAGCAGCGCCCGGCCTATGGCCAGGTCGTCTTCGATCATTAATATTTTCATGCTGAAAGTGTAGCGCGCTTTGTAGCTAAATTACGTGCAGCGTAGACAAAACACCACATCAGGCCCCGACAAGGCAATGCGCGACAAATCAGGCACTTGGCGGCCAATCTTCAGGCTTCCTTTATTTTCCGGACAGCGCGTGATTGACCCTATTTTCCTTCCGCTACAACATCCGTCCTGCAACCACAATAATTTTTAGGGACACTTTTATGACCACCAAAACAGTACAGGGGCGCTTCCGGCTGCACCCGATGGCGGCGGCCTGCGCCTTGATGATGTTCGGCCTGGCCCATGCGCAGCAGGCCGACACCACCTCCGACGACGCCAAGGCCAAGGCGGAAGCGAAGAAGAAGACCGACGCCGAGATGACCGTCGTCACCGTGGCCGGCATCCGCCGCGGCATCGAGGAAGCGATCTCGATCAAGAAAAACTCCAGCTCCATCGTCGAGGCGATTTCCGCCGAGGACATCGGCAAGCTGCCCGATAACACCGTGGCCGAGTCGATCTCGCGCCTGAGCGGCGTGACCACGCAGCGCAACAAGGTCAATGGCAAGGCCACCGACGTCAGCGTGCGCGGCCTGTCGCCGAGCTTCAACGGCTCGCTGCTGAACGGCCGCGAGCAGGCGTCCACCAGCGATGCCCGCAGCCCGGAATTCGACCTGTTCCCGTCCGAGCTGACCGGCTCCGTGCTGGTGTACAAGACCCCGGACGCCAGCCTGATGGGCCAGGGCCTGGCCTCGACCATCGACCTGCGCACCCTGCGTCCGCTGGACTTCGGCAAGCGCGTGCTGGCCGCCAGCGCGAAAAAGGAACGCATCGGCGTCGATTCCGGCTCGGACCTGGGCTCTGGCCACCGCGCCACCCTCACCTATGTCGACCAGTTCGCCAACCGCACCATCGGCCTGTCGCTGGGCCTGACCAAGTTCAAGGAAGACAATGGCGGCGAACTGAAATTCGACAGCTGGGGCGGCTGGGCGCCGACATTGGACTACAACGGCGCGCAGGTGGCGGTGCCGGGCGGCTTCCTGGCCGAGACCTCGCGCCGCAAGAGCGACCGCGATGGCGCCTCGCTGACCTTGCAGTACAAGCCTAACCAGAACTTCAAATCCACCGTCGACGTGTTTTATTCGCGCGGCGACGAAAGCACCAAGAAGACCGGCATTGAAGGCGCGGTGGCCTTCGGCACCGGCCCCTACGATCCGAACGGCGTGCTGACCAACGCCGTGGTCTCGAACGGCATCGCCAGCAGCGGCACCATCAGCAACTACAAGGCCGATGTCCGCAACCACCTGTATTCGAACGAGGACAGGCTGGCGTCCTTCGGCTGGAACAATGAGCTGAAGCTGGACGACAAGTGGCGCGTAGAGACCGATCTGTCGCACTCGCACGGCGTGAAGAACATCTCGAACTACGAAACCACGGCCGGCCAGCCGGGCAACACGCCGGCCAGCCAGCTCGGTTCGATCTCGTTCAGCGGCTTCAACGGCACCAACTTCGCCGACGTCAAATACAAGACCAGCCTCGATTACTCGGACCGCAAGGTCGCGCTTCTGACCGACGTGGACGGCTGGGGCGGCGGACCGAACTCGCCGCAGGCCGGCTACGTCAGCCTGCCGAACATCGACGACACCGTCAACAGCGTGCGCCTGACCGCGCACCGCGAGCTGGAATGGGGTCCGCTGGCGTCGGCCACCTTCGGCATCAACTACACCAAGCGCGACAAGTCGCGCACCGGCCAGGAAGGCCGCCTGTCGATCAAGGGCGGCGACGGCTACGCCAGCGCAGCCATGCCGGGCACCGATGTGGCGCCGGCCGGCGCCTCGGGCCTGATGGTCGCGTCCTTCGACCCGACCGGCACGCTGGGCACCATCTATGACCTGAACCGCTGGGTCGACGCCACCGTGCTGTCACGCGACTGGTCGGTCGGCGAGAAGGTGGCCACCGCGTATGCGATGGCGGACCTGGACGGCACGCTGATGTCGCTGCCGTACACCGGTAACTTCGGCCTGCAGGTGGTCAACACCAAGCAGCAGGCCTCGGGCAACCAGGTGGATCTGGCGCGCTGCACCGGCATCACCTTCGACACCTGTCCGTACAGCGTGCGCACCGGTGGCGCCAGCTACACCAACGTCCTGCCGAGCATGAACGTGGCGTTCGACCTTGGCAGCGAACAGAAGCTGCGCCTTGGCGCCGGCAAGCAGATCTCGCGCGCCAACCTGGACAACATGAAGGCCAGTCTGGACTTCGCGGTGCAGAACGCCACCTCGGTGGCGCCGGCGCTGACCGGCTTTGCCGGCAATCCGGAGTTGAAGCCCTACCAGGCGCGCTCGCTGGACCTGTCGTACGAGAAGTACTTCGGCAAGAAGGGTTACATCAGCGTGGCGAGCTTCTTCAAGAAGCTGGACAACTACATCATCAACGCGCCGGAGCTGTTCGACTTCAAGCCCTACACCAGCGCCAATACGCCGTTGCCGACGACCGGCCCGTACGCGGGTTCGACCATGGGCTTCCTGACCAAGCCGCAGAACGGCTCGGGCGGCAATATGCACGGCTATGAAATGGCGGTCAACGTGCCGTTCTCGCTGGTCACGCCGTGGCTGGAAGGCTTCGGCGTGGCCGCCAACTACTCGTTCACCGACAGCTCGGTGAAGCTGCCGACCAGCGGCTTCGTCTCGCCGCAGAACGGCCCGGTGTTCAAGGACAGCGTGTCGGAGATCGGCTTGCCGGGCCTGTCGAAGAACGTCAGCAGCCTGCGGCTCTACTACGAAAACAACGGCGTGCAGCTGGCATGGGCGGCGCATCGCCGCTCCAGCTTCGTCGGCCAGATCCTCGACTATCGCAGCGATTCGCAGTTCACCTTCATCAAGGGCGAAACCATCGTCGACCTGCAAGCCTCGTACGAGTTCCAGAGTGGTTGGTTGAAGGGCGTATCGGTCTTCCTGCAGGGCCATAACTGGACCAACACGCCGTTCCGCGAGTACACGTCCGATCCGAACCTGATCACCAACACGGTGGTCTACGGCCGGACCTACACGGCAGGCGTCAACGTCAAGTTCTAAGCTCCGTTTTGCGCCGGATTCCGATCCCTCACCGGAATCCGGCTTTTTTTGCTTCATCTACCGGCATCACCAATGACCAAATTCCTCATGGCCCTGCTGTTGGCCACCGTCGGCATCGCCCACGCAGCCGATCCGTATCAACCCAAGCCCTACGTCCACTTCCAGCACGCGGAATGGACCAAGAACGCCAGCATCTACCAGATCAACACCCGCCAGTTCACACCGCAAGGCACCTTCCGCGCTGCGGAACAGCAGCTGCCGCGCCTGAAGGAGCTGGGCGTCGATATCCTGTGGCTGATGCCCATCCACCCGATCGGCCAGGCCAAGCGCAAGGGCGCGCTGGGCAGCCCGTACGCGGTGCGCGACTACATGGCCGTCAATCCAGAATTCGGCACGCTGGACGACTTCAGGCACTTCGTCACCGCCGCCCACGGCCTCGGCCTGCACGTGATCCTCGACTGGGTCGGCAACCACACCTCGTGGGACAACGTGCTGCGCACCAGCCATCCCGAATGGTACGAGAAGGACTACAAAGGCAACGCCCATCCAACGCCGTGGTACGACTGGGACGACATCATCGACCTCGATTACACCCAGCCCGGCCTGCGCCGCTACATGACCCAGGCAATGACCTATTGGGTGCGCGAAGCCGGTGTGGACGGCTACCGCGCAGACGCCGCCGGCCTGATACCGCAGGACTTCTGGGACAACGCCAGCCGTGAGCTGCGCGCCATCAAGCCGGTGTTCATGCTGGCCGAATGGGAAAGCCGCGACATGCACGCCTACGCCTTCGACGCCAGCTACGCCTGGAGCTGGTGGGACGGCCTGCGCGCCGTCGCCGAGGGCAAGGCCGACGCCACCTCGCTGTACACCTACTATGCATGGAACCAGAAGTTCTATCCGAAGCAGGCCTACCGCATGCTGTACACCACCAATCACGACAAGAACGCATGGGACGGCACCGAGTTCGAGATCTTCGGTCCGGCGGTGGATGCGGCCATCGTGTTTTCCTTCGTCAGCGAAGGCATGCCGATGATCTACAACGGGCAGGAGGCCGGCAACCACAAGCGGCTGGCCTTCTTCGAGCGGGATGCGATACAGTGGCAGCCATCGCCTTACGAAGCGCTGTACAAAAACCTGCTGTCGCTGAAAAAGCGCAACACGGCCCTGTGGAACGGAGAATGGGGCGCGACCATGCTGCAGGTGCCGAACGACGCGCCCAAGCAGGTGTTCAGCTTTGTGCGGCAGAATGCGAAGGACAAGGTATTCGCGGTGTTTAACCTGAGTGGCAAGGTAGTGCAGGCCGGATTTAGCGGCGACCTGCACGCCGGCGCTTACCGCGATTTCGGCACCGGGGAGACGGTGCGCGTGGACAGCGGCAGCCGCTTCGACATGGCGCCGTGGAGCTACAGGATACTAATAAAGGCGGAGTAAATGGAGAACGTCAAAAACGTGGTGATCGTCGGTGGCGGCACCGCCGGCTGGATGTCGGCGGCGGCGTTGTCGCGGGTGCTGGGCGAAAAGGTGAAGATCACACTGATCGAGTCGGACGAGATTTCGACGGTCGGTGTCGGCGAATCGACGATCCCGATGATCAAGTTGTTCAACACCGTGCTGGGCATCGACGAAGATGAGTTCATGCGCGAGACCAGGGCCACGTTCAAACTGGGCATCGAGTTCCGCGACTGGGGCCGGATAGGCGACAGCTACATGCACGGCTTCGGCATCTTCGGCCAGGACCTGGCGACGCTGCCGTTCTACCAGTACTGGCTGCGCATGCACCAGGCGGGCAAGGCGCCGGACATCGAACGGTATTCGATCAACCGCATGGCGGCCAAGGCCAACAAGTTCATGCGCGCCGACCGCTCGCACGGCAATTCGCCGCTGGGCGACATCGTCCACGCCTTCCACATCGATGCCGGTCTGTATGCGCGCTATCTGCGCAAGTACAGCGAGGCCAAGGGCGTGCGCCGCATCGAGGGCAAGGTGGTTGACACGCTGATGCGCGCCTCGGACGGGCATGTGGACGCGGTGCGCATGGAAAGCGGCGAATTGATCGGCGGCGAACTGTTCATCGACTGCTCCGGCTTCCGCGGCCTGCTGATCGAACAGGCGCTGCATACGGGCTTCGAGGACTGGACGCACTGGCTGCCCTGCGACCGCGCCTACGCGGTGCCGTGCGAGCTGGCATCCACCGAGCTGGCGCCTTACACCCGCGCCACCGCGCGGCCGGCGGGTTGGCAATGGCGTATCGGCCTGCAGCACCGCACCGGCAATGGCCATGTCTTCTCGAGCCGGCACATGAGCGACGACGAGGCGGCCGGCATCCTGATGGCCAACCTGGACGGGCGTCCGCTGGCCGATCCCAAGCTGCTGCGTTTCACCACCGGCAAGCGCAAGCAGGTGTGGAACAAGAACGTGGTGGCGGTGGGCCTGTCGTCCGGCTTCATGGAGCCGCTGGAATCGACCAGCATCCATCTGATCCAGTCGACGATTGCGAAGCTGATCACTTTCTTCCCGGACAAAGGCTTCCAGGCCGCCGACATCGCCGAGTTCAATCGGCAGTGCGACTTCGAGGTCGAGCGCATCCGCGATTTCCTGATCCTGCACTACCACGCCACGGAGCGCGACGACACGCCGTTCTGGGACTACTGCCGCACCATGGATATCCCGGACACCTTGCGCGCCAAGATGGAGCTGTATCGCTCGCGCGGGCGCATCGTCCGCATCGACAACGAGCTGTTCGCCGAAGTGGGCTGGCTGCAGGTGCTACACGGCCAGGGCATCAAGGCCGACGGCTACCATCCGCTGGCCGACCTGCTGGAAGAAAAAGAAGTAGCCGAGTACCTGGACAATATCGCCTCCGTCATCGGGCTATGCGTCAACCAGATGCCGTCGCAAGCCGCCTACATCGCGGCGCACTGCGCATCGTCATAACAAGGAACAGCAAGTGCATACAACTCCCGTCAAAATCCGCTGGATCTCCGCCTGCAGCATGATGCTGGGCGTGTACGCCAGCACCGGCAGCGCGCTGGCCGACGACATACTGGCGACCGTGTCGTCGCCGGACAAGGTGCTGAGCGTGGCCGTTCAGCTGGGCGGCGACGGCCGCCTGGCGTACGAGGTGCAGCGGCATGGCAAGCAACTGATCGCGCCGTCGCGGCTGGGTTTCCTGCTGGCCAATGCCCCGGAGCTCGACGGCGGTTTCTCGCTCGACAAGCAGGCCGTCACCGAGCATGACGACACATGGGAACAACCATGGGGCGAGCGCCGCTACGTGCGCAATCACTACAAGGAGCTGCGGCTGGAACTGGTGCAGAAGGCGCAGCAGAACCGCCGCATGGCGCTGGTGTTCCGCGTGTTCGACGACGGCGTCGGCTTCCGCTACGAGATTCCGGACCAGCCGCAGTTGAAGGAAACGAAGATCGCCGATGAGCTGACCGAGTTCATCGTCGCGGCGCCGGCCACCGCGTGGTGGCAGCAGGCCGGCGAGATGGCGGCGCTGGAATACGCGATCCGCAAGACGCCGCTGAGCGAAGTCGGCATGGCCAATACGCCGATGACGATACGCACCAGGGACGGCACGCACATCGCCTTCCACGAGGCGGCGCTGGTCGACTATGCGTCGATGTGGCTGCGCAAGGTGGACGGCCAGAAGCTGCGCGCGCACCTGACGCCATCGGCCATCGGCGCGCCGGTCGAGCGGCAGGGCGCTTTCACGACGCCATGGCGCACCATGCAGATCGCCGACAACGCGGCGGGGCTGTATATGTCGGACCTGATCCTGAACCTGAATGAACCGAACAAGCTGGGGGATGTATCGTGGGTGCGCCCGTCGAAATTCGTCGGCGTGTGGTGGGAAATGCACCTTGAGAAAAGCACCTGGGGGTCGGGCGCGAAGCACGGCGCCACCACGGAAAACACCAAGCGCTACATCGACTTCGCCGCGAAGAACGGATTCCGCGGCGTGCTGGTGGAAGGCTGGAACATCGGTTGGGACGGCAAATGGTACGGCGACGGCTCGGAATTCAGCTTCACGCAATCGTATCCGGACTTCGACCTTGCCGCCACCAGCGCCTACGCCATCAAAAAGGGCGTGCGCCTGATCGGACACCACGAAACCGGCGGCAACGTGGCGCGCTACGAAGACCAGATGGATGCCGCCTACCAGCTGTATGCGAAGCATGGCGTGGACAGCATCAAGTCCGGCTACGTGACCGATGCCGGCACGGCGCAGTTCCACAGCGCCGGCGGCGGCACGCACTATGGCTACACCGATTCCCAGGAAGGCTCGCGGCACTACCTGAAGGCGGTAACGGAGGCGGCGCGCTACAAGCTGGCGATCGACACGCATGAACCGATCAAGGATACGGGCCTGCGCCGCACCTATCCGAACTGGATCTCGCGCGAAGGTGCGCGCGGCATGGAGTACAACGCCTGGGGCAATCCGATCAACAGCGTCGATCATGAAGTGAACCTGGTCTTCACGCGCATGCTGAGCGGGCCGATGGACTACACGCCGGGCATATTGAGCCTGGAAGGCGTGAAGGGCAAGCCGATCAACTCGACGCAGGCCAAGCAGCTGGCCAGTTTCGTGGTGATCTACTCGCCGGTGGTGATGGCGGCGGACCTGATCGAGAACTATGAGAAGTATCCCGGTCCGTTCAAGTTCATCAAGGACGTGCCGACCGACTGGACCGACACGCGCGTGATCCACGGCAGCATGGGCGAATACGCGACCATCGCCCGCAAAGACCGCCACTCCGACAACTGGTACGTCGGCTCGGTGACGGACGGCGAGGCGCGCACGCTGTCGCTGCCGCTGGACTTCCTCGACGCCGGCAAGCGCTACACCGCCGAAATCTACCGCGACGGCGACCAGGCCGACTACCGCACCAGCCACCGCTTCGACATCGTCATCGAGAAGAAGATCGTCACAGCGAAGACTGCGCTTCAACTCAAACTGGCTCCCGGCGGCGGCCAGGCCATCCGCTTGACGCCCATGTAAGATGGGCCAGGCGGTAGAGCAAGGGGAGCACCAGCAGCGTCAGTGCGGTGGAGGAGAGGATGCCGCCGATGACCACCGTCGCCAGCGGGCGCTGGACTTCGGCGCCCGTGCCGGTGGCGATGGCCATCGGTATGAACCCCAGCGACGCGACCAGGGCTGTCATCAGTACCGGTCGCAGGCGGCCCAGCGAGCCTTCGCGGATCGCCTGCTCCACCGTGCGCCCTTCCTCGCGCAGGCTGCGGATGAAGGAGATCAGTACCAGCCCGTTCAACACCGCCACGCCCGACAGCGCGATAAAGCCCACCGCTGCCGATATCGATAGCGGGATGCCCCGCAACGCCAGCGCGGCGATGCCCCCCGTCAGCGCGAACGGTATGCCGCTGAACACCAGCAGGCCGTCTTTCAGATTGCCGAACATCGCGAACAGCAGCACCATCACCAGCAGCAGCGCCGCCGGCACCACGATCTGCAAGCGCCGCGACGCAGATTGCAGCTGCTCGAACTGTCCGCCCCAACTGGTCCAGTAACCCGCCGGCACCGCCACCTGGCGCAGCCGTTCCTCCGCCTCCGCAACGAAGGAACCGATATCCCGCCCGCGCACATTGGCGCTGATGACGACTCGCCGCTTGCCGTCCTCCCGGCTGACCTGGTTCGGTCCCGGTGCGATACTGAACGTCGCCACTTCGCCCAGCGGGATGAAATGCGTGACGCCGTCTCCTTTCGGCAGCGGTACCGGCAGCCGTCGTACTACATCCAGGTCGCTGCGCAGCGCATCCGGCAGCCGCACCACGATGTCGAAGCGCCGGTCGCCCTCGAACATCGTGCCCGCCTCGGTGCCGCCTATGGCCGTGGCGATGGTCTGCTGGACGTCGCCCACGTTCAGGCCATAGCGCGCGGTCTTGCCGCGGTCTATTTCCACGGTCAGCACCGGCAGGCCGCTGGTCTGCTCTACCTTGACCTCGGCCGCGCCGTCCACCTTGCCCAGAGTGGTGGCGATGCGCGCGGCGGCTTCGTTCAGTACCGCCATGTCGTCGCCGAACAGCTTGACCGCGACGTCGCTGCGCACGCCGGATATCAGCTCGTTGAAGCGCAGCTGTATCGGCTGCGAGAATTCGAAGGCGTTGCCCGGAATTTGAGCGGCGGCGTTCTGGATCGCCGCCAGCAGTTCATCGCGGGATTTCTTCGGCGCCGGCCATTGCGATTCCGGCTTCAGCATGATGTAGCCGTCGGAGACGTTGGGCGGCATCGGATCGGAAGCGATTTCCGCCGTGCCGGTGCGCGCGAAGATACGCTCGATCTCGGGAAACTTCTGCTTCAGCGTCAGTTCGACCTGCTTTTGCATCTCCACCGATTGCGTCAGGCTGGTGCCGGGTATGCGCAATGCCTGGATCGCAAAGTCTCCTTCGTTCAGGCTCGGAACGAATTCGCTGCCCATGCGTGTGGCCAGCAGCACCGACAACAGCACCGCGATGCCGGAGAACGCCAGCACCACCGGCGTATTGGCCAGCACGCACTCCAGCACCCCGGCATACCACGCGGACAGCTTGCGGTGCTCCTTCTCGACCACGCTGTCGCCGATGAAGAGCGCGACGGCGGCGGGAATAAATGTGATCGACAGCAGCATCGCCCCCAGCAGCGCCATCACCACGGTCAGCGCCATCGGATGGAACATGCGCCCTTCGACGCCGGTCAGCGCGAAGATCGGCAGGTAGACCACCATGATGATCAACTGCCCGAACAGCAGCGGGCGTCGTGCTTCGCGCGCGGCGGCGAAGACCTCGCCAAAGCGCTCGGTGCGCGTCAGGCTCCTGCCGTGGCGAGCCTGCGCGTGGGCGAGCCGCCGCACGCAGTTCTCGACGATGACCACCGCGCCGTCGACGATGATGCCGAAGTCCAGTGCACCGAGGCTGAGCAGGTTGGCGCTGACCTTGAAGGAGACCATGCCGGTTAAAGTGAACAGCATCGCCAGCGGGATCACCATCGCCGTGATGAGCGCCGCGCGGATGTTGCCGAGGAAGACAAACAGCACGGCGATCACCAGCACCGCGCCTTCGAGCAGATTCTTCTTCACGGTGGCGATGGCCTTATCGACCAGCGTGGTGCGGTCGTACACGGTCACCGCCTGCACGCCGGCAGGCAGGCTGCGGTTGATGTCGGCCATCTTGCGGTCCACCGCCTGCGAAACGGCACGGCTGTTCTGGCCGATGAGCATGAAGACCGTTCCCAGCACCACTTCGCGCCCGTTCTCCGTCGCGGCGCCGGTGCGCAGCTCGCGGCCGATGTCGACGTCGGCCACGTCGCGCACGTGCACCGGCACGCCGTCGACGTTGGTGAGGATGATATTGCGGATATCGTCCAGCGATTTGACCTGGCCTGGTGCGCGCACCAGCAGCTGCTCGCCGCGCTTTTCGATGTAGCCGGCGCTGGCGTTGCCGTTGTTGCGGTCGAGCGCCGTCACCACGTCCTGCAGGGTCAGCCCGTAGGATGCGAGGCGCTGCGGATTCGGCGCCACCTGGTACTCCTTCGCGAATCCTCCGATGGAGTTAATCTCCGTCACGCCGGCCACGTTGCGCAGTTGGGGCTTGATGATCCAGTCCTGGATCTCGCGCAGGTCGGTCGGCGTGTAGGGCGTGCCATCGGCCTTCCTCGCCCCCGGCTTGGCCTCCACCGTCCACAGGTAGATTTCGCCCAGCCCCGTGGATACAGGTCCCATGGCCGGCGTTACACCGGCGGGCAATTGCGCGCGCGCTTCCTGTATGCGTTCGCTGACCATCTGCCTGGCGAAGAAGATGTCGGTGCCGTCCTTGAAGATGACGGTGATCTGCGATAGCCCATAACGCGACAGCGAACGCGTTTGCTCCAGCTTCGGCAGGCCGGACATCAACGTTTCGATCGGATAGGTCACGCGCTGTTCGGTCTCCAGCGGCGAGTAGCCCGGCGCCGCGGTGTTGATCTGCACCTGCACGTTGGTGATGTCGGGCACGGCGTCGATCGGCAGTTTTTGATAACTGTAGAGGCCGACCGCCGCCATCGCGGCGACAAGCAGCAATACCAGCCAGCGCTGGTCGATGGCGAATCTTATAATTCGTTCAAACATGGTGTGCTCCCGTCTCAGTGCGCATGCTCGGCGCTGTCCTTGCCCAGTTCCGCCTTGAGCACGAAGCTGCCGGCGGAGGCGTACTGCGCACCGGCCTGCAGGCCTTGCAGCACCTCGGTCAGCTTGCCGTCGCTGCGGCCGACGACCACCGGCTGCGCACGGAAGCCGTCCGCCACCTTGACGAACACCACGGGCTTGTCTTCCACCGTCTGGATAGCCTCGGTGGACACAACGACGGCGGCATCGGCCTGCCCGGACAGCACCTCGACGTTGACGAACAGGCCAGGCCGCCACGAGCGGTCGGGATTGGCCAGCGCCACGCGCGCCTTGGCGGTACGGGTCTGCTCGCCCAGCAGGGAGCCGACATAAGTGATCTTGCCGCTGGCCTGCGCCTCGAAGGCCGACGCCTTTACCATCACCGTCTCGCCAACGCGAACGCGGTTCAAGTCCTTCGGCGGCACGGCCAACTCGGCCCACACCGACGACAAGTCGGAGATTGTGAAGACGTTGGCGTCTTCCTTGACCGCTTCGCCCAGCGCCAGATGCTTTTCCATTACCACTCCGTCGAACGGCGCCCGTAGTTCCAGGCGGTTCAAGTTTCCGCTTGCGTCGGCGGCCGCACCAGTACCAAGTGCATCTATCTTCTGGCGCGCGTTGCGTACCGCGATTTCGGCTTCATGCATGGCCTGTTTGGCTTGCAGGTAGTCCTGCTCGGCGGAGATCTTGTCCTGCCACAGCCGCTGTTCGCGCTCGAACGTGGTGCTGGCCAGCGCCAGCCGCCGTTGCGCCGACAGCAGTTCGCTGCGCTGTTCGGACAAGCCGCTGCTGGCGATCACCGCCAGTACCTGCCCTTGCTTCACGTTCTGTCCCAGCTCGGCATGCACGCTGGTGACGACGCCCGCCAGCTTGGGTACGACATGCGCGGTACGGTCTTCGTTGAAACGGATCTCGCCCGGCAGCGTGATGGCCACTTTGATCGCCGCAGGCGCGGCCACGGCCAGCGTCACGCCGGCGGCCTTGAGCTGCGCGTCGCTCAGTGCGATCATCTCCTCCTTCTCAGGGTCGCCATGCTCCACCTCCTCGCGTCCGGCCGGGCGCTTAGGCATCATGATCCACGCGGCCAACAACAGGCCGATGAGCGCCATGACGGCGATGATGATTTTCTGCTTTTTATTCATGTTCTTCTCCGAGAATGCGGCTGATGGCGGCCATCGCGCGGTGCGCGTCCGCCAGCGCGTTCAGGTATTGGGATTTCGCCTGCAGCAAGGTGCGCTGGGCGTCGAGGACGTCGAGGAAGCCGAATTTTCCGTATTCGAAGCCGGTGCTGGCCGCGTCATACGCGCTTTGAGCGCCCGGCAGGATGTCGCCGCGCAGCGCCAACGCTTGCTGACGGGCGACGTCGAAATCCTCATATGCCTGCGACAGCTCGGTATCCAGCCGCAGCGTGGCTGCCTCCAGCTCATCGCGCGCCTTGTCGACGCGGCGCGCCGACTCCAGCACGTTGCCCTGGTTGCGGTCAAAGAATGGCAAGGGAACGGAAAGGCCGAACACCGCCTGCGTGCGACCCAGTTCCTCCGAGCGTTTGCTGCCGACGTTGAACGTCAGGTCGGGCGTGCGCCTGGTCACCTCGACTTGCGCCAACGCCTGGCGCCGCGCCAGCTCCGAGCGCGCCAACGCCATCGCCGGCGAACGCTCCAGCCGCTGCCGCAACGTCGCCTGGTCCGGCAGCGACGGCAGCACGTCGATGACGCCGTCGGCTCGCTCGAAACGCGGCGCCGGATTGCCCCACATCGCGGCGAGCCGCTTGCGTGCGCCGGCCAGCGTGCCGCGCGCGCGCATCAGCTCCAGCTGCACGCTGGATGCCGCCACCCGGGCACGCGTTTCCTCCACCGGCGATACCTTTCCAGCCACCACGCGCCGGCCCGTTGCGGCGGCGGCGCGTTGCGCCAGATCGCCGGCTTCCTGCGCCAGCCGCACGTGCTCCTGCGCGGCCATCACGGAAAAATACGCATCGATCGCGTCGGCGCGTACGGCCGCATGCCGCAGCGCCAGCTCGGCCGATGCGCTGTCGCGCCCGCGCTGCGCCGCCGTCACGCGGGCTGCACGCTTACCGCCCAGTTCCAGCGGCTGGCTCAGTTGAAGCGTGGTTTCGCGCGTGTCGCGCCGCGTATCGGTACGCTCGAGCGATAAGGTGGGATTGGGCGGCAGGCCGGCCTGCCGCACCGTTCCGTCGGCCGCCTGCAGCTCATGGCGCGCGGCCGACAGTTCGGCATTGGCGCCGACGACCAGCGCCAGCGCCGCGCGCAGCGTCAGCGGTGCGGACGGCTCGACTTCGGCCCGCGCACAGGCAGGCCATGCCGCTAGCCATAGCGGCAAAAGATATTTGTACATCGAATTCTCCAGACAATAGGAAAGGAATTCGACGAGACTTGAACAGGAAAGGTAGTTGCAGGCCTCGCCGCGCTAGGCGACGAGCAGCCAATTGGGCCGCTGGGGCCCTTCGGAGATATGAGACAGGTAACGCCGCGCGGCAGTCGGGGCATGGCCGATGGCCTCGACGGCGACGTCAACGCCGCCGCCGGCCGGGACCGAAGCCTGCACCGCGTGATGACAGACTTCGCAGTCGGAATGCACCTTGACCGGTTTGCTCTTGTCGGCACCATCGTCGGACTGCGCCTGGTGCTGGTGTCCATGATGGCCAAAGTGCGTGACCGTGGCCGGCTCGTGCTGGCAATAGACGGCCGCCATCGACCAGGCGTGCTGGATGGGCAGAATGGTCAGCAGCAGGATGAGCAAGAGCTTTTTCACCGCTCCATTGTATCAGCCTGCCGCCAACGCAGCTGCACGACTACACTACGCCTTCTTCAGCAGATCCGGATTGATCGGCATCTCGCGCACGCGCTGGCCGGTCGCGGCAAACACCGCGTTGGTCAGCGCGGCGCCGACGCCGGCGGTGCCCGGTTCGCCGATACCGCCCGGCGCCTCGCCGCTCTTGACGATTTCCACCTCGATCTTCGGCGCCTCGGCCATGCGCAGGATGCGGTAGTCGTGGAAATTACTCTGCTCCACGCGGCCGTCCTTGACCGTGATGGCGCCGAACAGCGCCGCCGTCAGGCCGTAGTTGATGCCGCTCTGGACCTGCGCGGCGACGGTGTCCGGATTGACCACCTGGCCGCAGTCGACCGCGCACACCACGCGCTTGACCGTGACGTCGCCGGCGTCGTTGACGCTAACGTCGACCACCTGCGCCATGTAGGTGCCCCAGGCGCGCATCAGCGCGATGCCGCGTCCGGAACGGGCCGGCAGCTTCTCGCCCCAGCCGGCCTTCTGCGCCGCGATCTTCAGCACATTGGCCGCGCGCGGCTCCTTGCCCAGCAACGACAGGCGATAGGCCAGCGGATCCTGGCCGGTCTTGAGCGCCAGTTCGTCCATGAAGCTCTCCAGCACCGTCATGTTGCGGGTCGGGCCGACGCCGCGCCAGAACGCCGTCGGCACCGGGCCGTCCTCCTGCGTGTACTCGCTGCGCATGTTCGGGATATCGTAGGAGAAGATGTCCGAGCCCTCGACGTTGTCGATGTCGAGGCCGTCCTTCAACCAGCCCGGCGCGAACGCGGCCAGGTTGGAAGGGCCGGCGATCTTGTGCGAGAACGCCACCGGCTTGCCGCCGGCGTCCAGCGAGGCCGATACCGAGTGCGCATACAGGCCGCGGAACAGGCCGTGCTGGATGTCTTCCTCGCGGCTCCACACCAGCTTGACCGGGCCCTTGACCTGTTTGGCGACCAGCGCGGCCTGCACCACGTAGTCGGTGTACAGGCGGCGTCCGAAGCCGCCGCCGATCAGGTGATTGTGCAGCGTGACTTTTTCCGGCGCCAGGCCCAGCGCCTTGGCCGCGTCGTCGCGCGCGCGGGCCGGCACCTGCGAGCCGGTCCAGATCTCGGCTGTGCCGTCGGCCTTGACGTGAACCGTGCAGTTCATCGGCTCCATCGTCGCGTGGGCCAGCATCGGGTTGACGTACACCGCTTCGACGCGGTTGCCGTCAGCGGCGATGGCCTTCAGCGCGTCGCCGTCGTTGCGGGCGACCTTGCCCGGCTTCTTCAGCGCGTCGAGCATGATCTGGCGCACGTCGCCGGTGGCCAGCTTGGCGTAGCGGCCTTCGTCCCACACGATGTCCAGCGCGGCCAGCGCCTGCTTGGCGTACCAGTAGTTGTCGGCCACCACGGCCACCGCGTTATCGAGCTTGACGACGGCGCGCACGCCGCGCATCTTGCGCGCCTTGGCGTCGTTGACGGATTTGAGCTTGCCGCCGATGACGGGACTAGCCGCCACCACGGCCACCTTCATGCCCGGCACTTGCGCGTCGATGCCGTATTGCGCCGTGCCGTCGGTCTTGCCCTTGGCGTCGAGGCGCTTCAGCGGCTTGCCGATCAGTTTGAAATCCTTGGGCTCCTTCAGCGCGATCTTGGCCGGCGGCTGCAGCTTGCCGGCCGCCGCCACCAGCTTGCCGTACTTGATGCGGCGGCCGCTGGCCGCGTGCACCACTTCGCCGTGCTCGGCGCGGCAGCTGTCCGGCGCCACCTTCCATTCGTCGGCGGCGGCCTGGATCAGCACCATGCGCGCGGCGGCGCCGGTCTGGCGCATCGGTTCATACATGGTGCGCATCGACAGCGAGCCGCCGGTGAACTGGTCGCCGAACGGCGCGCCGTAGATCTTGGCGTCCGGCGGCGCGTGGCGCAGCAGGATCTTGTCCATGTCCACTTCCAGTTCCTCGGCGATCAGCATCGGAATCGAGGTGTAGGTGCCCTGGCCCATTTCCACCTTGGGCATGGTCAGCGTGATGGAGTCGTCGGCGCCGATGGCGATGAAGGCGTTCAGGTCGGCCGGGGCCATGCCAGGCGCCTTGGCGGCGGCGGCGAGCGCCTCGCCGGGCAGGGTCCAGAAGCCGACCATCAGGCTGCCGCCCGCCGCGGCGGCCACTTTCAGGAAACCGCGGCGGCCGAAGGAGTTGTCGGGTGCGTTCATGCTCAGGCTCCTTTCAGCAGCGGCGATTTGGCGGCATCCTTGATCGCCTCGCGGATGCGGGGATAGGTGCCGCAGCGGCAGATGTTGCCGGACATGGCGTCGTCGATGTCGGCGTCGCTCGGCTTCTTATTCTTGTGCAGCAGCGCGGCGGCCGACATGATCTGGCCGGACTGGCAGTAACCGCATTGCACCACCTCGGCCGCCAGCCATGCCTGCTGCGTGGCCTTGCCGGCCGGCGTGGCGCCTATGCCTTCGATGGTGGTGATCTTCTTGCCGGCGACCGCCGACACCGGCAGCACACAGGAGCGGGTCGCCTCGCCGTCCACATGCACGGTGCAGGCGCCGCACAGCGCCATGCCGCAGCCGAACTTGGTGCCGGTCATGTGCGCTTCGTCGCGCAGCACCCACAGCAGGGGCATGTCGCCCGGCACATCGAATTCCCGCGTTTTTCCATTGATTTGCAACTTGACCATGAGGCGCTCCTTATCAGACTGCACAGTTCGCCCATTGTGGGCATTACGTGCACTATAGCCAAAAATGTCGGCTTGTTAATACTAGCCGTTGGGGATACTCAAACAACCAACAGTTGTAAATCGGCAAGCGGCGACGGTCACCCCTGCGCCTTGGCGGTGGCGGCGGCGCTCCACAGCGAGCCGGGATTGGCGCGCTCCGGATACAGCTCCAGCATGCGGTCGTACAGCTCGCGCGCGCTGCCGGTGGCGTCGTTCAGGCGGATGAAGTCCTGCAGGTACTGGCGGGTTTCAGTCACGCAGCGCGGATCGTCGCCGTTGCCCGGCAGCTTGTGGCCGGCCACCACCGCCGACGGCTGCAGCGCGGCGATCCGGTCGAGCGCCGCCAGCCAGGACTGGCGGTTTTGCCGCGTCGATTCGTTGAGGAAGGGATGGATGCCGTTGTAGACCGCGTCGCCCGCCACCACCAGGCCGATCGCCGGCACGTGCAGCACGGTGGTGTCGTCGGTGTCGGTATGGCCGACCTCGACCACCCGCAGCGTCTGCCCCTCGAGCTCGATGCGGTCGCCGCTCAGCGGCGCGGCGGCGGCCAGCACCTCCGGGATCTGGTTGGGGAACAGCTTGCGCCAGCGGGCGTCCAGCTGGGCCGGCACTATCTGCTGGCGCATGCGCTCGACCACCGCCGGCGTCGCCAGCCCCTGGGCCTGCGGGAAGCGCCGCAACAGCATTGCCAGGCCGAAGAAATGGTCGGCGTGCGCGTGGGTGGCGTAGATGGCCTTCAGGTTCTTGCCGGTCGCGGCGATCTGGTCGGCCAGCTTGTTGGTCTGCTCGATGGTGAGGAAGGTGTCGATCAGCACGGCGTCGCGCTCGCCGTAAATCAGCGTGGCCGAGTTGGCCACCCACATCAGCGACTCCTTGCCCGGCGGGATGTCGCGGGTCAGGCCCGGGCGGGTGGCGGTAAATACCTGGTAGCGCAGCGGCGCGGCCAGGGCGGCGCCCGGCAGCGCGGGCAGGATGGCTGCGGCCAGTTTCAGCAGGTCACGACGGCGCATGGAATTCCCCTTATTGATTGCGAATACAATCAATAAAGTATGCGGCAAGCCCCATGTACTGTCAACAAGGCTTTATCATGGCTGATGGATACGATTTTCAACTACCTGGCGGCAGCCTGGCTGGCCCTGGCGGCCGCGGCGCCGGCCCAGGCCCAGCAGATGGCGGCGCCGGCCCGCATCGACTTCGCCAGCCTGCCGCTGCAACGCGCCATCAAGGTAGTGCACGGCAACGGCGCGCGCCGGCTGGCCGTGTTCTCCGATCCCGATTGTCCCTATTGCCAGCTGCTCGAGCGCGACACATTGGAGCGGCTCGACAACGTCACCATCTACACCTTCCTGTTCCCGCTGGCGCGGCACGGCGACGCGGCGCGCAAGTCGCAGCTGATCTGGTGTGCGCCGGACCCGGCGCTGGCCTGGCAGGAATGGATGCGCTACCGCAAGCTGCCGGCCGCGCGCGCCTGCGTGCCGCCGCTGCGGGCCAACCTGACGCTGGCCAACAAGCTGGGCATCCGCGTGACGCCGACTTTGATACTGCCGCAGGGGGAGGCGGTGCTGGGCGCCATCGACGCCGAGACGCTGGAAGGCAAGCTCGGCGAGTCGCCCTGACGCCGGCTGTGTGCCTGACTAATTAATTGCCGGACGCGCCGTACTTGCGCAGGATGCGGGCCACCGTGCCGTCCGCGCGCATGGCTTCCATTTCGGCGCGCCATCTGCGGCCGTCCTCCTCGCTGAAGTCCATCGATCCCGCCAGCCACACCTCGCCGCTGCGGAACATGGCGCTGAAGTCGTATTCGCTTTCCTTGTTGCCGTCCAGGGTGGCGGCATAGCGGTGGATGTCCTCGCCGCCGTAGGTGGCGTCGGCGATGCCTTTCTTTACCATGCGCATGCACTCCCTGACGGTCGAGCATTCGGACACCTCGAGGAAGCCGGCGTCCACCAGCGCGCGCTTGTGCGGTGAGCCGCGCAGCACCACCAGCCGCTTGTGCGCCAGCGCCTGCGGATCGTGCACATCGACGCCGCCGTGCGCGCCGACAAAGATAAAGCGCTGGCGGTAGAGCCTGACCATCCAGCGGTATTGCGGCTCGCGCTCGGGCGTGCGGGTCAGCGGCAACACCAGCATGCGCGGCAGATGCTTGACCATCGTCAGCGCGCGCTGCCATGGATAAAACTCCACGGTGACCGGCGTATCCAGCCGCCGCAACAGCTCCTGCGTCATTTCGACCAGCGAGCCGGGACCGGCCTCGGACTGCGACATCGCATACGGCGGCAGCTCGGCCACCGCCAGCCGCAGCGGTGACGGCTCGGCGGCCGGCAGCAGGCCCGGCAGCAAGGCCAGCGGCGCGGCCAGCAGACAGCAGCGCCTCCATCTCATGAACCCGTGCGTTATCCGGCGGACACGCAGCGTTTGCAGCAGCGTCTCCGCCTGGCTTACTTCGTCCCGGGTTTCAGATGCCGGCATCGTTACCTCCGCAGCGATCAGTCGCTGCGGAGCAGTATCCCACGAAGTAGTTGCAGTTGAACAGGCCGCGCGGCACCTGTTGCAAATCGGCAGCGGTTAGCCCTTGCGCCGCTGCGACGCCAGTCTGCTGACGACGGCGACCAGGCGGTCGATTTCATCGAAGGTGTTGTAGAACGCCAGCGATGGCCGCACCGTCGTTTCCACGCCGAAGCGGCGCAGGATAGGCTGGGCGCAGTGGTGGCCGGTGCGCACGGCGATACCCTCTTCATTGAGCGCGTGGCCGACTTCCTCGGTGCTGTAGCCGTCCAGCACGAAGGACATGACGCTGGCCTTGTCGGCTGCGGTGCCGATCAGCCGCACGCCCTTGATCGCCGCCAGCTGCCGCGTGCCGTAGACCAGCAGGTCGTGCTCGTAGCGGGCGATGTTTTCGATGCCGATCTTGTTGACGTAGTCGATGGCGGCGCCCAGTCCGACCGCGTCGGCGATGTTGCCGGTGCCCGCTTCGAACTTGTTGGGTATCGGCTGGAACACGGTCTTTTCAAACGTCACGTCAGCGATCATGTTGCCGCCGCCCTGCCACGGCGGCATGTCCTCCAGCACTTCGCGCTTGCCCCAGACCACGCCGATGCCGGTCGGGCCGAACACTTTGTGGCCGGAGAACACGAAGAAGTCGGCGCCCAGGTCCTGCACGTCGACGCGCATGTGCGACACCGACTGGGCGCCGTCGACCAGCGCCCTGGCGCCGGCGCGGTGCGCCAGTTCGACGATTTCCTTCACCGGCGTCACCGTGCCGAGCGCGTTGGACACCTGCGTGACCGCGACGATTTTGGTGCGGTCGTTGAGCAGCTTGCGATATTCGTCGAGCAGCACTTGGCCGCTGTCGTCGACCGGGATCACGCGCAGCTTCGCGCCCTTGGCGGCGGCCAGTTGCTGCCAGGGAACGATGTTCGCATGGTGCTCAAGGTTGGAAACGATGATTTCGTCGCCCTCGCCGACATGCTGCGCGCCCCAGCTCTTGGCCACCAGGTTGATCGCTTCGGTGGTGCCGCGCACGAAGATGACTTCGTTGACCTCCGGCGCGTTGAGGAAACGGCGCACGCGCTCGCGCGCCCCCTCGTAGGCGTCGGTGGCGCGCGCCGCCAGCTCGTGCGCGGCGCGGTGGATGTTCGAATTCTCGTGCTCGTAGAAATAGCTGATGCGGTCGATCACCGACTGCGGCTTGTGCGTGGTGGCGGCGTTGTCGAACCAGACCAGCTGGCGGCCGTTGACGCGCTCCTGCAGGATCGGAAAATCACGCCGCACGGCGTGCACATCGAACGGCGGATGGCGGTCGCCGCCGGCCAGCGGCACGGTCGCGTGCGGCGCCGGCTTGGCGGGCGTGACGTAGCCGCTGGGCAGCACCACCGAATCGACGAAATAGTACTGCGGCGGCGATGGCTGCGCCCCTGCGGCGGGCAACCCGGCAGAGGTCGGAGCGCTCAGTCCGCTCTGCTGCGGCGGCGACGGGAACAAATCCGTCCGCGGCCCGGCCGGCTCCGCCGCCGCCGGCACGCCCACGTCATTGAGGAAGTAATACGGCGACGCGCCCGCCTGCGGCCGTCCCGCATCCAGCGATTCCGGCACGCCGAGCAAGGCGCCGCCGCTGCGCGGTTCGTAGGCCGGCACCGCGCCCAGCACCTTGTCGGGCACGCCGTTGCCGGCTTGCGCGGCCGGCAGCAGGGCCGGCGCGCGATTGCCCAGCGACAGCACCTGCGTCGGCGAAGCCGGCAGCACATTGGTGCCGGGAATTTGCCCCTGCGGAATCGGCGTGCCGGGCACGCCGGGACCGAAGCCTGCCGGGCTCACCAGCGGCGAGCCGGGCGGTGCGATATTGCCGGGCGCCTGCGCGCCATGCGGCGCGAACGACTGTCCGGGCAGCGCGGAAAACAGCTCGGTCGCCAGGCGCGCAAGCACGGCCGGATCGAACGGCGCGCCCGACGGTTCCGGAACGCCGGCCGGCACGCTGGCCGGCTGGGAAGTGGGGGGCGAAAGTAGGCTCACGTTGCGGCTTATTTGTAGGTATCTGGATAGTCGTGGTACTTGCCGATCTCAACGTCGTCGAGCACGGCCAGCGCGTCGCTGGTCAGCACGGCGAGCGAGCAATACAGCGAGATCAGGTACGACGAAATCGCATGGTTGTTGATGCCCATGAAGCGCACCGACAGGCCGGGACTTTGCTCGCCCGGCAGACCCGGCTGGAACAGGCCGACCACGCCCTGGCGCTTGTCGCCCACGCGCAGCAGCAGGATCTTGCTCTTGCCGTCGGCGACAGGCACCTTGTCCGACGGGATCAGCGGGATGCCGCGCCAGGTGATGAACTGCGAGCCGAACAGGCTGATGGTCGGCGGCGGCGTGCCGCGGCGGGTCGCCTCGCGGCCGAAGGCGGCGATCGCCAGCGGATGGGTGAGGAAGAACGCCGGCTCCTTCCAGACCTTGGTCAGCAGCTCGTCGAGGTCGTCCGGCGTCGGCGCGCCGGTCAACGGGAAGATGCGCTGCTCGTCGGTGACTTGCGCCAGCAGGCCGTAGTCCGGATTGTTGATCAGTTCGCTTTCCTGGTTTTCCTTGATGGTCTCGATGGTCAGGCGCAGCTGTTCCTTGATCTGGTCGTGCGGGCTGCTGTACAGGTCGGAGACGCGGGTGTGCACGTCGAGGATGGTCGAGACGGCGTTGAGGAAATACTCGCGCGGATTTTCCTCGTAGTCGACGTAGGTGCGCGGCAGCTGGTTTTCTTCCTCGCGGGCGGTGCAGGTGACCTTGATCGCTTCCGGATTCTTGACCTTGTTGAGGCGATAGATGCCCGCTTCCACCGGCACCCATTGCAGCAAATGCGTCAGCCAGCGGGGGCTGATGGTCTCCAGCTGGGGAGCGGTTTTGGTTGCGTTCGCAAGTTGCCTTGCCGCGTTATCGCCCAACGCTGTAGTACCGCCAACTGTTGCCGACATCATGACTCCAATTCAATAAGTTAAGGAAAAGACCCGCCCAGTGTGCGGCCTGCGCCGCCAGGGCTCAACATGCTATCGCCATCAACCGGCCGCCTCGACCCAGGTCCGGCTGCCGAGCGACTCTCCATGCGTCAGCAGGGCCGACGGCGCCAGCTTGAGCGCGGCGGCCAGTTTCTCCACCGTCGCCAGCGACACGATGACGCTGCCGCGCTCGATCTCGCCAACGTAGGAGCGGTTCAGGTCGGAGTGCTCGGCCAGCCGTTCCTGCGACCAGCCCCTGGCCTCGCGCAGCTGCCGCACGCCGAGGCCGAAGCCCTGCACCAATGCGCTGCCGCTCATGCGGCACCTATGCCGTTGGCGAACGCGCCCACCCGCGACTCCGCCTGGGCGATGCGGCCGCCGGCCGGCACGTCATGCGTCAGCCACACGTTGCCGCCGATGACGGCGCCCTTGCCCAGCGTGATGCGGCCGAGGATGGTGGCGCCGGCGTAGATGACCACGTCGTCCTCCACCACCGGGTGGCGCGGCAGGCCTTTTTGCAGGTTGCCGTCGGCATCGGTCGGGAAGCGCTTGGCGCCCAGGGTCACGGCCTGGTACACGCGGACCCGTTCGCCGATGACCGCCGTCTCGCCGATGACGACGCCGGTGCCGTGGTCGATGAAGAAGCCGGCGCCGATCTGCGCGCCGGGATGGATGTCGATGCCGGTCGCGCCGTGGGCCAGCTCGGCCACGATGCGCGCCAGCAGCGGCAGGCCCAGCTTGTACAACTGGTGTCCCAGCCGATAGTGGATCATCGCCAGCACGCCGGGATAGCACAGCAATACCTCATCGACGCTGCGCGCCGCCGGATCGCCCTGGTAGGCCGCCAGCACGTCGCTGTCGAGCAGGATGCGGATGTCCGGCAGCGCAGCTGCGAAGGTGCGCACCACGGCCAGCGCCTCGTCGTCGATATCGCGCTCGTCTTCGCCGCGCAGCGCGGCGTTGTATTTCAATTCGCGCCGCACCTGCTTCAGCAGCCCATGCAGGGCGGCGTCGAGCGCGTGCGCGACGTGGAAGTTCTCGCTTTCCTGGCGCAGGTCGGGCGGCCCCAGGCGCATCGGAAACAGCACGCCCTTGAGGCTGTCGACGATGCCGGCCAGCGCGTTGCGCGACGGGAATTCCCGTCCGCCGGGTTCGCTGGTGCGGCTTTGCGCGCGGCGCCAGTTGTGCCGCGTCTCGTGCAGCGACTGCACGATGGTGGTGATGTCGAAAGTGGCCATGGCTAGTCCTGGACCCAGGGCAGGCCATGGAAGCGCCAGCCGTCCGCCTTGCCGCGCTGCTGCCGGGCGTCGATTTCGCCTTCGAAGCCCTCCAGCACGTTGAAGACGTTGCTGAAGCCGGCCTTGGTTGCCGCCTCGGCCGCCAGCGCGGAGCGCTTGCCGCTGCGGCACAGCAGCAGCGCGACCGCGTCCTTGCCGCCGATCTTGCTTTCCAGTTCGCGCACGAAGCGCGGATTGCGCGTCAGCGCGGTGCCGGTGGCCCAGGGCACGTGCAGGCTGTCGGGAATGTGGCCGACAAATTTGCGTTCTTCCGCCGTGCGGACGTCGACCAGCAGCACGCGCCGCGTGGAAAACAGCTGCCAGGCGACAGCCGGGGGCACGCCGCCGGCAAACGGCAGCCCGGCGGACTCGGCCTCGGCTTTGACCGATTCCAGCTCGGCGGGCAAGGTAGGTAGAGCGTCAACTAACATAAGGGACCTCGGTAATTGTCTAACGGTGCGGACTCGAATATACGATCCGTCGAAATTAAACAGAACGAATAAAAACAAGTTCGCAAAGTCGAAAAACAAATAAGGGAGGTGTGCGGCAGCGAACAGCAACGGCAATGCCGGAACCAGCAGGCTGTCGCTGGCCAGCCAGGCCAGCGACGCCAGGTTTTCCGCCACGTCGCTGAGAACAGTGAAGCACGGCAGCCAGCCCAGTCCCCACAGCAGGAACCGGCGCCAGCCCAGGCCATTGGAAGCCACGCGCACCAGCTCGAACAGGCGCACGCCGGCAAACCCCAGCAGCCACGCATAACACGCGATCAAGCCGAAATCCCACACGATGGCCCAGGCCGCGTAGGCGTGGTTGACTTGCGCGGAGGCCGCCGCTCCCGCCATCAGCAGTTGGCGCTGCCACGCATCGAAGCCGAGGCCGCCCCGCACCCAGAGCGGCCAGTCCGCCAGTTGCGGCAACACAGGCAAGTGGCCCGTCATCGCGGCCAGGCCATAGATGCTGGCCAGCCCATACATCAGCAATGTCAGCGCGACGAACAGCAGCAATTGCGGCAGGACGTGCCACGGCCGCCAGCGCTCCAGGGGCTGCCTCAGCGGCATCAGGTCGCGCTCCTGCGGCCGGTACGATACGAACGTCCCGCCGCGCTCATACTCATCCATGGATTGCTGCTCTTCCAGCAGCAATTTGCGGTTGCGCACGAGCAGTTCGCCCACGCCCCACCAAGGGGAGGCCAGCGGTTCGCTGTGCATCAGCGCCGGTTCGGTCGACACCACCATGGCGTATGCCAGCTCGGCGGCGTCGAGGCGCAGATTGCATTGCACCGCTTCGGCCAGCATCCAGCGGAACGCATCGTCGGCGAGGCCCGCCGCATCCTGGCCGTCCACGCCTTTTGATAGCCGCCGGGTCTTCTTGCCCTTTTCGGGCGGGCGGTCGTCCGCGCGGGAGAAATAGGTGTAGACCAGCAGATCGAGCAAATCCAGGTTGTGCGCACGCACCAGGCCGAAAAGGTTCACCATGCCCGCCACGGCGCGCACGGTAAATGCCCCGCGCGAAAAGCCGAACAGGAAGATTTCGTCGCCGTCGCGGTATTCCTGCACCAGGAATTTATAGGCGTTCGCGATGTTTTCGTAGATGCCCCGCCCCGACGCCAGCCCTTCGATGCGCGTCAGCGTCCTCCGCAAAGCCTGTCCCACGCCCACGCTCGGCAAGGTGTCGGCCACGCCGACGCCCGGGTCGTAGTACAGCTTCTGATCGTGCGTCGCCGGCGTCAGTATGTTGAGCAGCTTGACGACGTTGGTGTCGTTGACCCCGGCGGTCAAGGTGTTGTTGGTACCGTCGCAGCAAACGATCAACTGCCGCGCGCGCTTCTGGTTTGCGTAATCCATGGCCGCCCCGCTCATCCCCGCACCTGTAAATTTGACCGGCGGGCAGTCCGAAAGTGCGCGCGCCTTTACAATAGGGTTCCGTTCATCCGCCTGCGCCGACACCGATGCCCGACCACGACAGCACCACGCAACGCGAGTTCTTCGACAAGCTGCACGACAAGATCGATGCCTATACGATGGAAGTTGACCGCTTCCATGACGACGCCAGCCACTTCTCGCGCCGCGTCGCCGAATGCGATCGCCTGGTACGGCTGGCCCAGACCAGCCTGACACAGATCGATGTCAAGGTGGCCGAAGCGGTCCAGATCGAATCGCGGGCGGCCACCATCGCCGGCGCCGCCGGCCGTGAAGCCGGCCGCGTGGCGGCGGAGGCGGCAGGCCAAGCGGTCGATCAGCTGATGCAAACCGTTGCGGGCCTGACCGCCGACGCCGACCGGGTGCGACTGGCGCTCCACCGCAGCGTCGGAAAAACCGGTCTGTGGATCGCGTTCTACGTCGTCTGCACGCTGGGGTTGTGCGTGCTGACCGCCTGCGCCACCTACTGGATCGCGCAAAAGAACGCCGTGACGCCGGAGATCGCCCACTACGCCGAACTGGGCAAGATGCACGAGAGCTTGCTGAACAAGGCCAGCGAACGGGAAGTGAAAACCATCAACGCCATCCTGGCCCGGCCCGCCAAACAGAAATAGGCCGCTCGGCCGGGGCGGCCTCAGCGCGACATGCCGGGGTCGCGCGACGGCGTTGGCCGATGCTCGGGCGCATCCCTATGCATGGCACGCGACTGCTCATGCTCGCGCAAATACTGCGGATCGTAATGGATCGTCAGTTTCATCAGGTGGGTGAAATTGTCGAACCGCAGCGACTGGAAAGGCTGCGGCGCGCCCGGCACATACACCGTGACCACGCCCTGGAAGCCCGCCAGCCCGCTGGCCCCATCCGTGCCGACCAGCTCGTACAACTCGGTCAGATAGCGCTTGAAGCGCTGGATATTGCTGCCGGTCGTGCGGCGCTCGATGAAGGCATCGATGAATTCGGCGGCGCGCCACTCGCGCGCCACCGCCTTCGGCAACCCGCGCCCCAGCACGGCGCCAACCTTGGCGACATAGCGCGCCACGACGATTTCTTCCATGGTCTGCCGCCCCAGTCCGGGCAGGTCGAGCTGGACCGGCCGGCCCCAAGCGGCATGGTGTATCGTTTGCGCACGCGCCAACCGGGCGCTGTCGGCGGCACAGGAATCGAGCAGCCGCAGCCGCTGCCCCTTCGTGCCCTCGGTCTTCAAGCGCTCCTCGCTGGCCTTGAACTCGATCAGCGCAAACTGGCCGCGGGCGGCGAACAGGTAGTCGGCCAGCGCCTGGTCCTGTCCGCACAACGCGCTGCCGACCACATACGGGTGATGCGCGCCGGCCTCGTGCGACGAACGCACCCTGGCGTCTATCATTTTGGAAAACTCGACGATCAGCGCCTGCTCCATGTCGCGGAACAGGGCGGCGTCTGCTTTGTGTGTTGTGCTCATGGGTTTAGCATACCGGATCCTCGCGTCCGGCGGCTGGGACGCGCTTGCACTACCATGTGGTTTTCCGCCGCAGAGGTATGCCATGCAAAAATTGTTGATCGCCGCCATGTTCTCGCTTGCCAGCCTGCACGCGCCGGCTGCCGAAACGCCGCTGGTCACCATCGCCGCGCTGGACGTGCCGCGCTACATGGGCACCTGGTACGAAATCGCGAAGTTTCCGAATTGGTTCCAGCGCAAGTGCGTCGCCGCCACCACCGCCAACTACACGCTGCAGAAAGACGGCAAGGTGGCGGTGCTGAACCGCTGCCAGACCGCCGGCGGCGAAATGATACAGGCCACGGCCGAGGCACGCCAGGTCGGCGGCACGACCTCGCCTAAACTGCAGGTGCGCTTCGCGCCTGCCTGGCTGTCGTTGCTGCCGATGGTGTGGGCCGACTACTGGGTGCTCGACATCGATGAGGACTACCAGCTGGCCGCCGTCGGCGAACCGCGCCGCGAATATCTGTGGATCCTGTCGCGCACGCCGTCCGTGACGCCGCAAGCCTACGAGGCGCTGGTCGACCGGCTGACGCGCCAGGGCTTCGATACCAGCCAGCTGGTCAAGACGCCCGCCATCAAGACCACGCCCTAGGGAGCGATCTCGCCGAGCAGCTGCTCCAGCGCCAGTGCGGCGCGGCTCTTGGACCGCTGACGGTGATGCAGCAAGGAAAACGGCCGGGGTGGCAGCGCGAAATGCGCCGCGCGCAGCAGGCCCGCCTGCAGGTCGGAGGCGACCACCAGCTCCGACACCACCGCCGCGTACGGGCCGGCCATGACGGCCGAGCGCACAGCCTCGTTGGATGGCAGCGCCAGCACGACGTCGAGCTTGGCTGCATCGATGCCCATGCCGCGCAGCCGCGTCTCGAACGCCGAACGCGTGCCCGACCCCTGCTCGCGCATGATCCATTGCGTCGCCAGCAGCGCCTGCGCGCTGATCGGCTTGCCGTCGGCCCATGGGTGGGCGGGGCCGACCACCGCCACGATGCGGTCCTCGGCGATCGCGCTGACGCTCAGCTCGATTTCGTCGATGCTGTCTTCGACGAAGCCCAGGTCGGCCCGCCCCTCCAGCACCGCCTGCGCGACGCTGCGGGTATTGCCGACGGTGAGGCTCAACTCTATTTGCGGGTAGCGCTGGCGGAAACGCAACAGGCGCGGCGGCAGCCAGTAGTTGGCCAGCGTCTGGCTGGCATGCAGCGTCAGCGCGCCGCGCTTCAGGCCGGCCAGTTCGGCCAGCGTCAGCTCGGCGTTGCGCGCGGCGCCCAGCGTGGCGCGCGCTTCGATCAGAAACAAGCGCCCCGCCTCGTTGACTTCGATGCCGCGGCCGATGCGGTTGAACAGCGGTGTGCCGTAGCGCTCTTCCAGCGCGCGGATCGAAGCGCTGACGGCGGACGGCGTCAGCGCCAGCGCGTCGGCCGCCTGCGTCAGGTGCGCGCGTTCGGCCACCGCGATGAAGATGCGCAGCTGCTCCAGCGTCATGGCGCGTCCTTCAGCTGCTGCTCCAGCAACACTGCGGCGCGATGGTTATCGGTGGTTTGCATGGTCAGGCGATGCCCAGTAATTTAATCAACGCGATGCTGATTGCCGACAGCGCCAGCAACGACAGCACAACCACCATGGTAACCCGGCCGCCGGCCCGCAGCACAGCGCGGGCATCGACGCCCAGTCCGAGCGCGGCCATCGACATGATGGTCAGCACATCGGCCGCGTGGTGCGCCGGCGGCAGCAGCATGGCAGGAATCAGGCTCAGCGAACGCAGCGCCATCAGCAGCAGGAAGCCGACGATGAACCACGGCAGCAGATGCGACAGCTGCGGCGCGGTCCGTTGCTGCCGCTGCCGGGGCCCCCACAGCGACAGCGACAGCACGACCGGCCCCAGCATCAGCACCCGCACCAGCTTGACCAGGGTACCGATGTGGGCGCTGGTCAGCGAGACGGCATTGGTGGCGGCCAGCACCTGTGGCACGGCGTACACGGTCAGCCCGGCAAACACGCCGTACTGGACCGCCGACAGCGACAGCAGCGGCATCGCCAGCGGCAACGTCAGCACGACGATCACACCCAGCACGGCGGTAAACGAGATCGACGCGGCCACGTCCTGGCCGTCGGCGTCGATGACGGGCGCGACGGCGGCGATGGCGGAATTGCCGCAAATGGAATTGCCGCAGGCGATCAGGATGGCCATCTTGGCCGGCAAGCCGCTCAGGCGGCCGATCGCGTAGCTGCAGGCGATGGCCAGCACGACCACGGCGGCGATGCCGGCGATCAGCATCCAGCCTTTTTCCAGGATGGCGGCGGCGCTGACGGACGCGCCCAGCAGCATGACGGCGATCTCCAGCAGCGTCTTGGCGCCTGCGTGGATGCCGGCGTCGTAACGGCTGTGCAGGCGGCAGAAGGTGCGCAGTGCGCTGCCCAGCAGGATGGCCAGTACCAGGCTTTCCAGCCAGGCCCGGCCGAACAGCCAAGCTTCCAGTCGTTCCAGCCCCAGCGCGGCGGCAGTTACCGCGCCGCATAGCAGCAACCCAGGCACCAGGGCCCGCAACACCGTGTTCGATATACGCATTTCATTCTTCCTTATTACCTTTTCTAATAAGGGAAGTATGGGATCGTCAATCCATGCAGTCTATTGATATGTTTTTGACGAATCGTTCATATAAATCGAACAATCGCGACGAGGCACGGCGCTGGTATGATAGTGATCCTTTCGCTAACATTCAAAGTAGGCGGGACCATGGAACTACTGGACGCATATTGCGCGCGCATAGGCTATACCGGTCCGCGCGCGCCCACCTTGGAGACGCTGCGCGCCCTGCACCAGCTGCACCCGGCCGCCATTCCTTTCGAAGCCATCGACGTGCTGCTGGACCGGCCGGTGCTGCTGGCGCCGGAAGCGGTGGACGCCAAGCTGATCCATGCCGGGCGCGGCGGCTATTGCTTCGAGCAGAACAGCCTGTTCCAGCGGGTGCTCAGCGCACTGGGCTTCCAGGTGGAGCCCTTGATCGCCCAGGTGCGATGGATGGCGGGCGCCGAAGCCTTGCACCGGCCGCGCACGCACATGGTGCTGCGCGTGACGATCGACGGCCAGCCCTGGCTGTGCGACGTGGGCTTCGGCAGCAGCGTGCTGACCTCGCCCATCCGCTTCGACCTGCAGACGCCGCAGTCCACGCCGCACGAGCAGTTCCGCCTGACGCCCCAGGGCAACGAGCATCTGCTGGAACTGGTGCTGGGCGACGACTGGATGCCGGTCTACCTGATCGCCCCGTCGCCATGCCGCGACGGCGACTATGAGATGGCCAACTATTACACGTCGACCTACCCGCAATCGCACTTCCGCCGCGACCTGATCGTGGCGCGCACCACGCCCGAGGCGCGCCACGCACTGCTGCGCAACCGCCTGACGATACGCCGCGCGGACGGCGGCAGCGAACGCCGCTTCCTGTCGGCCGACGAAATCGAACTGGCGCTGGCCGAAGTGTTCCGTCTGCCGGTGGCGCCGGACTGGCGCCCCGTGATCGAACGCGCGGCGGCTGCGGTGTGGGATGAACATCATGGCGCCGGATCGGCCTCGTAGTCCGCCGCGCCTACCAGCCGCGCATTCCTTCTTGCCGCTAGCGCAACTGGAACCGGACCGTCGACGCGGACAAGCCGTTCGACCTCGCCACCAAGGCTGCCTCTCCGGCTTCGCCGGTCGATTGCACGATCACTTGCGCCCAGCCGTTGAACACGCGCCGACGCCATGGCGCGGCTGGCGAGATGACCCGCAACACGCCCCATTTGCTGGTCCCCGCGGATCGGTCGAGCATCCCCTGGACGCCGCCTTCCGGCGTTGCCACCACATAAGCCAGGCTGTTTTCCTGCTTCAACTGCGCCGCCTCCAGTGCGACCATCAGCCCCCCCTCGACCTGCGTCGCGCTGACCGCGCGACCATTCACATACACCGCTTGATCGGCCCCCAGCTGGTCGATGAACAAGGCGGCGCGATCGTTCGGCGCCATTGCGGGGCCGGCGAATTGGCCGCGCAGCACCACATGGCTGGTCGCCGCCGGTTGGTTTTCCGGCGCCAACCAGACACCCGGGTCGCGCCAACCCGAGGTATCCACCGTCTCGGCATGCGCCGCTGGATGATCCGGGCCGTCGACAGCAAGAGTGCGCCAGCCAGAAAGAGGATGGAACGCATGCCGGTCGGCCGGATGGTCCGGCTCGTGCGAACTTGGATCGCCATTGCCAACACCGATGATGCGAATCGGGCCGGATGCTTCGAAATCGATCTGGTCGCCGGCCGTCGGCACAATCCTTCCTGCCGCATCGGCAACATTCACCCACACCACCGCGATATCGGTTCCGTCAGCCTTCAGGGCAGCCTTGTCGGCGCTGAGCAAGATTCGCGATACCGTGCCGGTGGTGGTGACCTCGTCCCTAGCCACTGACTTGCCGCTGCGATATGCCGTCGCCGTCACTTTTCCCGCTTTATACGGCACCGTCCACTCCAGATGCCCATCCTTGGGCAGCGCCTTGAGGCCAAGAGAGCGCCCGTTCAGGAACAACTCGACCGCTTCGGCATTGCTGTACACGTGCACCTTGATCGGCTGGCCTTCCCTCCCATCCCAATTCCAATGCGGCAGGATATGCACCATAGGTTCACGCGTCCACACGGACTTGAGGTAATACGCCGTATCCTTGAATACGCCGGTCGTGTCCACCATGCCAAACTGCGACGAGATGGCGGGCCAGCCGAAGGGGGTGGTCTCGCCGCGATAGTCAAAACCAGTCCAGACGAACATCCCGGCCATCCAGTCACGCGCCTGTACGCGGTGCCAGCCTTCTTCGATACTGAGACTGTTGCCCGGCCTGCCTTGGCGATCATATGCGTTCAGGTGGGAGCGTGTCGGTTCATCGAAGTAGACGCCGCGCGTGGCGAAGGTGGAGCCCTCCTCCGACATCAACGCCGGCTTGGCGGGATGATCGCGATGAAACTGATCGACATCGTGCTGGGCGCCATAGTTAAAGCCGATGACGTCCGCGCCCAGCGACACGCCCTTGCCCGATCCGCTGGTTGCCACCATCGTACGCCGCGTCGGATCCAGGCGTTCGACCTGCTCGTGCATCTCGCGCGCCAGGTGGGCGCCCAGCGCGTTCCATTCCAGCGCCCATTCCTCGTTGCCCACCGACCAGATGATGACGCTCGGATGGTTGCGGTCGCGCCGAATCTGCCGTTCGAGCTGTCCGCGTATTTCCGGCGCCGTGCCCATCATGCGGTGCTCATCGATGACCAGCATGCCCAGCCGGTCCGCCTCGTCCAGCAATTCCGGTGTCGGCGGGTGGTGCGAGGCGCGGTAGGCATTCACGCCAAACGACTTGAGCTGCTTCAGACGCCAGGTCTGCAAACCGTCCGGCAGGGCGACGCCGACGCCGGCGTGATCCTGGTGATTGTTGGTGCCCTGCAGTTTGAGCGGTTTGCCATTCAGGAAAAAGCCCTGATTCTGATCGAACACCACCGTGCGGATACCGAAACGGGTGTCATAACTGTCAACGACCTTGTTCTCTTGCAGCAGGCTGGTTTTCAGCGTATACAGGCTCGGATCGTCGAGCGACCACAGGCGCGGATTGGGCACGGTCAGCGATGAACTGAATTCGCCATCGCGCGCGGTCCCCACACTCAGGCTGGCCTGCTCCGTCTGCGCCACCAGCCTGCCATCGGGCGCGAATACCTGTTGGCGCAGCGTAAACGATTGCGCGCTTTTGCCGTCGTTGGCCACCACAACGTCCATCCCGACGCGCGCCAACTCGCCTTCCACCTTCGGTTTGACGAACGTCCCCCACTGTGCAATGTGCAGCGGCGCCGTCTTGGTCAACCAGACATGGCGATAGATGCCGGCGCCTTCATAGAACCAGCCTTCCTCCATCGTGGCATCAGCGCGTACCGCGATGATGTTGGCGCCGCCGAAATTCAGGTAATCAGTGATGTCGTAGCGAAAACCCGAATAGCCGCTGGGTTCGGTGCCTATGTAGTGGCCGTTAACCCAGACCACACTGTTGCGATAGACACCATCGAATTCCAGCGCAATGCGGCGGCCTCTGTCTGCAGCCGGAATATGCAAGACCTTGCGATACCAGCCAACGCTGTTTTCCGGGAAGTTGCGGCCGATGGCGAGCGAGCCGTGGTTGGCGTCCGCGCGCGCGTCAAACGGCAGTTCCACCGCCCAGTCGTGCGGTAGATCCACCTTGCGCCATGCGCTATCGCTGAAGTCGGCGCTGGCCGGACCGTCGCCATAGCCTGCCTTGGCGAAGAAAAAAGGACGCGTGCCATAGCGAAAGTCCTTTTGCGCATCGTACGCGTGGCCGTAAGCGAAGCGCCAGTCCTTGTCGATGTTGATGCGTTCGCGGCCGACATCGGCCCGCGCCGCGGTCAATGGCAATGACTCGGTCGCAGCGCCGGTGACGCATGCGCCGCATGCAAGAATGATGGCGATTAGTGCACTGCCCCGTCGACTACGCATTCGGTCTCCTTAATTTTTTCGGACGCAGATTTATTCGCCCTGCAAAAAACCCCATAACTTCAAAGAGTTATGGGGTTTTGTTTACTTCTCTACAGCAGGTACGCCTTAGAACGGAATATCGTCATCCATGTCCGAGAAGTTCGGTGCCGGTTTCGGCGCCGGGCGTGGTGCCGGGGCGGCCATTTGCGGACGCGGTGCCGGTGCCTGGCGCTGTTGTGGCGGGGCTTCGTAGCCGCCGCCGTCGTCCATGCCGCCGTCGCCGCCCATGCCCTGGCGGCCACCCAGCATTTGCATCTGCTCGGCGATGATGTCGGTCGCGTATTTCTCGACGCCGTCCTTGTCGGTGTACTTGCGGGTCTGCAGGCGGCCTTCGACGTAGACCGACGAGCCTTTTTTCAGGTACTGGCCGACGATTTCAGCCAGGCGGCCGAAGAACGAAATACGGTGCCATTCGGTGAGCTCTTTCTGCTCGCCGGTGTTGCGGTCCTTCGATTTGTAGGATGTCGCCACAGCAATGTTGGCGATCGCGTCACCGCTAGGCATGTAGCGAATTTCCGGATCGCGACCCAGATTGCCGACGATGATGACTTTGTTGACTGATGCCATGTATAAAACTCCTGAGTAACGGCGGCCGCACGGGCGGGCTGTTTAACAAATGCTAAACGACGATTATAGTCGAACGACACGCGAGGGCTATCATTTTCGGCATCCGTCCCCATCTGCCGAGGTCGGCGTGAAGTTGAAACGTCGCAAGAAAATACTGGTATTATATACAGTGTCAAGCCACCCGAATGCGATCCAGCTCAAGGTCGGCGCAAGTAATCAAACCCGGCTATAGTTACGGGTTGACTCTAAAGGCCAAATATCCATGGAACAGATCCGCATCCGCGGCGCACGCACGCACAACCTCAAAAACATCAATCTCGACCTGCCGCGCAACAAGCTGATCGTGATTACCGGCCTGTCCGGCTCCGGTAAGTCATCGCTCGCTTTCGACACGCTGTACGCCGAGGGCCAGCGCCGCTATGTGGAATCCCTGTCGGCCTATGCCCGCCAGTTCCTGCAACTGATGGAAAAGCCGGACGTCGACCTGATCGAAGGCCTGTCGCCGGCGATCTCGATCGAGCAGAAAGCCACCTCGCACAACCCGCGTTCGACCGTCGGCACCGTGACCGAGATCCACGACTACCTGCGCCTGCTGTACGCGCGCGTCGGCACGCCTTACTGCATCAACCACCCGGACAACGCGCTGGCCGCGCAGACCGTCTCGCAGATGGTCGACGCCGTGCTGTCCATGCCGGAAGCGACCAAGCTGATGATCCTGGCGCCGGTGGTGGCCAACCGCAAGGGCGAGCACTCCGACCTGTTCGAGCAGATGCAGGCCCAGGGCTTCATCCGCTTCCGCGTGCAGAGCGGCACGCACGACGCCAAGATCTACGAAGTGGACGACCTGCCCAAGCTGAAGAAAACCGAGAAGCACACCATCGACGTCGTCATCGACCGCGTCAAGGTCAGCGCCGATATCAAGCAGCGCCTGGCCGAGAGCTTCGAGACCGCGCTGCGCCTGGCCGACGGCCGCGCCGTGGCGCTGGAAATGGACAGCGGCGCCGAACACGTCTACTCCAGCAAGTTCGCCTGCAACGAGTGCGGTTATTCGCTGCAGGAGCTGGAGCCGCGCCTGTTCTCGTTCAATAACCCGATGGGCGCCTGCCCGGAATGCGACGGCCTCGGTCACATCGAGTTCTTCGATCCGAAGCGCATCGTCGCCTTCCCCAATCTGTCGCTGGCGTCCGGCGCGGTGAAAGGGTGGGACCGCCGCAACCAGTTCTACTTCCAGATGCTGTCCAACCTGGCGGCCTTCTACGGGTTCGACCTGGACCTGCCGTTCGAGCAGTTGCCGAAGACGGCGCAGGAAGTGATCCTGCACGGCTCGGGCAAGACGCAGATCCCGTTCAGCTACGTCAATGAGCGCGGCCGCACCGTCGTCAAGGAGCACACGTTCGAAGGCGTGGTGACCAACCTGTCGCGCCGCTACCGCGAGACCGATTCGATGGCCGTCAAGGAGGAACTGGCGAAGTTCATCAACGAGAAGAAGTGCCCGTCGTGCGACGGCGCGCGCCTGCGCGTGGAAGCGCGCTATGTCAAGGTCGGCACCGGCAAGCAGGAAAAGGCGATCTATGAGATCGCCGAGAAACCGCTGCGCGACACGCTGACCTTCTTCGAGCAGCTGAAACTGAAGGGCGCGAAGAAGGAGATCGCCGACCGCGTGGTCAAGGAGATCATCTCGCGCCTGCAGTTCCTCAACAACGTCGGCCTCGACTACCTGTCGCTCGACCGCAGCGCCGATACGCTGTCCGGCGGCGAGGCGCAGCGCATCCGCCTGGCCTCGCAGATCGGCTCCGGCCTGACCGGCGTGATGTACGTGCTCGATGAACCGTCGATCGGCCTGCACCAGCGCGACAACGACCGCCTGATCGAAACGCTGAAGCACCTGCGCGACATCGGCAACAGCGTGCTGGTGGTGGAGCACGACGAGGATGCGATCCGCACCGCCGACTACATCGTCGACATGGGCAAGGGCGCCGGCGTGCACGGCGGCGACATCATCGCCCAGGGCACGCTGGCCGACATCCTGAAGAACAAGCAGTCGCTGACGGCCCAGTACCTGAAAGGCACGCTGAAGATCGCCGTGCCGAAGAAGCGCCACGTGGCCGATCCGGACAAGCAGCTGGTGATCACCGGCGCCACCGGCAACAACCTGAAGAAGGTCAACCTGAACCTGCCGGTCGGCCTGATGACCTGCGTGACCGGCGTGTCCGGCTCCGGCAAATCGTCGCTGATCAACGACACGCTGTATCCGGCGCTGTCGCGCCACCTGTACGGTTCGCAGACCGAACCGTCGCCGCACGACTCGATCAGCGGCCTGGAACACTTCGACAAGGTCATCTCCGTCGACCAGGCGCCGATCGGCCGCACGCCGCGCTCGAACCCCGCCACCTACACCGGCCTGTTCACGCCGATCCGCGACCTGTTCGCGACGGTGCCGACGGCCAAGGAACGCGGCTACAGCGCCGGGCGCTTCTCGTTCAATGTCAAGGGCGGCCGCTGCGAAGCCTGCCAGGGCGACGGCGTGATCAAGGTCGAGATGCACTTCCTGCCGGACGTCTACGTGCCGTGCGACGTCTGCCACGGCAAGCGCTACAACCGCGAAACGCTGGAAGTGCACTACAAGGGCAAGAACATCACCGAGATCCTCGACATGACGGTGGAGGACGCGCACGAGTTCTTCAAGCCGGTGCCGCTGATCGCCCGCAAGCTGCATACGCTGCTGGACGTGGGCCTGGGCTACATCAAGCTTGGCCAGAGCGCGACCACCTTGTCGGGCGGCGAGGCGCAGCGCGTCAAGCTGTCGCTGGAGCTGTCCAAGCGCGACACCGGCCGCACGCTGTACATCCTGGACGAGCCGACCACCGGCCTGCACTTCCACGATATCGACCTGCTGCTGAAGGTGATCCACCGCCTGCGCGACCAGGGCAACACGCTGGTCATCATCGAGCACAATCTGGACGTCATCAAGACGGCCGACTGGATCGTGGACCTGGGACCGGAAGGCGGCGCGGGCGGCGGCAAGATCATCGCCGCCGGCACGCCGGAAGACGTGGCGGCCAATCCGGCCAGCGTCACCGGCAAATATCTGCAGCCTCTATTGAAGTAAATCTCATCGTGAAACGGGATATCCCGCCGTCGCCCCTCGATCATATGATCGCCATCGTGCAGCAGCATGTGCGGCACGACGACAGGGTGGCGACGGCGATCCCGTTCCTGGCGCTGTACCATTCCTCGCAGCCGACGTCCGTCACGCGCGGCGTGCTCAAGCCGTCGTGCTGCATGATCCTGCAGGGCAGCAAGCGCGTGCACCTGCCGGACGACGTGCTCGATTACGGTCCGGGCGAATACCTGGTGGTGTCGGTGGACATGCCGGCCGCCGGCCATGTCGTCAACGCCACGCCGGACCAGCCCTACCTGTTGCTGAACATCGAACTCGATCCATCGGAAATGGCAGCCGTCGTGATGGAAGCGAAGATCGATATCGAATCGCCGCAGCCGGTGCGCGGCGCCTTCGTCGGCAAGTCCGATCCTGAATTGCAGGAAGCCTTGTACAAGCTGGTGCGCTTGCTCGATGCGCCGCCGCAGGAAGCGACGTTCCTGGCGGTGGGCGTGAAGCGGGAAATCATCTATCGCATGCTGACCGGCGCAGGCGGCCGCCAGCTGTACCAGAACATCGTGCTCGACCAGCAGGACCGCGGCATCAGCAAGGCCATCGCCTGGCTGAAGGATCATTTCGACCAGCCGGTCAAGGTCGAGGATCTGGCGCAGGCCACCAACATGAGCGTCTCCAGCCTGCATCACCGCTTCAAGGCGGTGACGACGATGGGGCCGATGCAGTATCAGAAGCAGCTGCGCCTGCAGCATGCGCGTGCGCTACTGCTGGGCGGCGACGTCGACGCCGGTACCGCCGCGTACAAGGTAGGCTACGAAAGCCAGTCCCAGTTCAGCCGCGAGTACCGGCGCCTGTTCGGCGCGCCGCCGATGCAAGATATGAAAAAGCTGCGATCGGCGGCGGTGTAGCGATTACTGCGCGGCGGTTCGGGTCTGCTTCAGCTTCTCCGCGCTGACCCATTCCTTGATGTGCGTTTCCAGCACATCCATCGGCAGCGCGCCGGCGCCCAGCACCTGGTCGTGGAAGCTGCGGATATCGAAGCCGGAGCCCAGCTCTTTACGAGCGTAGTCGCGCAGTTCGAGGATCTTCAGCTGGCCGATCTTGTAGCCCAGCGCCTGGCCCGGCCACACGATGTAGCGGTCGGTCTCGCTCTGCACTTCCACTTCCTCGATGCCCGAGTGGTCGTGGAAGAAGTCCACCACCTGCTGGCGGTTCCATTTCTTGTAATGCAGGCCGGTGTCGACCACCAGGCGGATCGCGCGCAGCATCTCATCCTGCAGATGGCCGTAGTAGCTGTATGGATCCTTGTAGAAGCCCAGCTCCTCGCCCAGACGCTCCGAGTACAGCGCCCAGCCTTCGGCATAGGCGGTGTAGTTGCCCTGCTGGCGGAAGGTCGGCAGTCCTTCGATTTCCTGTGCGATGGTCAGCTGCATGTGGTGGCCCGGCACGCCTTCGTGCAGCGCGGTGGTTTCGATGTCGATGGTGGAGCGATGTGCGAAGTCGCCGGTGTTGACCATCACGCGGCCGGCGCGCTTGCCGTCCGGCGAACCTGGCATGTAGGCGGCGGCGGACGCACCCTTCTCGCGGAATTCCTCGACCGGCTTGATTTCCACTTTACCCTTAGGCAGCACGCCGAACTGTTGCGACAGCTGCGTGTACATCTGGTCCGTATATTTCTGGTACAGGTCGATGATTTCCTGACGCGATTTAGGATGCAGCTCGGGCTTGGCGGCCACCGCCTTGTTGAAGCTCTTCAGGTCCTTGTAGCCCAGCTTCTGCGCCGTTTCCAGCATCTGCGATTCGATGCGCTTGACTTCGGACAGGCCCAGTTGATGGATCTCTTCCGGGGTCATGTCGGTCGTGGTCGACGACTTGGCCTTGTACGCATAACGCGCCGCGCCGTCCGGCAGCGACCACATGCCGACGTCCTTGCGGCCGTGCGGCAGGTACTTGGTCTTGGTGTAAACGGCCAGCTTTTTATACGCCGGGATTACATCCTTCTGCACCGTCGCCAGCACCGCCTTGCTCAGGCGCGCCTTGTCGGCGTCCGAGAACTCTTTCGGGAATTTCTTCAGCGGCTCGGCGAAGGGCGAATCGGCCGGCTTCATCGCCGCCACGTCCTCGCACTGCTTGACGATTTTCGGGATCAGGAACTGCGGCGGCATCAGGTGGTCGTGCACGCCTTTCTCCATCTGCACGCGGGTCTCGTCGAACAGCTTCGGCAGCGCGTGCAGGCGCGTGATGTAGTCCTCGTAGTCCTTCACCGTCTCGAACGGCAGCGCGGAGATGAGCATCGGCGTATCGATGTGGATGCCGGAGTTTTGCGCCAGCGGCATCTCCCAATCCTTGAAGCGCGCGCCGTCGACGTTCTGGCGCAGCTGGCGCACCATCAGTTCGCGGTTCAGTTGTTCCTGCAGCGGGAAGCCGGTGGTGTCGAGCGCCTCGAAGCGCTTGAGGAAGTCGCCGCTGACCTTGATGTCGGCATCGATGCCCGCCTGCGAGAAGTCCGACCATTTGTCGTTGTAGCGCTTGTCGCCCAGCAGCGACGCCCATTCGGGGCTGGAGCGCATCGTGTATTCCCACTGTTCCTTGATCAGGTTGTTCAGCGCCGCGCGACGGCTCTCCAGGTCGGGAGCCGCGCTGTCGGCATGGGCCACACCCAGGATCAGGGAGAACAACAGGGCGCTGGCGACGCCGATGCGGGTGGTTGCAGTTGTCATGTCTATAGGCCTATCGAAAAAATGGTGAGCTTGCACTGTAAGCCGGCGCCCATCGCGGCGCTCACGGATTGAGACGAAATGTTGAAATACAGGCATGGACTGCATTTTTCCGGGATCGGCAGAATCAGGCAAACATGCGGCAGGAATCGGACTGACGCGCGCGGCGGCGAATTTCTAGAATGGCGCCATCTCATCAGACAACCGGAGTTTTCTCATGCGCAACATCGATCAGATTTACATCAACGGCCAGTTCGTCACGCCGCACGGCACGGAACTGGCGGACCTCGTCAACCCAACCACCGGCCAGCTCGCCGGCCAGGTGCGGCTGGGCGACGTGGAAGACACCCGCCGCGCGGTGGCCGCCGCCAGGGCCGCGTTCCCCGCGTTCTCGCGCACCAGCAAGGAACAGCGCGGCGCCTGGCTGCAACGCCTGCACGACGCGGTGCTGGCGCGCGCCGACGAATCGGCCGCCGCGCTGATGGAGGAATACGGCGGCACCTCGGCCAGCAGCATCGGCCGCTCGCGCTATACCGCCAACATGTTCCTCGACGTGAAGAAGGTGATGGACGATCACGCGTTCGTCAAGACGGTGGGCAAATCCAAGGTGGTGCTGGAGCCGGTCGGCGTGGTCGCCATTATCACGCCGTGGAATTCCAGCGCCTGGTTCGTCGCCAACAAGGTGGCGACGGCCATCGCGGCCGGCTGCACGGTGGTGGTCAAGCCGAGCGAGTTGAGCGCCGTGCAAAACCAGATCCTCACCGAGTGCATCCACGCGGCGGGCCTGCCGCCTGGCGTGGTCAACATCGTCAATGGTCGCGGCGACGTGGTCGGCGCGGAACTGAGCGTGCATCCGGACATCAACAAGATTTCGTTCACCGGCTCCACCGCGGTCGGCAAGACCATCGCCCGCGCGGCGGTCGACACCATGAAGCGGGTGACGCTGGAACTGGGCGGCAAGGGAGCCAACGTGCTGCTGGACGACGCCGATTTCGACAAGGCCGTGCCGGCCGCGATCATGGCCTGCTTCATGAACAACGGCCAGGCCTGCATCGCCGGCTCGCGGCTGCTGGTGCCGGAGCACAGGCTGCAGCAGGTCAAGCAACTGGCGAAGGCGGCGGCCGAAGCGGTCAAGGTCGGCGATCCGCGCGATCCGTCGGTGGCGCTGGGACCTATCGTCACGCGCAAGCAGTACGACCGCGTGCAGCACTACATCAACGCCGGCATTGCCGAAGGAGCCGAGCTGCTGACGGGCGGACCGGGCAAGCCGGAAGGGCTGGAGGCGGGCTACTTCGTCAAGCCGACGGTGTTTGCCGGCGTGACGCCCGCCATGACGATCGCGAAGGAAGAAATCTTCGGGCCGGTGCTGTCCATCCTGAGCTACCGGACGGAGGAAGAAGCGATCGCCATCGCCAACGACACGCCTTACGGCCTGCAGGCCTATGTCAGCTCGACCGACCTGGCCCGCGCCAATCGCGTGGCGGACCAGCTGATCGCCGGCCGCGTCCACATCAATGGCGTGCATGACGATCTGATCGCGCCGTTCGGCGGCTTCAAGCAATCGGGCATAGGCCGCGAGTTCGGGCCGTACGGGCTGGAGGCGTATCTGGAGCCGAAGGCTATTCTCGGCGCAGCGGCCCAGTATCGCTAAATGCCGGCAGCGGATTTGCCTTGAGCTGGGCTTCGCCGCCGATGCGCAGTACGGACGCCGCGGTGCCATCGTATGCCGGCCAGGCCGGCAAGCCTTTTCCGTTCGGGCTACCCGTGCGCGCGAAGTTGACCCAGGTGTCGGCAAGCCTGCTTGCAAGCTGACGGTCCGCAGTGGTCCAGGCACGCCGGTCCAGGTGGAGATTGTCGAACACGTACTGGATCTCGGCGCCATGACCCGCTCCGCAGCCATAGCCGCAGGGATTCTCCGGCTGCGCAGGCTGGTGGGCAAAGAAGTAGACATACGGTTTGGCTCGCCCGTACTTCGCCTGCAGGCCTGCCCAATGCGCCATGCGCCAGCCCCACCAGTCGTTGGTCAGCTGAACGAGGGAGGCCTTGGCCTGGACATCCGTTGCGCCGGGATAGGCGGCCAGCACGGCATCGGATGGCGCATGGCCGAGCAGCTTGGCCACCAGCTCGCGGTGCCTGGCGGCCGTGAAATCGCTGGTGCCCAGGATCTCCGGCGCCAGGTCCTTGCCTTCTTCGGCGTTCCATCCGACCAGCAGGGGCACATCATTCTGGCGGTGATTACGATAGGTCGAGGTCAGGTCTTCGCGCAGCAGGCGGCCGTCGACTATCGTGCGCGGCGACCAGGTCGCCTTTTGCAAGGCTTCGACGCTCAGCGCGTGCAGGGCGGCCAGATGTTCCGCCCCCATCGCTTTGCCGGCAGCCAGCCCATCCGCTTCGGCGGTCTTGCGGTCGAACTGGCTGTTTTCCTTGGCGTTGATCGGCATGGCGTCGTTGCCGCTCTCGGCGATGGCGCGCTGGAACAGGCCCTTGGCCAGCGGCGATGCGACCAGGATCGCGACGGATTCGCCGCCGGACGACTCGCCCACTATCGTCACGCGGTCCGGGTCGCCGCCAAAGGCCGCGATGTTGTTCTTCACCCAGCGCAGCGCCGCGATCTGGTCCAGCATGCCCTGGTTTCCGGAAGCCTTGTCCGGCGACTCGGCCGTGAGCTCCGGGTGGGCAAAGAAACCGAATATGCCGAGGCGGTAGTTCAGCGTGACGACGACGGCTCCGCGCTGCGCCAGGTTGGCGCCGTTGTACAAGGGCTGCGCGGCGGTGCCGCCGTAATAGCCGCCACCATGTATCCAGACGATCACCGGCAGGCGCTTCGCTTTTTCAGGCGCCCAGACATTGAGATACAGGCAGTCTTCGCTTTTGGGATTCGTGATCCACGGCGCGGTCTGGGCGCAGGCCGCGGCGTAGCTGCCCGCTTCCTTTACGCCTTGCCACGGCACGACGGCTTGCGGCGCCCGCCAACGGAGATTGCCGACAGGCGGCGCCGCGAAGGGGACGCCCAGATAGCTGTTCAGCGTACCGGCGCGCAAGCCGGCGATTTCGCCGCCCGTCACTTTCACGGGGCTGGTCAGCTGGTCAGGTTGCGCCATCGCTGGCGACAGCAATACCGACAGCGCGCAGGCTGCCATGAACTTGGGCGAAAAACTCGACATCATCATTCCAGACGCTAAATCGGCGAAGGGAAATAGTACTAGCCGGAAGTATCCGGAAGAGTGCGAATTTCGTCAGCTGCCATTACGAAATTAACCAAGCCGGGCCAGTTCGGCGACTTGCCGGAATACCTGCGCCGGCTGCTCGGCGATCAGCGCTTCGACATGGTTGAAGCCCCACGCCACCGCGCCGAAATCGATACCGGCTTCGGCGGAGACTCGGGCGTCGCGGATTTCGTCGCCGATCAGCATCGTCTGCTCGCGCGCGACGCCGGCGGCGGCCAGCACCTTGCGGATCTTAGGCAGCTTGCCGAACAGCGAGGCGCCGCATTCAAAGCGGGTGAACAGCGCGGCCAGCTCCGGACCCAGCACCGCGACCACATTGCTGCGCGAGTTGGAGCTGACGATGGCCAGCATCAGACCTTGCGCCTTCAGCGCGCGCAACACGTCCGCCATGCCGTCGAACAGGTGGATGTCGGCAAGGCTGCGTCCCATGGCGGAACGCATAAAGGTGGCGATGGCCGGCACCTTCCACCACGGGATCTCGTGGATCGCCATCACCTGCCGCGCGTCGAGGTTGCGCAACTCCTGCTGGCGGCTGCGGTCCAAGCGCCTGAAGCCATACTTGTCGGCGGCCTGGTCGAACACGTTGACGAAGACCGGCAGTGTGTCGGCAAGTGTTCCGTCGAAATCAAACATGATGAGCTTGCGGTTCAAACGATCCTCAGTACAGTACAAAATCCTCGTTACAGCTTGGCAGCGAGCGCAGGATACACCACAAACGGCTGGTCGCCACGAAGTACAGTCCGACGGGTATCAGCAAGAGTAAAGCGGCCATGATGCGCTCCTTATTTTCGCACATGTGTGCGAAACTGGTTGAAAGAAAACCGCAGACGGACTGCGGCCAGTGTTATTCCATGTCGTTGAAGCTTTTGTAGGTCGAGATCAGGCGGCTGAAGGCGCGCTGCATGTGGCGGTGGGCCTGATCGTCATGCAGGAAACGGGTATCGTGGATCAGCCCCACGATCAGGCTGTAGATTTCGTAGACCAGCTGGCCGGCGTCGGTATCCGGGCGCAGGTGGCCGAGTTCCACCGCCTGCAGGATGGTCTTGCGCAGCGAGGCGCGCCAGGCCACGGCGCCTTGCTGCAGGCGGTCGCGCAGCGGGCCGGTCTGGTCGTCGAACTCGAAGGCGCCGGCGCTGTACAGGCAGGAGTTGCGCAGTCCCTCGTCACAGGCGCGCTGCGACCAGGCGCCGACCATCGCCATCAGGCGCGGCAGGCCCTTGGGCTGTTGCAAGGCGGGCATGAACACTTCCTGGGCGAAGCGGCGGTCGTATTCATCGAGCACGGCGGCCTGCAGGCTTTCCAGCGAGCCCACGCGGGAGAACACGCCGCTCTTGCTGATGCCGGTGCGCTTGGCCAGCTCGCCGAGCGACAGCTTGCCGATGCCATCCACCGCCGCCATGTCCAGGGCGGCGTCGATGATGGTGGCGTAAGTCGCCTCGCTTTTTGCAGTCAGGGTATCCATACCCCAACTTTAGCACACCCGTGCGAAATTACAAGCAAAAAAAACCGGGATCGACCGACCCCGGTTTTGAATTAGCGCGCCAGGCGCTTTTCCAGTTCGGCTTTGACGGCCGTCAGTTCGGCCGGCAGGTGGTAGGCCAGCTTGGCGAACAGTTCTTCGTGCAGCTTCAGCTCTTCACGCCATGCATCCTTGTCGATCGAGGTGATCGTCTCGAACTCTTCCGGCGAGAACGGAATGCCGTCCCACTTCAGGTCGCCGAAGCGCGGCGTGGTGCCGAAGATGTTTTCGATGCCGCCGGCCTTGCCTTCGATGCGCTCCAGCATCCACTTCAGCACGCGCATGTTGTCGCCGAAACCAGGCCAGACGAAATGGCCCTGCTCGTCGGTGCGGAACCAGTTGACGCAGTAGATCTTCGGCAGCGCGGCGGCGTTGGCCTTGCCCAGCTTCTCGCCCATGTTGAGCCAGTGCTGGAAGTAGTCGCTCATGTTGTAGCCGATGAACGGCAGCATCGCGAACGGGTCGCGGCGCACGACGCCCATCTGGCCGGCGGCTGCTGCGGTGGTTTCGGAACCCATGGTCGCGGCCATGTACACGCCTTCGACCCAGTTGCGCGCCTCGGTCACCAGCGGCACCGTGGTCGAACGGCGGCCGCCGAAGATGAAGGCCGAGATCGGCACGCCGGCCGGGTCGTCCCAGGCCGGATCGATCACCGGATTCTGCGTGGCGGCCACGGTGAAGCGGGCGTTCGGGTGCGCGGCCTTGGTGCCGGATGCCGGCGTCCAGTCCTTGCCCTGCCAGTCGATCAGGTGCGCCGGCGCTTCCTTGGTCAGGCCTTCCCACCAGATGTCGCCGTCGTCGGTCAGCGCGACGTTGGTGAAGATGGTGTCCGAACCCAGCGACGCCATGCAGTTCGAGTTGGTGCGGGTGTTGGTGCCCGGCGCCACGCCGAAGTAGCCGGCTTCCGGATTGATCGCGTACAGGCGGCCGTCGGCGCCCGGCTTGATCCAGGCGATGTCGTCGCCGATGGTGGTGACTTTCCAGCCGTCGAAGCTTGCCGGCGGGATCAGCATCGCGAAGTTGGTCTTGCCGCAGGCCGAAGGGAAGGCCGCCGCGACGTAGTGCTTCTTGCCTTCAGGCGATTCCACGCCGAGGATCAGCATGTGTTCGGCCAGCCAGCCGGCGCCGTCGGCCTGGGCGGCTTGATGGCCCATGTTGGAGGCGATGCGCAGCGCGAAGCACTTCTTGCCCAGCAGCGCGTTGCCGCCGTAGCCCGAACCGTAGGACCAGATTTCACGGGTCTCGGGGAAGTGCACGATGTATTTGGTGGCGTTGCACGGCCAGGCGACATCCTTCTGGCCGTTGACCAGCGGCGCGCCGACGGTGTGCACGCACGGCACGAACTCGCCGTCGGTGCCCAGCACGTCATACACGGCCTTGCCCATGCGGGTCATGATGCGCATGTTGACGGCGACGTAAGGCGAATCGGACAGCTCGACGCCGATGTGGGCGATCGGCGAACCCAGCGGGCCCATCGAGAACGGCACCACGTACATCGTGCGGCCGATCATGCAACCGTCGAACAGCGGGTTCAGCGTGGCGCGCATTTCCGACGGCGCCATCCAGTTGTTGGTCGGGCCGGCTTCTTCCTTGGTGGCCGAGCAGATGAAGGTGCGGTCTTCGACGCGCGCGACGTCGGTCGGGTCGGAGCAGGCCAGGTAGGAATTCGGACGCAGTTCCTGGTTCAGCTTTTTCATGGTGCCGGCGGCAACCATTTCAGCGCACAGGCGGTCGTACTCTTCCTGCGATCCGTCGCACCAGTAGATGCGGTCCGGTTTGGTCAGGGAAGCGATTTCCGCCACCCAATTGATCAGCTTTTGCTGTTTGATGTAAGCTGGGACGTTCAATGCTGCAACGCCACCCATGACGGGTTGATTCATAGTACCTCCAATGCCAATTAAAATTCTGCTCTGCATGCGGCAGGATCGTCGTCAGCTTTTGGCTTCGCTCAGATGCCCATTCGTAATGGGTCGGCGGGGTCACGGCGGTCTTGCGCGGGCCCGGATTGGTATCGACAGGCCCTCATTTTTGAGGCGATTGTACACCCGTCAATAGGGGTTCCATACAAAAATGTAGGAGAATTGGTTGAGTAAAGTAGTAAGCTATTCGGCTTCTTTTCGAACGCGTTATTTCCCTACGAAATCATTGATAAGATCGGCTAACTTCCATGAAAATCGCGATTCTTGACGATTACCAGAATGCAACTGCGGACCTCAAATGTTTCGATTTGCTGCGTCCATATGAGGTAAAAGTGTTCAGCAATACCACCAAGGGATTGGGCCAGCTGGCGATCCGGCTGGCCCCGTTCGACGCGGTGGTATTGATACGCGAACGCACCGCGCTGAACCGGGCGCTGCTGGCCAAACTGCCGAACCTGAAACTGATTTCTCAGACCGGCAAGCTGGCCGGCCATGTCGATGTCGCCGCGGCCACCGAGCTGGGCATCGCGATCGCCGAAGGGGTCGGCTCGCCGACCGCGCCGGCGGAACTGACGTGGGCGCTGATCATGGCGGCGGCGCGCAAGATCGTGCCGTACGCCAGCAATCTGAAGGATGGGTTGTGGCAGACGGCGTCCATCAACCCGCAGCTGAACGGGCTGGGCGTGGTGCTCAAGGGCCGCACGCTGGGCATCTGGGGCTACGGCAAGATCGGCCAGATCATCGCCGGCTACGGCCGCGCGTTCGGCATGCAGGTGATCGTCTGGGGCAGCCAGTCCAGCCGCGACAAGGCGCTGGCCGACGGCCATGCGGCGGCCGAATCGCGCGAGGCGCTGTTCGAGCAGTCCGACGTGCTGAGCCTGCACCTGCGTCTGCATCCGGATACGCGCGGCATCGTCACCGCCGAGGACCTGGCGCGCATGAAGCCGAGCGCGCTGTTCGTCAACACCAGCCGCGCCGAGCTGGTCCAGCCGGATGCGCTGGAGCAGGCCCTGCCCAAGGGCCGTCCCGGCTACGCCGCGCTGGACGTGTTCCCGTCGGAACCGCTGGCCGCCGATTCGCCGCTGCTGCGCATGCCGACCGTGCTGGCCACGCCGCACCTCGGTTACGTGGAAAAGGATAGCTACGAGCTGTATTTCCGGCACGCGTTCCAGAACATCGTCGATTTTGCCGCCGGCACCTGCGACAAGATCAATAATCCGGAGTACAAGGCCAACGCGCGCTAGTCGGTCTGTTCGGGAATTTCCGGCAGGCCGGTCAGGTTGATGCGTGGCTCCGGCATCACGTGGACCTTGCTCCACAGTCCGGCCCAGCCGGGCGGCCAGGCGATGTCCGGGCCGGCGTACGGCGGCAAGGTGGCGCGCACCGGGATCACCGGCACCGGCGGCATCTCGGTCAGCGGACCGCCGTCGGGACGCGCCATGTCCAGGCTGTACATATAGCCGGGCAGCAGCGCATCGCACACGCCGGCGAACCAGGCGGTGTGGTCTTCGTCCCGGCCCAGCGCCTGCGCCAGCCCTTGCGGATCGAATTTGGCCAGCGCGTGGATCAGCTCCTCGGTGGTGGCGCCCGGGGAATCGCCCCAGCCCATCACCGGATTGACGTTGTAGTCGGCGCCCGAGCCGTACCAGCCTTCGCGCCAGGGGCGCTGCATCCAGTCGCGCTGGCCGGCGAACAAATGCCAGCGCCAGTGCAGGCCGGACGGCTTGGGCCAGGAATACAGGTACAGCCGCTGGTAGCCGGCCCGGTGCAGCTCGCGCACCAGCGCCATCAGCCGGGCATGGGGCATGCGGTCGGGCGGCGCGCGGCGGAACAGAATGGCCTCGCCGTCGGCGAACTGCACCTCGTCGGTGGACAGGTTCAAGTCCAGTGTCCTCGCCTCGCTGCCGAAACGGGCCGAAATCCAGCCGGTCAGCAGATTGACCGACGTGATGACGCCGTAGCCGCGATGGCGATGAAAGATGACGGTTCCGGGAGCGAGCGCTTTCATGGTATCGAAACGAACAAAGAAACCAGTGTAGACATAGTATGCCCAACTTTCCAGCCCTTGGAGCGACTCTTTTGCGTTGGCGGTTTGGGTTATGATGCGCATCATTAATCCATCCTGAGCACCGAAATCATGACTCTGCGCATCCTCGCCACCGGCGGCACCTTCGACAAACACTACAACGAACTGAACGGAACCCTGGGCTTCGCCGACAGTCACGTGCCGGCGCTGCTGGCCCGTTGCCGCCTGACGGTGGATGTGGCGCTGGAGCAATTGCCGCTGATGGATTCGCTGGACATGGTCGACGCCGACCGCGAGCGCATCCTGGCGTCGTGCCGGGCGGCCGGCGAGAAAGCCATCGTCATCATCCACGGCACCGACACCATGCCGCAAACGGCCGCCGTGCTGGGCCCGGCCAACCTGGGCCAGACCATCGTGCTGACCGGCGCCATGATTCCCTACGAGATCGCCAATTCGGACGCGATGTTCAACCTCGGCTTTGCCTGCGGTGTCGCGCAAATCCTGCCGCCCGGCGTGTATGTGGCGATGAACGGCAAGATCTTCGCGTGGGATAACGTGCAGAAAAACAAAGCGGCCGGAGTGTTCCAGCCGCTCTGATTGCCCCACTCCGATTGCCTATTTGCGCGGCGCGGCCAGCAAGTCCTTCGCTTCGGGCAACAGGGTAGCCAATTGCAAGCCGTCGGGTGCCGCCAGCATGCCGGCGCCCTCGGACAACGGTCCCTGCATCGCCAGCGGCGATCTCGCCGCGGCGCCCGGCTGCTCGACGTTGAAGGCGGCCAGCGCCTGCACCATGCCGCCCACCTTCTCCCGCATCGAATTGCCACCCTCCGCCATCAGCGCGCCGTGCGGCAGCTTGGCAGCCGCCAGCGCGGCCAGTTGCGCCGTGCTCAGGCCGGCCGTCTGCGCGGTCGTGAACACCACCGCCTGCGCCGTCGTCAGCGCGCCGAACTGCGCGGTCGACAAGGCCGCCAGCTGCGCGCTGCCCAAGGCCAGCAAATCGCGCGTCTCGATCGCCGCCAGGTCGTCCGATCCCAGCGCCGCCAGCAGCGACTTGCTCAGGGCGCCGACCTGGCTCGACGTCAGCGCCACGATCTGATCCGTCCTCAGCACGTCGCCGCCGGTCAGGTGCGCGGTCGGCAGGGCGGCGATCTGGCGCACCGTCAACGCCGCGATCTGCGCCGTGCCGAACGCTTGCAGCTGCTCCGGCATCAGTTGCGCGATGGTCGCCGACGTCAGCCCGCCGACCGCGGCCGTGCCCAGCGCGGCCAGTCCATCGCTGTTCAAGCCACGTAACTGCGCCGCCACCAGCGAGGCCGCCTGCGCCGCGTTCAGCGCGGCGACCTGCGCGGTCGACAAGGCCGCCAGTTGCGCCGAACCCAGGCTGGCCACCACCTGCGTCGACAACGCCGCCATCTGGCCGCTGCCGATGGCCGCCACCTCGTCCGCCGACAAGGCCTGGTATTGCCTCGAAGTGAGCGCGGCGAACTGCGCGGCCGTCAACGCGGAGAACTGCTCCAGGCTCATGGCGGCGATGCTGGCGGTGGACAGCACGCCGACCTGCCGCGCCGCCAGCGCCGCGATCTGCTGCGTGCCCAACGCCGCCAGCGCGGTGCTGGACAAGCCGGCGATCACCGCCGTGTTCAGCGCCGCCAGATCGGCGGTCTCCATGCTCGCCACCACGCCGGCCGACAGCGCGCCGAACTGCGTGCTGCTCAACGCCGCGCTCTGCGCGCCGCTCAGCGCGTTGATCTGGTCACTGCCCATCGCTTGCAACTGGTCGGTGCGCAGGCCGGCGATGGCCGCTGCCTTCAGGGCGGCGATTTCCGCCGTCTGCATCTGCGCCAGCACGTCGCTGGCCAGCGCGGCGATGTGCTGGCTGCCCAGCCCGGACGCCTGCGCCGTGGTCAGTCCCAGGATCTGGTCGCTGCCCAGCACCGCCAACTGCGCGGTGCGCAGACCGGCGATGGCAGCGCCGCTCAGCGCGGCAAAGTCCCGCAACTCCATCCCGGCGATGACATCGGTCGACAAGGCGGCCAGCTGGGCGCCGCTCAGCGCGGCGGCTTGCGCCGTGGTCAGCGCGATGGCCTGTTCCACCGTCATGCCGGCCAGCGCGGCGGTGCGGATCTGCGCGATCTGGCCCGGCGTCAGCAAGCCGATCTGATGGTCGGCGCCACCCAGCACGGCAAACTGCGCCGAGCTCAAGCCGGCCAATGCCCCGGCCGGCAGCGCCGCCAGCCCGGCGGCCGAAATGGCGGCCAGGTTGGCCGTCGACAGTCCGGTAAATTGCGCCGGATTCAACCTGGCCAATTGCGCCGTGCTGAGCGCCTGGAACTGGTCCGTGCTCAACGCGTTCAGGCTGGCCGAGCCCAGCGCCAGCAGCTGGCGCGGCACCAGTGCGGCGATATGGTCGGCATCCAGCAGCGCCAGCAGGCGCGGCGCCAGGCCCGCCACCGCGGCGGCGCTGAGCGCGGCCAGGTCGGCCGTCTCCATCGCCGCGAAGGCGTCGTCGCTCAGCGCATTCATCTGGCGGCTGTTCAGTGCCGCCGCCTGCGCCGTGCCCAGCGCGGCGAACTGTCCGGCGCTCAGGGCGGCGATCTGCTGGGTCTTCAGTCCGCCGATGGCGGAGGTCTTGAGCGCCGCCAGGTCGCCGCCGTCGAGCATGGCGATCGCCTGCGTCGTCAGCATGCCCAGCTGGGAGGCGTTCAGCGCCGCCGCCTGGAGGCTGGTCAGCGCGGCGGCCTGCTGCGCCGTCAGGCCGGCCAGTGCCGCCGTGCCCAATGCCGCCACCTGCGCCGTGCTGAACAGGCCGAAATCGCCGTCGCCGTTGGCGCCCAGCGCCGCCAGTTGCGCCGAAGTCAGCGTCGCCATCACCGCCACCCGCAGCGCCGGCAATGCCGTCGCGTCAAGCGCGGCGATGTCGTCGGTGCTTAGCGCCGCGAACTGGCGCGGCGTCAGCGCGGCCAATTGGGCGCTGCTGAACGCATGCAGCTGTTCGCCGTCCAGCGCCTGCAGTTGCGCGGTGGTCAGCGCGGCGATCGCGCCGGTGCTCAGCGCGCGCAGGCGCTCGCCATCCAGCGCGTGGATCTGGGCGCTGCGCAGCGCGCCGATTTGCTTGCTGTGTATCGCCGCCAGCTGGTCGAGGCTGAGCGCCAGCAACTGCTCCACGGCCAGCGCGCCCATCTGGTGCGAACCGAGCGCCGCGATGTCGCGCGTTTCGATGGCCAGCAGTTCGGTCGCGCTCAGTTGCGTCAGCAGGGCCGTGCCCAGCGCCGCCATCTGCCTGGTGGAGAAGGCGGCGATCTGGTCGGTGCGAAAGATGCTCCCGCCCTCCTCGCCGCCATGGTGCCTCGGCAGCGCGGCGACCTGCCCCAGGCCCAGCGCGGCGATCTGCGCGGTGCCCAGCGCAAGCACCTGCTCCGCGCCGAGCCCGGCAATCATCGCCACCGGCAGCACCGCGACTTGCCCGGTCCGCAACGCCGCCAGCGTATCGGGCTGCAAGCCCGTCACGCCGCGCGCCGACAGCAGCGCCGCCTGCCCTACCGTCAGCGCCGCCGCCTGCTGCGGCGTCAGCGCGGCCATGAAGGCGGTGCTGGCCGACGCCTGGTTCAGCGAGTAGGCGCGCAGCGCTGCGATATCGTCCGACTGCAGCGCGGCGACGCCATCGGCCCGCAGTGCGCCCAGCTGGGCGCCGTTGAGCGTGTTGGCCTGCGCGGTCGTCATCGCGGCAATACAATCGGCCGACAGGCGGGCGATGTCGGCCGTGGTCAGGCTGGCGATCAGGCGGGTGCCGCCGGCGGCGAACTGGGCCGGGGTCAGGTTGCTGTCGAAGCTCATCTTGTTTCCCTTTAGGTGGTTTGGTGACCACTGCTAGCAGAGGGAAAAAGAAACATTTCGGAAAAAATAATGACGAAAAAAAGCCCGCCGTGGCGGGCTTTCCTGACCGGCGCCTGGCTTACTTCGGCGCCGCCAGCAACGCGTGGCTGGATGCGGCCTGCAAGGCTTTCAGGCGCAATGCCTCGCGGTCCGACTGCCCGGCCGACGCCGGCTGCCCGGCATCGCGGAACTGCTGCAGCACATCGGCCATGCGCGCGGCTTGGGCCGCCAGCACGCCCGGCTCGCCGCCGTCGAAGTTCAGGCCGCCGCGTGGCGCCTCCGCGGTGTCGCTGGCGAAGGCCGACAGCGCCTGCGCCATGCCGCTCACCTGCGCGCTCATGCCCTGCTTGAACCAGACGTCGGCCGCCGTATGCTGTCCGCCGTCTGCCGTGGTGTAGCTCGAGGTCAGGCCGATGATGTTGCCGTGGTCCACACTGCCGTCCGCCTGCACATCCAGGTTCAGGCTGGTGATGCGCAACTCGGCCAGCGTCTTCAGTTCGCCGGCCTGGCTGACGCCGTCCGCGTTGGCGTCGACCCACACGCGCAAATCGCCAAAGCCGCCATCCAGCGCGCTGACCTTGCCGTCGTGGTTGCTGTCCAGCGCCGCCAGCGCTTCGTAGCCGTTGCCGGCGCTCGCGCCGCCGGCCAGTTTGGTGGCCGAGCCGAACAGTTCGCTGCCGTCGTTGATGACACCGTCGCCGTTGCGGTCCAGCGCCAGCAAGCCGTCGCCGGGTCCCACCCAGCCGGTGGCGCGCTGCTGGCCATTGGCGGCCAAGTCGAAGCGCACGCCGGCGTCCAGCCCCAGCGTTTGCACGCCGTTGCCGTCGAGGTCGAGCACCAGCGGCGTGACGAACGGCATGGCGTTCAGCTGCGCGGTGCTGAAGGCGGCTTTTTGCGCCGAGCTCAGACCGTTGTACTGGGCGCTCGACATCGCATGCGTCTGCGTCGTGGTCAGCGCCGACAACTGCGCCGGCAGCATGCCCTGCATCTGCGTCGGCGACAGGGCGACGATCTGGCGCGTGACCAGGCCTGCAATGTCGCGCGTTTCAATCGCCGCCAGGTTGGCAACGGTCAGGTCGGCGATCACCGAGGTGGCCAGCGCGCCCAGCTGGGCCGACGACAGCGCCGCCACCTGCGCCGCCGTGAACTGGTCGCTGCTGCTGGCGTTCGGCAGCATGGCCGCCATCTGCGCCACGCTCAGCGCGGCGATCTGCGCCGTGCTGAGCGCCAGCAACTGGTCGTCGTGCAACGCGCGGATCACGCCGGTGTTCAGCGCGGCGATGTCGGCCGTGTCGATGGCGGCCATATCCGACGCCTGGATCTGCGACATTGCCGCCGAGCCGAGCGCGGCAAACTGTGTCGCAGTCAATGCACGCAGCTGGGCCGTCGTCATGTTGGCCAACAGGCTGCCGGCGGTTGCGTTCAGCTTCAGCGGATTGATCGCGGCCACGTTGGCGGTGCTGAGCGCCGCCACTTGCGTCCCGCTCAGGGTGTCCAACTGGGTGCTGCTCAGCGCCGCCATCTGCGCGGTGCCCAGCGCGGCCAACTGGTTCGATGTCAGCGCCAGTATCTGCTGGGTCTGGAGGCCGGCGATGGTCGCCGTTTTCAACGCGGCCACATCGGCCGTTTCCAGCGCCGCCACCACCGTCAGTTGCAGCGCGCCCAGCTGGGCGCTGGTCAGTGTCGCGGCCTGGGCCGTGGTAAGGGCCACCGCCTGCGTCGCGCTCAGCCCGGCCAGGGCGCTGGTGCGCAGCGCGGCGATCTGCGCCGTGCTCAGCGCCGAGATCAGCTCGGCATTGCTGCCCAGCGGATCCGATCCCAGCACCGACAGCTGCGCCGAGCTCAGTCCCGCCAGCGCCGTCGTGCTGAGCGCGCCGAGGTTGGCGGTGCTGATGGCGGCCACGTCGCCGGTCGACAAAACCGCCAGTTGCTGCGAGCTCAGCGCGTGCACCTGCGCCGAACTGAAGCCGTTGATCTGCTGCGTGTTCAGCGCGGTCAGCTGCGCGCTCTTCAGCGTCGCCACCTGGGCCGTGGTCAGGCCGACCAGTTGCGACAGCGTCAATCCGCCAAACGAGGCCGAGGCCATGCCGCCCAGCGCGCCGGTACCGAGCACCGCGATGTCGCCGGCCGCGAGGCCCGCCAACGCGTCGCTGGTCAGCGCACCGACCTGCACGCTGTTCAGTGCGGCGATCTGGGCGGTATTCATCGCCGAGACCTGGGCGCTGCTCAGCACCGCCACTTGCTGACTCTGCAGCGCGGTGATCTGGCGCGTGTTCAGCGCGTTGAGCTGCGATCCGCTCAGGCTGACAAACAGCGAGGCGGCGAGGCCGGCGACGGCCTGCTGGCTCAACGCGGCCAGGTTGGCGGTCGACAGGCCGACGATGGTCTGGCTGGCCAGCGCGCCGATTTGCAGACTGCTGAGCGCGCCGAACTGCGCCGTCGTCAGCGCACCCAGCTGGAGGCCGTTCAGCGCCGCCACCTGGTTGTTGTTCAGGGCCGCGATCGCGGCGGTCTTCAGGGCGGCCACGTCGGCCGCTTCCAGCGCGGCGATGTCGTTGGTGGACAATGCCGCCACCTGTGCGCTGCTCAGCGCGCCCGCCTGCGCGGTGCTGAGAGCGACGATCTGGCGCGTGCTCAGCCCGGCCAGCGCGGCGGTGCGCAGCGCGGCGATCTGCGCCGTCGTCAGTTGGTCGATATGGCTGGCGCCGCCGGCGTCCGTGCCCAGCACGGCCAGCTGGTCCGAACTCAGCGCTGCGATCGCCGCCGTCTTCAGCGCGGCCAGGTTGGCGGTGTCGAGCGCGGCGAGCGCGGCGACGCTCAGATTGTCCAGCTGCTGCGAACCAAGCGCGGCCACTTGCGCGCTGGTCAACGTGCGGATCTGCGCGCTACCCAGGGAATTGAGCTGCAAGCTGTTGAGCCCGGCAATCTGGCGCGTGCCGAACGCCGCCGTCTGCGCCGTGTTCAGGGCAGTCATCTGCGCGGTGTCCAGCGCGGCCACGGCCGCCGTCGACAACGCAGCCATGACGGCCGTCTGCAGGCCGCTGATCGAACTGGCCGCCAGTCCGATCGTCTGCCGGCTGCCCAGCGCCGCCACCTGCGCGGTCGTCAATGCCGCCACCTGCTGCGAGGTCATCAGGCTGGTCTGCTGCGAGCTGAGCGCAGCGATCGCGCTGGTGCGCAGGGCACCGATGTCCTGCGATTCGAACATGAAGATCTGCAACCATTGCAGCGAGGCCACCTGGGTGCTGCCCAAGGCGGCCGCCTGCGCGGTCGTCAGCGCCTTGATTTGCGGCGTATCCATTCCCTGCAGCGCGTTGGTGCTCAACGCGGCGATCTGGGCGGTGCTCAATGAGGCGAACTGCCCGCTGCGGCCGTCGGCACCCAGCGCGGCCAACTGGTCCGAATTCAGCGCCGCAATCGCCGCCGTGCTCAGACCCGGCAGCGCGCGGCTGTCCAGCGCGGCCACGTCGTCGGTCGACAGGCCGCGGATTTGCCTGGAACCCAAGCCGCCCAGCTGCGCCGAACTGAAGGCGAGGATTTGCTGGGTGCCCATGGCGGCGATCTGGTCGCTGCCGAGCGCGGCCAGTTGCTGCGATCTCAGGCCGGCCAGCTGCTCCGCCGTCAGCCGCGATATGGTGGACGTCGGCAGCGCGCTGATCGCGCTGGTCGACAGCGCCGCCAGGTTGGCGGTCGACAGCCCCAGCAGCGTATCGCTGGACAGAGCGCCCAGCTGGCGACTGCTCAGCGACGCCAGTTGCCCGCTGGTCAAGGCGCCCAGCTGTACGCTGGTCAGCGACGCGATCTGGTCGGTGGACAGGCCGGCGATGGCGGCCGTGCGCAGCGCCGCCATATCGACCGCTTCCAGCGCGGCGATATCGGTGGTCGACAGCGCCGCCAGCTGCGCGCTGCCCAGCGCGGCCGCCTGGGCCGTGGTCAGCGCGACGATTTGCCGGGTACTCAAACCGGCCAGCGCGGCAGTGCGCAGCGAGGCGATTTGGGCGGTGGTCAAGTTGCCGATGAAGCTGGCGCCGCTGCCGGCCGGGTCGTTGCCCAGCACCGCCATCTGCGCCGAATCGAGGGCCGCCAGCGCAGTGGTCCTCAGCGCGCTCAGCACGCCCGTTTGCAGCGCGGCCAGATCGGCCAGCGACAGGTTGTCGATCTGCTGCGAACCGAGGGCACCGACCTGAAGCGACGTCAACGCATTGACCTGGCTGGTGCTCAGGCCGTTGAGCTGGTCGCTGTTCAGCGTGGCGACCTGGCGCGTGCTGAGCGCGGCGATCTGCGCCAGGCTCAGGCCGCTAAGCAGGCTGACCGGCATGGCGGCGATCACAGCCGTACTCAGGCTGCCGACATCGGCCGGCTGCAGGCCGGCGATGGCCGACGATTTCAGCGCCAGCACCTGGCTGCTGTTGAGCGCGGCCACCTGGACGCTGGTCAGCGCCGTCACCTGGGCGGCGTTGAACGCGGCCACCTGCGATGTGCTCAGTCCGGCCAGCGCGTTGCTGCGGATCGCGGCCAGGTCAGCCGTTTCCAGCGCGGCGATATCGTCGCTTGACAAAGCGATCAGTTGGGCGCTGGTCAGCGCCGCCGCCTGGGCGGTATTCAGGGCCGCCACCTGGGTGGTGGTCAGGCCAGCCAGCGCGGTGCTGCGCAGGGCCGCAATCTGCAGCGTGCTCATCTCGCCGATCTGGTTGCCGGACGAGCCGCCGCCGAGTCCGCTCAACTGATCCGAGCGCAGCGCGGCGATGGCCGAGGTGTTCAGGGCCTTCAACGCGGCGACGCTGAAGGCGGCGATATCGGCCGACGAGAGGCCTGCCACGTTGCGTGAGCTCAGGCCCGGCATTTGCAGTGCCACCATGCTGGCGACTTGGGCGGTGCTGAGCGCGGCCAGCTGGTCGCTGCCGAGGACCGCAACCTGCTGCGAGCTGAGACTGGAAATCTGGGTGCCGGTCAGCGGCGCGATCTGCGCGCTGGTCAGCGCGGCGGCATAGACGGTACCCAGCGCAGCCAGGTTGGCGGTGGCGAAGCCGGCCACGGCCGCCGTCGGCAGCGCGGCCAGCTGCGCGGCATTCAGCGCCTGGAATTGCGCGATCGTCATCACGGACAACTGCGCGCTGCCCAGCGCGGCAAGCTGGCTGGTGGTCAGTCCGTGGATCGCCGCAGTGGCGAGGGCGGCGAAGTCCAGCGGGTCCAGCGCACCGACCGCTTGCGCGCCCAGCGCCTGCACTTGCGCGCTGCCCAACGCGGCGACCTGGGTGGCAGTCAGCGCCACCGCCTCGGCGGTGGTCAGCCCGGTCAGCGCGGCGGTGCGTAATGCGGCGATCTGGGCGGTGTTCAGGGTCTGCACCTGGCCCGTGCCCAGCACGGCCAACTGGTCCGAATTGAGACCAACAATGGCGGCGGTGCGCAACCCGGGCAGGCTGGTGGCGTTGAGGGCGGCCACATCGGCCGTCGACAGGTTGGCCAGCTGCAGCGAACTGAGCGCGCCCAGTTGCGCCGACGTCAGGCTGCGGACTTGCGCGCTGCTCAGCGCGTTCAGTTGCGCGCTCGACAGGGCGGCGATCTGGCGCGTGCCCAGGCCGGCGATCTGCGTCGTATCCAGGTCGGCGAAAGCGGCGCTGCCCAGCGCGGCGATGGCGCCGGTGTTGAGCACGGCCAGGTCCTCGGCCTCCAGGCCGGCAAGGCCGGCGGAGCTGAGCGCAACAAACTGCCTGCTGCTCAGCGCGGCGATCTGGGCGGTGGTGAACGCCCGCACTTGCGCGCTGCTCAGCGCGCCAATTTGCGAGGTCAGCAGGTTGCCGACGACATTGGTGCGCAAGGCCGCCACGTCGGCCGTTTCCAGCGCCGCCAGTTGCGCCGACGACAAGGCGTTCAGCTGGGCGCTGGTCAGCGTGCTGGCCTGCGCCGTGCTCAGCGCGGCGATCTGGGCGGTGCCCAGGCCGGCCAGCGCGGTGCTGCGCAGCGCCAGCACCTGGGCCGTGCTCAATTGGGCGAACAGGCTGCCGTCGTCCCGTCCCAGCTCAGTGGCCTGGGACGACGTCAACGCCGCAATGGCGCCGGTGCTCAGCGCCTTCAGCGCGGCGCTGCCCAGCGCGGCGAGATCGCCGGTCGACAGGCCGGCCACCTGGGCGGTGCCGAAGGCGCCGATTTGCGCGCTGGTCAGCGACTGCACCTGCAGACTGGTCAGCGCCGCGACCTGCGCGCTGGTCATGGCGGCGAAGTGGCGCGTGCCGAGGCTGCCCAGCTGCGTGCTGCCCAGCGACGACAACAGCGCCGTTCCCAGCGCCGCAACGGCGGCCGGGCTCAATGCCGCGAGGTCGGCGCCCGGCAGGCCGGCGATCGATGCGGTGGACAAGGCAGCCACCTGCCTGCTGCTCAGCGCGGCGAATTCGGCGGTGGTGAGGGCGCCCAGCTGGCTGCTGCTCAGCGCCGCCATTTGCTGCGTGGTCAATCCGGTGATGGCGGCGGTTTTCAGCGCGGCCAGGTCAGCCGTTTCCACCGCGGCCAGTTGCGCCAGCGACAAGCTGCTCAGTTGCGCGCTGCTGAGCGCGGAAGCCTGCAGCGTCGACAGCGCCACCACCTGGTCGGTCGTCATGCCGGCCAGCGCCGCGGTCTTCACCGCGGCCAACTGGGCCGTGCCCAGCAGACTGATCTGATTGGTGGCGCCGGCGCCCAGCTGGGCGAACTGGTCGGACGTCAGCGCGCCAACGGCGGCCGTGCTCAGCGCCTTGATGCCGGCACTACTCAGCGCGGCCACGTCGGCGGTCGACAGGCCCAGCACCTGGCGCGAACCGAAGGCGCCGATCTGCAGTGAATTGAGGGCATGGACCTGGGCCGTGCCCAGCGCGGCGACCTGGTCGCTGCTGAGGACGATGATATGGCGCGTGCCGAAGCCGGCCAGTTGTGCCGTGCTCAGCCCGGCCATCAGCGCGGTGCCCAGCACCGGCACGGCCAGCGGATTGAGGACGGCCAGGTCGGCGCTCGGCAGGCCGGCGATGCTGGCGCTGGACATGGCGCCGATCTGGGCGCTGCTCAGCGCGGCGAATTCGCCGGTGGTCAGCGCACCCAGCTGGGTGCTGCCCAGCACCGCGATATTGCGGGTCGACAGCGCGGCCAGGGCCACGGTTTTCAGCGCGGCGAGATCGGCCGTTTCCATGGCCGCGATGGCGGCGGTGGTCAGCGCGCTCAGTTGCACGCCCGTCAGCGCCGCAGCCTGGGCGGTGCTCAGCGCCACGGCCTGGTCCGTGCTGAGCGCACCCAGCTGCGCCGTGCTCAGCGCGGCGACCTGCTGCGTGGTCAGCGCGGCGATGCCGCGGCTGCCGATGGCGGTCAGGTCGTCGGACGACAATGCGGCCAACTGGCGCGTGGCCAGCGACGCCAGTTGCCTGGTCGTCATCAGCGCCACCTGACCGGTCGACAGGCTGGCGAGATTGGCAGTGTTCAGCGCCGCCAGGTCGGCCGTCTCGAAGGCTGCGATGGCATCGGTGCTCAGTTGGGTAAATGCCTGGGTGCCCAGCGCGGCCACCTGCGCGGTGGTCAGCGCGGCGATCTGGCTGCTGGTCAGTGCACCCATCAGGCCGGAGGGCAATGCGCCGGCGGCGTTCAGCACGGCCGGCTTGAGCGCGGCGAAATCCTGCGTGGTCAGCACCGCGACATTGCTGGTAGCCAGGTAGGCCAGCTGCTGGCTGCTGAAAGTGGCAAGGTGATCGGTGCGCAGCGCCGGCACTTGCAGCGAATTCAGCGCGACGATGTCCTCGGTCGTCCACGCCAGAACGTCTTGTATGGTGAGATCGTTGGCGAGCTGCTGCGTGGTAAGCAGGGGGACGAACGTAGACATCGCGAGTTCCTATTTTGATAACACTAATCACTATAGCAGAATTCGCCTTAATTTCTACATGGCAACGAAATTATTTTCGGGTTTTATGTCCAAAATTACATGAAAAAAGCCGCAAAATCAAAGACTTTGCGGCATTCTTAACCAACAAGCAACGGCTGAGTTGGTATCTTGATCAGGCTTTCGCTTCGCCGCCCAGCGCCTCGACCACGTCGGCCATCAGCTTGGCCAGTTCCCCCGTCATCAGCATGAAATCGCCGTCGAAACGCTCTTCATCGTTCTTGGTGCTCGATTCCTTTTCGCTGATCACGTCCAGCGCCTTGACGCCCTTGATCGCCAGCGACTCGGTCAGCACGAAGGAGATCTTGCTGTCCCAGGTCATCGCCAGGCGCGTGCACTGCTTGCCGGCGGCGATATGGCGGCGCACTTCGTCCGCTTCCAGCGTGTGGCGCACATAGCGCACCGCCGCCTTGCTCTCGCCGGTGGCGCGCAGCTCGGTGTCCATGTCGACCGTGAAGCCGGACGGCGCATCGTCGGCCTGCAGCCACTCGGTCATCACGCCGACCGGAGAGCGCTGCACGCGCAGGCTCTCCAGCGGCAGCTTGTCGACCGCCTTGAGCAGCAGCTTGATCACTTCGTCGGCCTTGGCCGGGCTGGCGGCGTCGACCACCAGCCAGCCGTTGACCGGATCGATCCAGGTCCAGACGTTGCTGCGGATCGAGAACGCGCGCGGCAACAGTTCGTCGGCGACGCGCTCCTTGAGTTCCTTCATGGCTTTCTTGCCCGGCGCAAAACCTTGCGCCTCTTCCATTTCGGCGGCGCGGGCCTTGGCGACCTGGTTGATGACGGTGTTCGGCAACAGTTTCTTCTCGGTGCCCAGCAGGATCAGCATCTGCTGGTTGACCACGTGCACCAGGCCGCCGTTAGGGCGCGGCGTGTCCCATCCCTGGCGCAGCAATTCATTGCTGGTGGCTGGCACGAAGGAGTGAGGAGCGAGCGCGGCTTCCAATTGTTCCGGGGTAAAGGCCCAAGGGGCCGGCAGACGGTAAATCTGAAGATTCTTGAACCACATGAGTATTTAGCCTTGTTTCAGTAATGCCAGGGGAGCGCCATTTTACACGCTGATGGCAGCGCCGGACCGATTGTGTTGCGCCGCTAGGCGAACAATTCGCCTTGCCGGGGGGCTGGCGCCTGCGGGCCGGCGCCGGGCGGCTCCAGCGTGCTGGCGCGCACGCCCAGCAGGCGCAGCTTGCGTTGCAGCGGCACCCGCTTCAGGCATTCGCGCGCGGCCTGCAGGATGGCCGCGCCGTCGGCCACCGGCTGCGGCAAGGTGACGTTGCGGCTGACGATCTGGAAATCGTCGAAGCGCAGCTTGATGCTGATGGTGCGGCTGACGTAGCCTTTGCGCTTGAGATCGTCCGCCAGGCGGTCGCACAGCTTGGTCAGGATGGATGACAGGGCGTCGCGGTCCTGGCGCGCGTGCAGGTCGCGCTCGAAAGTGGTCTCGCGGCTGATCGACTTGCTTTCGGAGCTGGTGGAAATTTCGCGGTGGTCGACGCCGCGCGCGGCCTGCGCCAGCCAGGCCGCGTAATGGGCGCCGAAATGGTCCTGCAGCAGGCCGGCGTCGGCCTCGGCCAGCTGGCCGATGGTGGCGATGCCCAGCGCCGCCAGCTTCTCGGTGGCCTTGGGGCCGATGCCGTTGATCTTGCGCACGCCCAGCGGCCAGATGCGGGCCGGGATATCGTCGTAGCCGAGAACGGTCAGGCCGTTGGGCTTGTCCAGGTCGGAGCAGATCTTCGACAGCAGCTTGTTGGGGGTCACGCCGATCGAGCAGGTCAGGCCGGTGGCGTCGCGCACGGCCTGCTTGATGCGCTGCGCCAGCTCGCGCGTTTCGCCTTCGACGCGGGTCAGGTCGATATAGATTTCATCGATGCCGCGGTCCTCGAAATCGGGCGCGATGGCGGCCACGGCGTTTTTGAACAGCCGCGAATAATGGCGGTAGGCGTCGAAATTGACCGGCAGCAGGATCGCGTCCGGCGCCAGCTTGGCCGCCTTCATCATGCCCATGGCCGAGCCGACGCCCAGCGCGCGCGCCTCGTAGGTGGCCGTGGTGATCACGCCACGGCCGACGTAGTCGCGCAGCCGGGCGAAGCGGCGGCTGCCGTCGGCCTGCGGCACCGGCTGGGCATCGCGGCCGCCGCCGATGACCACCGGCAAGCCGCGCAGCTCCGGATAGGTGAGCAACTCGACGGAGGCGTAAAACGCGTCCATGTCGAGGTGGGCGATGCGCCGAGGATCTTCTACCATGTGCCGAAATATCACTGTGAATGCATACAGTATCCACGGAAACATATCGCACCGCAAGTGGGCACGCCGTCCGCGGCCGATGTTACACTGGAGTAAATAAGCGCCCGTCACCGCCATGTACAGACACTTCGGACTCCCGCTGCTGTTCTTGTTCGCGCCCCTGGCCGCCGCCACGCCGGCGGCTTGTCCCGAGGCGCGCATCGGCATCAGCGACCTCGGCTATACCTCGTTCCGCAATGGCGAGGGCTACGGCGGCATCGCCGTCGATCTGGTCGGCGAGATCGAGCGCCGCACCGGCTGCCCCTTCCGCGTCGTCTGGTACCCGCACAGCCGGCTGTTCGCGCAATTTCTCAGCGACCAGCTGCAGGTGACCGGCGCCGCCCTGCATACTGCCGAGCGCGACCGCCACGGCGTCTGGATACCCTACGCCTATTCCCAGTTCGAGCTGCTGCTGACCAATCAGAGCGGCGGCCCGTTCCACAGCCTGGCCGACTTCGTCGACAACAGCAGCGCGCGCCTGAACGTCAGCCGCGGCATCTCCTATCCGCCCAGGCTGCTCGCGCAGATGGACCGCCTGGCCAAGCTGGGGCGGCTGGAATACGTCAACGATTACGCCGTGGCGTTCCGCAAGATCCAGGCCGGCCGTGCCGACGGCATCCTGGCGCCGCGCACCATCCACCTGCTGCACCAGCGCCAGTTTCACATGGTCGGCGCGATGACCGCGGCCACGCTGGAGGAATCGCCGCGCTCGGTGATCGGGCTGTACGTGTCCACCACGCTGGTCGGCGCGCCGACGCGGCAGCGCTACATCGACGCCATCCGCGCGATGGTGGTCGACGGCACCGTGCAAAGCCTGTATGCGCGCTATCTCGGCGACGAGGTCGCCCGCGAGATCTTCAGCGGCGGCGTCGGCGGCATCCTCGATCTGATGCCTCGTTAGAGCGGTCGGCGCGCGGCCGCCAGCACCAGCACGGCGCCGGCCACCAGGCTGGCCGCCAGCAGGTAGATGCCGCTGGCCGTGCTGCCGGTCGCGTCCTTGATGGCGCCGACCAGGTAGGGGCTGGCGAAGCCGGCCAGGTTGCCGACCGAATTGATCAGCGCGATGCCGGCCGCCGCCGCCGCGCCGCCCAGCATGGCGGTCGGCAGGCTCCAGAAGATCGGGAAGGTGGTCAGGATGCCGGCCGTGGCGACGCTGAGCGCGGCCATCGCGACGACGGTGTTGTCGGCATACAAGGTGGCGCCGACCAGGCCCAGCGCGCCGGCCAGCGCGGCGGCGGCCGCATGCCAGCGCCGTTCGCCGCTGCGGTCCGAGTGGCGCGCGGCCAGCACCATGACCACGGCCGCGATGCCGTAGGGGACCGCCGTCAGCAGGCCGATATCGAACACGTCCTTGACGCCGCTGTTCTTGACCAGCTGCGGCAGCCAGAAGCTGACGCCGTACAAGCCCATGACGAACAGGAAGTACACCAGCGCCAGCAGCCATACCGTGCCGTTGCCGAACACCTGCGCCAGCGGCATGTGCCGCTGCGCCTTGCCGTCGTCGGCGATGGCGCGCTCCAGCAGCCGCTTGTCGTCCTCGCCCAGCCAGCTGGCGGAGCGGATGCCGTCGTCCAGATAGAACAGGGTCCAGATGCCGATCAGCACCGACGGCAAGCCCTCCAGCAGGAACAGCCATTGCCAGCCGCTCAGTCCGTAGCGGCCGGCGAACGCCGTCATGATCCAGCCCGACAGCGGCCCGCCGACCACGCCGGCCACCGCCACGCCGCTCATGAACAGCGCCACCATGCGCGCGCGGCGATGCGCCGGATACCAGTAGGTCAGGTACAGGATGATGCCGGGGAAGAAGCCCGCCTCGGCGGCGCCGAGCAGGAAGCGCAGCAGGTAGAACGTGGCCACGCTGTTGGCGAACATCAGCGCCGACGAGATCAGGCCCCAGCTGATCATGATGCGGGCGATCCAGATGCGCGCGCCGGTGCGCGTCATCAGCAGGTTGGACGGCACCTCGAACAGGAAGTAGCCGATGAAGAAGATGCCGGCGCCGAGGCCGTAGACGGTGTCGCTGAAGCGCAGGTCGGCCAGCATCTGCAGCTTGGCGAAGCCGACGTTGACGCGGTCCAGGTAGGCGGCCACGTAGCACAGGAACAGGAAGGGCATCAGCCGCCAGCTGACGCGGCGGTACAGGGCATCGAGGTGGTCGCTGCGGTGCATGTCGAGGGTTTCCTTGTTGTGGTTCGTCGCGGCGCCCATGGTGACACCGCCGGGCCGGCTTGCGCAGTCATTTTTCAAATTATTTACAAAAACCCTTGCGGAATCGGCAAACCAGCTTGTAGAATACGGCCTCGTTCAGCAGTTGCAACACAGTAGTGATGAAACGCTGATATGTTTTCTGGGTGCTTAGCTCAGTTGGTAGAGCGGCGCCCTTACAAGGCGTAGGTCGGGAGTTCGACCCTCTCAGCACCCACCAAGGAAAACAGACAAACGAATTTGGAGCGGTAGTTCAGTTGGTTAGAATACCGGCCTGTCACGCCGGGGGTCGCGGGTTCGAGTCCCGTCCGCTCCGCCAAATTCCTTTAAGGGCCCGATTCGTCGGGCCCTTAATCATTTCCGCTCCCGTTATTTCAATTCATACCAGGTACCGCGTCCGCTGCCGCGCTGGACCAATTGGCCGCGCTCGACCAGGTTTCGAAAATGCGGCTTCAAGGTGTTGCGATTACCCGCAGTGAGGCGGACCGCATCGGCCATCGTCACCCGTCCATGCTCGCGGACGAACTCCACTATCTGCAACGACAAGCCGGGTAATGCCGCCAGCACTATATGTTCCCGCTCTATCTTCTTCTCCAGCCGGCGTACTTGTTCGGCAAGAGAGCGCAGGAAGAACAACAGCCATGGCTGCCAATCTGGCGCATTACTGCGGATCGTGGCTTGGGTCTGCCTCAGGGCCACGTAATAGGCTTCCTTATTTGCTTCGATGACGCTTTCCAGCGAACTGTAGGGAACATAGGCATAGCCGGAGCGCAGCAGCAGCAAACTAGTCATTATGCGGCTGAGCCTCCCGTTACCATCTTGAAATGGATGGATCTCCAGGAAGACCACGGCGAAGATAGCGATCACCAGCAGAGGATGAAGTTTCGTACGACGCAACTCTTGCGCGGTCCATTCCACCAGTTCCCGCATCAGGCGCGGCGTGTCGAACGGTGTGGCCGTCTCGAACACAATGCCCAACTGCCTACCGTCCGCATCGAAAGCAGCCACGCTGTTGGCGCTGGTCTTGTACTCACCCCGATGCCGCTCATCCTTTTCGCTATAACGCAACAGCATCAGGTGCAACTGCTTGATGTGATTCTCGTTGACCAGCATGTCCTGCCAGGAGTGGAACACCACATCCATAAGCTCGGCATAGCCCGCCACCTCCTGCTCGTCGCGCGTGGCAAAGGACTTGATGTCGAGGTTGGACAGCAATTGCGCCACCTCGCGGTCAGATAGCCGGCTGCCTTCGATGCGGGTGGATGAGCCTATGCTCTCGATGGTGGCGACACGGCGCAGCGCGGATAGACGGTCTGGCGCAAGCCTGCCCAAAGCGCGCCAGGCGCCCTTGAATTCGTCGATCCGGGCAATCAGATTCAGGATCTCCGGCGTAATGTGCAGAGTATCTGTGCGCAGCATGTAACCGATAATACACCCATTTACACCCAATTAAGTCCTGGCTAATCTTGTGAGTGTTATCCTTCCCACATGATTGCTTTCCCTCCCTATCTGCGTTTCCGCACCCGCATGGCGCATCATGCGCTGGTGCGGTTCGCGGCCAGCCTGCAAAGTTCGCTTGAGTACATCCTGCTCGGTTTCGCGCCGGTGATGATCGGCTTGATCGCCTGTGTCGCGCTGCCGGGATTGTTTGCGGCGACGCAGCCATGGCCGCAGGCGCTGGGCCTGTTCGCCGGGCAGACGCTGCTGGCCAGCGCGCCGGTGTGGCTGCTGCGCAAGCGCCTGCTGCCGGCCGACGTGCTGCTGTGGAGCCGGCCGCTGCCGATTCCGCCGCGCGCGCAGTGGGGCGCCAACGCGGCGGTGGCCGGCATGCTGGTCGGCCCCTTGTCGCTGGCCTATGCCGTGTCCACCGCGATCTGGCTGTACCAGTGGCCGGACTGGCTGCGGCCGGTGGCGCCGCGGGCGCTGCTGCTGACCATCGCCTCGCTGCTGCTGGCCTGGATCATCTCGACGCTGACCTTGGCCTGGCGCGCCCGCCTGCCGGCCGCGCGCAAGCCCGGCCCGGCGCGGCCCGTGCCGACTGCCTATCTGCCGCGCCGCCGCGGCGCCACCGCGGCCTCGGCCGCGCTCTATCACTGGCGCCAGCTGTTCTGGCTGCCGTTCTGGCGCGCGGAGAATGTGATCGGCATGCAGCAGACCGTGCTGCTGCTGACCTCCCTGCTCAGCATCGGCGTCTGGCTATGGCATCCGCCCGTCGTGCCGCCGGCGCTGTGGGGCCTGTGCGCGGCGCTGACGCTGATGCTGCTGACCGACCGCGGCGACAAGGCGGTGGCCGAACAAATCCTGCTGCTGCGCCCGGTCGCCGGCGCCTGGCCGATCAATGCGGAACGGCTGTTCCGCCGCGCCATGCTGTTCGCGCTGCTGCCCGGCCTGTGCGTGCTGGCCTGGTTCGCGCTGCTGACGCTGGGCCACGCCGGCCGCGCAACCAGCGCCGGCTACAGCACCACCGTCGCCACCGTCTGGCTGTGCTTTGCCGCCAGCGCGCAAATCGCCGTGGTCTCGCTGCGGCGCCTGAGCGTGCGCGGCCGCGTCGGCCTGGTCATCGGCGCCATCGTCATCCTCACCGCCATCGGAAGCGAATTATGGAATTGAAACCCGTGCTCAGCATGGAAAAACTGAGCTTCGAATACACCAGCCATCCGCTGTTCCGCCAGTTCGACCTGCGCCTGGGCGCCGGCATCACCTGGCTGCGCGGCGAAAACGGCGCCGGCAAGACCACGCTGCTGAAACTGGCCGGCGGCGCGCTGACGCCGCATGCCGGCACCATCACGCTGGACCAGCTGGAGATCCGCGCCCAGCCGCTGGCCTACCGGCTGCAGTGCTACTACTGCGGCGGCGACACGCCGCAGCTGCCGTGGCTGACCTTGCGCGAGATGCTGGACCTGCATCTGTCGCTCTATCCCAACACCGACCCGGCGCCGCTGAACGCCGAACTGCGCGCCTTCCACCTGCTGCACGCGCTGGACCAGCCGGTCACCACGCTGTCGCTGGGCCAGCACAAGAAGATGCAGCTGTCGCTGGCGCTGGCCTTGCCGGTGCGGCTGCTGCTGATCGACGAGCCCTTCAACGGCCTCGACGCCGACGCCATGGCCTACCTGCGCGGGCAGCTGGCGGCGCCGGGGCGCCTGGCCCGCCAGTGCATCCTGCTGACCAGCCACCTGGACCCGGCGTTGCCGCTGGCCGCTACCGTGCAACTTTAAGTTATCATGGGAACGATAAAAGCTGAGCCGGCCCGGCCCACGTTCCCTGCACGGAGTTCCCTTGATCTTTGGTTTCCTCAAATCGCCCGAGTTGTCGCCGCGTTTGCTGCGCCTGAAGGAATCGGCGCTGTTCGCCACGCTGACGCCGCTTGAACTGAAGATCGTCGACGGCCTGATGCACGAACGCCGCTACCTGGCCGACGAAATCATCTTCGACGAGGGCGAGGAAGGGCAGGCGCTGTACCTGGTGATGTCCGGCCGGGTGATCATCAGCCGCCAGTTCGGCGCCACGCGCGAAGTGGTGACCGAACTGTCGCCCGGCGCCTTCTTCGGCGACCTGGCATTGCTGGACAACTCGCCGCGCAACGCCCAGACCCGCGCGCTGGACAACTGCGAGCTGGCGGTCTTCTTCCGCGCCGACTTCATGGGCCTGATGGAGACCGACGCCGTCATCGGCTACAAGATCGCGCTGGCCCTGGCGCGCCACATCGGCAGCCGGCTGCGCGACTGGATGACCGGCAAGCCGCAGGTCGAGGCCTTATGAACCTGTTGCCCACCCAGCAGCGCGCCGGCCCGGTGGTGTGGAGCGGCATCATCGCCGCCACCTGCGTGCTGCTGTTCCTGCTGCAGCAGATGCTGTTCCTGGCGATTCCCTTCCTGCTGGGCATCGTGCTGTACTACATCCTGCAGCCGCCGATGCAGCGCCTGATCCGCATGGGCGTCAGCCACAATGCCGCCACGCTGATCGTCGGCGGCGTGTTCGTGCTGCTGCTGGTGAGCGCGATCCTGGTGGCGGTGTTCTGGGACTTCGGCCCGTCCTCCGACCCGTGGCAGGAAATGCTGGGCAAATACATGACCGGCGGCCTCGAGTTCGTGCGCCACACGATGCTGGCGCTCGAGCGGCAATTCCCCATCCTCAAGGAGATCAAGCTGGCCCGGACGGTCAACAGCCGCGTCAGCGCGTTCACCGGCAGCTTCGTGCAGAAGCACCTGACCGATATCCTGGTGTCGGTGGCGGCCTGGCTGCCGTCGCTGCTGCTGGCGCCGTTCCTGACCTTCTTCTTCCTGCGCGACGGCCTGCGCTTCAAGAAGTTCCTCGCGCGCGCGGTGCCGAACGCCTTCTTTGAAAGAACGCTGTGCCTGCTGCACGAGGTCGACCAGACCGCGCACCGCTATTTCCAGGGCCTGATCAAGCTGACCATCCTCGACACCGCCGTGCTGGCGCTGGGCCTGTGGGCGATCGGCGTGTCGTCGCCGCTGGTGCTGGGGCTGATCGCGGCGATGCTGGCGTGGGTGCCGTACGTCGGCTCCATCGTCGGCTGCGTGCTGGTGGTGATGGTGGCCTCGACCGACGCGCCGTCCGATCCGTCGGTGGCCTACCTGGCCATTTGCGTGTTCATCCTGGTGCGGCTGCTGGACGATTTCGTGTTCATGCCGCTGACCCTGGGCCGCAGCCTGCACATCCATCCGCTGATCACCGTGCTGATGATCTTCATCGGCGGCTCGGTGGCCGGCGTGGCCGGGCTGATGCTGGTGCTGCCGCTGCTGGGCGTGGTGATGGTGATCGGCGAAACCATCGGCAAGCTGATCACCGACGCGCGCCTGCGCGCGCGCCACCGCAACGCCATGGCCCTGCGCGCCAAGCAGGCCAGCGCCGACCTCGTCATATAAAAAAGGGCCGCTGAGAGCGGCCCTTTTCGCACTGCCGGCGCTTACGCCGTCATCGCCTGCTGCTGGGCCGACTCGGCCACCACTTCCTCGTCGTCCGAGCGGATCAGGTGATCGAAGGCCGACAGCGCCGCCTTGGCACCGTCGCCGGTGGCGATGATGATCTGCTTGAACGGCACCGTGGTGACGTCGCCGGCGGCAAACACGCCCGGCACCGAGGTCTGGCCGCGCGCGTCGACTTCGATCTCGCCGTGGCGCGACAGGGCCACCGTGCCTTTCAGCCATTCGGTGTTGGGCACCAGGCCGATCTGCACGAACACGCCTTCCAGCTCGACCTTGTGCGACACGCCGCTGTTGCGGTCAGTGTAGCTCAGGCCGTTGACGATCTTGCCGTCGCCGTGGATCTCGGTGGTTTGCGCCGAAGTGATCACGGTGACATTCTTCAGGCTGTGCAGCTTGCGTTGCAGCACCGCGTCGGCGCGCAGTTCCGCGCCGAACTCGATCAGCGTCACATGCTTGACCAGGCCGGCCAGGTCGATCGCCGCCTCGACGCCGGAATTGCCGCCGCCAATCACCGACACGCGCTTGCCCTTGAACAGCGGGCCGTCGCAGTGCGGGCAGTAGGCGACACCGTGGTTGCGGTATTCCTTCTCGCCCGGCACGTTGATTTCGCGCCAGCGGGCGCCGGTGGCCACAATCACCGACTTGGCCTTGAGCACGGCGCCGGAAGCGGTCTGTACCTCGACCAGCTTACCGACCGGCACCAGCTTGCTGGCGCGCTGCGTGTTCATGATGTCGACGTCGTATTCCTTGACGTGCTGCTCCAGCGCGATCGCGAATTTCGGGCCGTCGGTTTCCTTGACCGAGATGAAGTTCTCGATCGCCAGGGTATCCAGCACCTGGCCGCCGAAACGCTCGGCCAGCACGCCGGTCTTGATGCCCTTGCGGGCGGCGTAGATGGCCGCGGCCGCGCCGGCGGGGCCGCCGCCGACGATCAGCACGTCGAACACGTCTTTCTTGCTCAGCTCGGCCGCCTGGCGCACGCCGGCGTTGGTGTCGAGCTTGGCGAGGATTTCCTCGACGTTGGTGCGGCCCTGGCCGAAGTGCTCGCCGTTCAGGAACATCATCGGCACGGCCATGATCTGGCGCTCCTCGACTTCTTTCGGGAACACGCCGCCGTCGATGGTGGTGACCTTGATGCGCGGGTTAATCACCGACATCGCGTTGAGCGCCTGCACAACTTCCGGGCAGTTGTGGCAGGTCAGCGAGATGAAGGTTTCGAAGCTGTAATCGCCTTCCAGGTTGCGGATCTGCTCGATCACGGCGTCGTCGAATTTGATGGTGTGGCCGCCGACCTGCAGCAGCGCCAGCACCAGCGAAGTGAATTCATGGCCCATCGGCACGCCGGCGAAACGCACGCCGATGTCGGTGCCTGGGCGGTTGATGCTGAACGACGGTTTGCGTTCGGCGTCGTCGGCGCGCTTGACCAGCGTGATCTTGTCGCTCAACAGGACGATTTCCTGGAGCAGTTCTTCCATCTCGCGGGCTTTGGCGCTGTCATCGAGAGAGGCGACAATCTCAATCGGCTGTACCACTTTTTCCAGGTAAGCCTTCAACTGGGTTTTGAGAGTTGCGTCTAACATGATTTTTTCCTTTTCTACAAATATTTAGGCGTATGCCGGGCCGGACGCCCGGACCGGCATCGCGGTAACTACTTGTGTGCTGCAGTCTTGTTCAAAGACTTAGATCTTGCCGACCAGGTCCAGCGATGGGGTCAGGGTAGCTGCGCCCTCGGTCCATTTAGCTGGGCAAACTTCGCCTGGGTGCGATGCCACGTACAGCGCTGCCTTGACCTTGCGCAGCAGTTCGGAAGCGTCGCGGCCGATGCCGTTGTCATGCACTTCCAGCACTTTGATCTTGCCTTCTGGATTGATGACGAAGGTGCCACGGTAGGCCAGGCCTTCTTCTTCGATCATCACTTCGAAGTTGCGCGACAGGGTGCCGGTTGGGTCGCCGATCAGCGGATAGTTCACTTTCTTGATCGCGTCCGAGGTGTCGTGCCATGCTTTGTGGGCGAAGTGGGTGTCGGTCGATACGCCGTACACGTCCACGCCCAGCTTGGCGAATTCAGGCTGGTGATCGGCCAGGTCTTCCAGTTCGGTCGGGCACACGAAGGTGAAGTCGGCTGGGTAGAACATCAAGACGGACCACTTGCCCTTCAGGGACTCGTCGCTCACGTCGATGAACTTGCCGTTTGCGTATGCGGTTGCCTTGAATGGTTTGATTTGGGTATTGATCAGAGACATTGTGGTTTCCTCGTTGGGTTGTGAATCATTGAGACGCCAGTGTAAGGCGTTTTGACTCATTTGCGAAATTGATTGTCCCAATAGTTTCAATACGTTTTAACTATTGATAGCGCAAAGAGATAGCTATTATCTCCGTTCCGGGCGAAAAAAGAGGGATGCTGCTCAGTTGAGCGGCGGCTGGGCCCTCAGCAGCGCGTCGAATTGCTCGGCGGGCATGGGGCGGGCGAACAGGTAGCCCTGGCCGTAGTCGCAGCCGGCGGCGGCCAGCAGGTCGCGCTGTTCCGGCGTTTCCACCCCTTCGGCGATCACCCGCAGGCCCAGCTTGTGGGCCATGACGATGATCGCGTCCGACAGGGCCATGTCGCTGGAATCGGGCGCCAGGTTGCGGGTGAAGCTGCGGTCGATCTTCAGGTAGTCGATGTCGAACTTCTTCAGGTAGGACAGCGACGAGTAGCCGGTGCCGAAATCGTCCAGCGCCACCTGGATGCCGGCGTCGCGCAGCTGCAGCAGCTTGTTGCTGACCGCCGTGTTGGCGTCCAGCAGCAAGCCTTCGGTGATCTCCACCACCACCGACTGTCCCGGCAGGTCCAGCGTGCGCAGGTGCTGCAGCCAGGCGTCGTAGGAACCGTTCTCGCGCTGGAACTCCAGCGGCGACTGGTTGACGCTGACCTGGAACGCCGGATGGTGCTCCTGCCGCCAGCGCTTGACCCACAGCACCGATTCGCGGAACACCCATTCGCCGATGTCGATGATCAGGCCGCTGGCCTCGGCCAGCGGAATGAATTCCAGCGGACTGACGACGCCGCGCTGCGGGTGGTTCCAGCGTATCAGCGCCTCGGCCTTGTGGATGCGGCCGGTCCTCAGGTGCACGATGGGCTGGAAATACAGTTCGAACTGCTTGCCCTTGAGCGCGCCGCGCAGGTCGTTGGTCAGGCGCATGCGGTTCAGCGCGGCCACCTGCAAGGTCGGCGTGAAATAGCTGAAGCGGTTGCGGCCGGCGCCCTTGGCCACGTACATGGCCTGGTCGGCGTGCTTGAGCAGGTCGTCGATGTCGAGCGCGTCGTCCGGGTACAGCGTGATGCCGATGCTGGCCGAGACGAAGGCCTGCTCCTGGCCCAGCTCGAACGGCTGCAGCAGGCTGTCGATGATGTTCTGCGCGATGGTCTCGACCCGCTCGCCGCCATCGTGGCCCAGCTCCGACAGGATCACCGTGAACTCGTCGCCGCCCAGCCGCGCCACCGTGTCCGACTTGCGCACGCAGGCGCTGATGCGGCGCGCCGCGTCGACCAGCAGGATGTCGCCCTGGTGGTGGCCCAGCGTGTCGTTGACTTCCTTGAAGTGGTCGAGGTCGATGAACAGGATGGCGATGCGCGACTTGTCGCGCTGGCTCTTGAGCATGTCGTGCGCCAGCCGGTCGTGGAACATGCGGCGGTTCGGCAGCTGCGTCAAGGTGTCGAAATTGGCCTGTTGCCAGATCAGCGTCTCGCTCTGCTTCTTGGCCGTCACGTCCTCGATCATGCACAGGTGGTGCGGATGGCTGCCCTGCTCGGTCTCGATGGCGGTGATCGACACTTCGATCCAGGTCATGCCGCCGTCCGGACGGAACAGCCGGCTGGTGACCTTGAAGTTGTCGATCTGCTGCGCCGTCAGCAGCGCCATCTGCGCCTTGACCTGGCCCACGTCCTCCGGGTGGCCCACCTCCAGCCATTTCATCGCGCTCAGCTCCTGCTGCGAGCGGCCGACGATTTCCTGGTAGCGCGGGTTGATGTCGCGGTATTCATAGGTGATCGAATCGATCAGCGCGATGCCCAGCGGCGACGCCTCGAACATGGTGCGGAAACGCTGCTCGCCCTTGCGGATCGCCTCCAGCGCGCGCTTGCGTTCGCGCGCCAGCAGGCTGAAGTGGATCGCCGCGCCCAGCACCAGCAGCAGCGCGGCCACGCCCAGCACGCGGTACAGCCACAGCAGGCTGGTGCGGCCGTTGTCGAGGTTGTACATGAAGCCGTCGAAATTGGCCTGCCGGGGCAGCAGGCCCAGCCCGGCGTACACGTCGGCGATGTGGCGCCAGCGCTCCGGGTTCATGTAGCCGATCTCCACCAGCACCGGCTGCACCAGCGGCACCATCTGGCGCGCCTCGTACAGCAGGTGCTGGCGGTCGTTGCGGCGCGAATACTTGGTGAGGATCAGGTCGGCCGCCTCCTCCTGGTGGCTCATCGCCCATTGCCAGCCGCGCATGCTGGCGGCGCGGAAGGCGCGCGCCCGTGCCGGATGGTTGGCGATCTCGTGCTCGCTGGTGAACAGGTTGTCGCCGTAGAAATCGATGCCCACCGCGCGCGGACTGTAGATATCGTAGGGGAAGCCGACGCGGTCGAAGATGTCCGGCTCGTTGGTGGTGAAGACCGCCATCGCATCGACCTTGCCGCTGACCAGGTCGTCCGGATTGAAACTGGGCTCGACGCGCTGGTAGCTGGTGGGCGGCACGCCTTCCTTGAGCAGGTAGGCCAGCAGTTCGTCGGCGCTGCTCAATTCGTCGGTCAGCGATCCCACCATCGCGCGCTTGCCGATCAGGCGGCGGATGTCGGGCTCGGCGGCGGTCTGGCGCATCGCCAGCGCGTACGGCGAATGCTGGAAGATGACGCCCAGCACCACCACCGGCTTGCCGGCCAGCCGCGCCAGCAGCAGGCCGCTGCTGCCGACGCCGTACTCGGCCTTGCCGGCGATGACGTCGCGCTCCGGCTGGTTGCCGTCGCTGCCTTCGAGGATGCGCACGTCCAGCCCCGCCTCGCGGTAATAGCCCTGCTCCAGCGCGGCGTAGTAGCCGGCGAACTGGAACTGGTGCGCGTGCTTGAGCTGCAAGGTGACTTTTTCCTGCGCGCCGGCGACGCCGGCCACGCCCAGCAGCAGCGCCAGCCATACCGCGCCGCCACGGCGCGGGGCCGGAGTGATCAAAGCGAAGGCAACATCGCGTAATCGCACCGAGGGTCCCGAGGGAAATGAACTGGATATAGTGTAGCTGTTTCAGCCCGGAAATCGTGACTCTCCGCCATCGGCCACGCGCAAAAAGCAACGGACGGCCAGGCTTGCGCCTGCCGTCCGCCGTATGGGTCCCGGGCTAGTTGGGGATGCTGACCGGGACCGGCTGCTGGGCGTTGCCGCCGTTGCCCAGCTGGCCCTCGGCATTGCGGCCCCAGCCCCACAGCGAGTTGTCCGAGCGCAGGCCGAAGCTGTGCGCGGCGCCAGAGCTGACCGAGATCCAGGTGGTCGCCGTACCGATCTGCACCGGCGTCGGGGTGTCCGGGCCGCCGTTGCCGAGCTGGCTTTCGGCATTGCTGCCCCAGCCCCACAGCTGGCCGTCGCGGGTCACCGCCATGGTGTGCGCGGTGCCGGCAGAGACCACCGCCCAGTTGTTGGCGACGCCGATCTGCACCGGCGCCGACACATTGGCCGAACCGTTGTTGCCGAGCTGGCCGCTGGCGTTGTTGCCCCAGGCGTAGAGGGAGCCGTCGGCGCGGATCGCCACCGAATGCAGGCTGCCGGCCGACACCGACGACCAGGTCGATGAACCGAGCTTGGCCGGCGCCGAGATATCCACCAGGCCGCCGTTGCCGACCTGGCCGCTGCCGTTGCCGCCCCAGCCGTACAGATTCTGCGTGTCCTTCTGGATGCCCAGCGAATGGGTGTCGCCGGCGGCTACCGTTTGCCACAGCGTGGTGCCGATCTTGGTCGGCACCAGCCGGTCGATGGTGGTGGTGTCGCCCAGCTGGCCGTTGAAGTTGCGGCCCCAGGCGTACAGCGCGCCGCTGGTCTTGATCGCGAACGCGTGGCCCTTGCCGGCGGCGACGAAGGCCCAGTCGGTGTCCTTGCCGATCTTGGCCGGCGTGGCGTGGTCGACCGTGGTGCCGTCGCCCAGGCGGCCGTTCTGGTTGAAGCCCCACGACCAGATGGTGCCGTCGGTGCGCAGCGCCACGACGAACTGCTCGCCCACCGCCACCTGCTTCCAGATCGTGCTGCCGCCGGATACCAGCACCGGCGTGTTGCGGTCCAGGCTGGTGCTGTCGCCCAGCTGGCCGCGGATGTTCGAGCCCCAGCTGTACAGGTTGCCGTCGGCCTTGCGGGCGATGGTCTGCAGGCCGCCGGCCACGACGTTGGTCCACGGCGCGATCACGCTCAGCGTGACGCTGCCGGAGATGCCGTCCTGGGTCGCGGTGAAGGTGTCGCTGCCGACCGCCTTGGCGGTCACCACGCCGCTGGAGAAGATGCTCGCCACCGCGCCCGTGCCCTTGAAGGTCCAGACCACGCCGCTGGCCGTGTTCAGCGCCTTGGTGCTGTTGTCCGAATAGGTGCCGGTGGCCGTCAGCGTCTGGCTGGTGCCGATCGGCATGGTCGAGTTGGCCGCCGTGACGGTGATGGATTTCAACACCGGCACCGACGGCGTCGAGGAACCGCCGCCACCGCCGCCGCAGGCCGCCAGCACGGCGAACAGGGGAGCCAGCAACAGGGACGAGAATTTAAAATTTTTCATGATCTTCCAGTTCACAGAATGAGGTCTGCGGAGCAATCAGTGTAGCCACAAGCGGACTGCGCACATCGCCGGAGCAGGACTGAATTATCCATGCAATTGCGTCGATGGGGGTATTTAACAACATTTCTTTAGGGGAAAAAGCGAAAAAAAAAAGCAGCGAGGATGAAGACCGCTGCTTTTTTTCATGCTACTTGCGTCCGCGCGGTGGCGGCGCGGGGCCGCGGGCCGGCTTCTTGACCTTGATGGTGTCGAGGATGGACGCGCGCGGCTTGGTGTCGAGCGACTGGCGCGCCGTCAGCGAGCCGGTCAGCGCATTGGCGCGCGGACCGCGTTGCTGCGGCTGGGCCGAGGCCACGATGCCGGACTTGGCGCCCTTGGCCGCCGGCGCCGGGCCGGACGGCGTGCGGCGGCTCGGGTCGGACAGGCCGCCTTCGCCGGCGGTCCAGCTCGGGATCAGGTGCTTGTCGCCGTTGCCGATCAGGTCGCCGCGGCCCATGGCCACCAGCGCCTCGCGCAGGATCGGCCAGTTCTCCGGATCCTGATAGCGCAGGAAAGCCTTGTGCGTGCGGCGGATCTTGCCGCTGCGCGCGGTTTCGACGTTTTCCGAATCCTCGGTCACCTTGTGCAAGGGGTTCTTGCGCGTGTGGTACATGGTGGTGGCCATCGCCATCGGCGTCGGCATGAAGGTCTGCACCTGGTCCAGCTTGAAGTTGTTCTTCTTCAGCCACAGCGCCAGGTTCAGCATGTCGAGGTCGGTCGTGCCCGGGTGGGCGGCGATGAAGTACGGGATCAGGTACTGCTTCTTGCCCGCCTCCAGCGAGAAGCGGTCGAACATTTCCTTGAACTCGTCGTAGGCGCCGATGCCCGGCTTCATCATCTTCGACAGCGTGTTCTCTTCGGTGTGCTCGGGCGCGATCTTCAGCAGGCCGCCGACGTGGTGGGTCACCAGTTCCTTCACATACTCCGGCGAACGCACGGCGATGTCGTAGCGCAGGCCCGACGAAATCAGGATCTTCTTCACGCCGGGGATGGCGCGCGCCTTGCGGTACAGCGAGATCAGCTTGCTGTGGTCGGTGCCCAGGTTGACGCAGATCGACGGGTACACGCACGACAGGCGGCGGCACGACTGCTCGATCTTCGGATCCTTGCAGGCCAGCCGGTACATATTGGCGGTCGGGCCGCCGAGGTCGGAAATGGTGCCGGTGAAGCCCTTGGTCTTGTCGCGGATGTGCTCGATCTCGCGCAGGATCGACGGCTCGGAACGGCTCTGGATGATGCGGCCCTCGTGCTCGGTGATCGAGCAGAAGGTGCAACCGCCGAAGCAGCCGCGCATGATGTTGACCGAGAAACGTATCATTTCCCAGGCCGGGATGCGGGCCTTGCCGTACGACGGGTGCGGCGCGCGGGCGTAGTTCATGTCGTAGACGCCGTCCATCTCGTCCATGCGCAGCGGCAGCGGCGGCGGATTGAGCCAGACGTCGCGCTCGCCGTGCGCCTGCACCATGGCGCGGGCGTTGCCGGGATTCGATTCCAGGTGGAACACGCGCGAGGCGTGGGCGTACATCACCGGATCGGTGCTGACGGTTTCATACGAGGGCAGGCGCACCACGGTCTTGTCGTGCTTTTCCCTGGCCATGGCCTGGCGTTCTTCGCGGCTCATGATGCGGATGGTCTTGACCACCTCGACCGGCTTGGGCTCGACCATGCCTTCGTTGACCTCGGCCTCGGCGCCGCCGTTGCTGGTGGCGCAGGACGAGGAATTGGCCTGCACCATCATGTACGGGTCCGGATGGGTGTCGATCTTGCCCGGCACGTCGACCCGGGTGCTGTTGTGCACGCCCCAGTCCTCGCCCGGCAACCAGCCGGCCGGCACCATGAAGGCGGTGCCGCGCAGGTCGCGGATGGACTTGATGTCCTCGCCGGCGGCCATGCGGTGGGTCAGGTCGACCAGCGCGCGCTCGGCGTTGCCGAAGATCAGCAGGTCGGCCTTGGAATCGGTCAGCACCGAGCGGCGTACCTTGTCCGACCAATAGTCGTAGTGGGCGATGCGGCGCAGCGAGGCCTCGATCGAGCCGATGACGACCGGCGTGCCGGGGTAGGCTTCGCGCACGCGCTGGGCGTAGACGGTGACGGCGCGGTCGGGACGCTTGTTCGGCTCGCCGTTGGCGGTGTAGGCGTCGTCGGAGCGGATCTTGCGGTCGGCCGTGTAGCGGTTGACCATCGAGTCCATGTTGCCGGCGGTGATGCCGTAGTACAGGCGCGGCTTGCCGAGCGCGCGGAAGGCGTCGGCCGAATGCCAGTCCGGCTGGCTGATGATGCCGACGCGAAAGCCTTGCGCCTCCAGCAGGCGGCCGACCAGCGCCATGCCGAAGCTCGGATGGTCGATGTAGGCGTCGCCGGTGACGAGGATGACATCGCACTCGTCCCAGCCGAGCGCGTCCATCTCGGCGCGGGACATCGGCAGGAAAGGCGCCACGGCAGCGCGGGCAGACCGCTTGGGGACGGTCGCAAATAAGTTGGCAGGGGAGTTCATATCGGACAGCATTGTACCGGAAATGCCTCCGCTCCGCTCATGACTATAGGAAAATTTCTTTAGTATTCAAACACTTGAGTGACAATGATGGTAAATCTACATTGCTTTACCCGGCAGCTTTGCTATAACGAATAGATCACCACCGCAGGGAGACCATCATGCGACGCCGACTTTATTTCATGCTGCCCAACATCCAAAGCGCCCGTTCCATGCTGGACGAGTTGCTGCTGGCCCGGATCGAAATCGGCCACATGCGCTTCATGGCCAGGGATGCGCTGCCCGACGACATGCCGGACGTCAGCTTCGTGCAAAAGACCGATCTGGTGCACGGCGCCCAGCTGGGGGTGGTGATCGGCGCGATAGTCGGTCTCGGCGCGGGGGTGTTCCTGACCATGTTCCCGGTCGACGGCATGACCTTGCGCACGGCGGCCATCCTGCTGGTGACCCTGGGCGGGGCGCTGTTCGGCGGCTGGGCTTCCGGCATGAACGCGGCGGCCGTGCCGAACACGCGGCTGCGCCAGTTTGCCGACCGCATCGCGCAGGGCCAGGTACTGTTGATCGTGGACGTGCCGGTGCGGCGCGTTGAAGAAATCGAAGAGATGATCGCCAAGCGTCATCCCGAAATCAGCTTTGGCGGTATGGAACCGCCGATGCTGGCGTTTCCGTAACGCCGGCTGCCCGGGGACTTAGGTTCCCCGGGTCCTTCCTCCGCTTTAAATCCCCATGCTAGACAGGATATTGCCCAGCTCGCGCAGGGCCGGCTCCAGTTGCGGATGCTGTGCCGCGAACTTGGCGGAGATTTCCTGGGTGCGTTCGGCCAGGCCGTAGGTGGTGCTCGGGCCCGGTTCGGCTTCGGCCGCGCGCCGCTCCAGCAGCAGCTTGATGTCGCCGTCCAGCTGCGTCAGCAAATCCTTCAACTCGTCGTCGATCGGACCGGCGCTGGCCAGGTTGCTGCGCAGGGAGCTCAGTGATTCCTTCAGATTGCTGTCCATATTAGTCCCCTAGTCGGTAAATTTCGTGGCCACGTAAAGTTCTTCGACCCTGGCTCTGGCCCACGGTGTCTTGCGCAAGAATTTCAGGCTGGACTTGATGCTGGGATCGCTGATGAAACAATTGATGTCGATCCGCTGGCCCAGCTGGTCCCAACCGTAATGCGCGTGCAAACGGGTGACGATGGCTTCCAGCGTTACGCCGTGCAGTTCGTTGCTCATGTGTTCTATCTTACTCATAAAAAAAGATGCCGGACTCGATTCTTACACAAATCGAGTCCGGCATCTTGTTCGTTGCTCAACCTTGCTTACTTCTCAGTCAGGCCGCGGCGCTCCAGCAGCGGCTCGATGGTGGCATCGCGGCCGCGGAACTTGCGGTACATGTCCATCGCATCCATGGTGCCGCCGCGCGACAGCAGCATCTTGCGGAACCAGTCGCCGTTCTTGCGCAGCATGCCGCCGTGCTCGTTAAACCAGTTGACGGTATCCGCGTCGAGCTTTTCCGACCACAGGTAGCCGTAGTAGCCGGCCGAGTAGCCACCCGAGAAGACATGCGAGAAGTAGGTCGTGCGGTAGCGCGGCGGCACCGGCGCGTAGTCGACGCCGGCCGCCTTCAGCGATGCCGCCTCGAAGCCCAGCAGGTCGGTCGGGATCTGGGACGCGCCCAGCTGGTGCCATTTCTGGTCCAGCATGGAGGCGGCCAGGTACTCGGTGGTGCGGAAGCCCTCGTTGAATTTCTTCGACGCGATCACCTTGTCCAGCAGCTCCTGCGGCATGGCCGCGCCGGTCTGGTAGTGTTTGGCGTAATTGGCCAGCACTTCAGGCCACACCGACCACATCTCGTTGACCTGCGACGGGAACTCGACGAAATCGCGCGGCACGCGGGTGCCGGAGAAGCGCGGATAGTTCACGTTGGAGAACATGCCGTGCAGCGCATGACCGAACTCGTGGAAGGCGGTGCGCAGCTCGTCGTAGGTCAGCAGCGTCGGCTCGCCGGCGTTCGGCTTCGGAATGTTCAGGTGGTTGGCGATGATCGGATGCGTGCCCATCAGCTTGGACTGCGACACGTAGGCATTCATCCAGGCGCCGCCGCGCTTGTTGCTGCGGGCGTAGTAGTCGCCGATGAAGATGGCCAGCTGCTTGCCGTCGGCATCGAACACGTCCCACACGCGCACGTCCGGATCGTAGACCGGCAAGTCCTTGCGTTCCTTGAACGTCAGGCCGTAGACCTTGTTGGCGGCGAAGAAGACGCCGTTGGTCAGCACGTTGTTCAGTTCGAAGTAGGGCTTGAGCTGGTTCTGGTCGAAATTGAAGCGCTCGGCGCGCACCTTGTCGCTGTAGAACGACCAGTCCTGGGCGGCCAACTGGAAGCCGCCGTTTTCCTTGTCGATCACCTGCTGGATCTCGGCGCCTTCCTTCTTCGCGTTGGCGACGGCCGGGCGGGCGAACTCGGACAGCATCTTGTTGACCGCTTCCGGCGTTTGCGCGGTCTGGTCTTCCAGCGAGTAGGCGGCGAAGTTGGGGTAGCCCAGCAGCGCCGCTTTTTCCGCGCGCAGCCTGGCCAGCTTCAGCACGACGTCCGTGTTGTCGAACTTGCCGCCGTGGCTGCCGCGCGCCAGCGAGGCGGCCATCAGGCGTTCGCGCACGGCGCGGTTGGTCAGCACCGCCAGGTTGGCCTGGCCGGTGGTGTTGACGACGGGGATGGCGAACTTGCCTTCCAGGCCGCGCGTCTTGGCGACGGCGGCGGCGGCGTCGATCGCCTTGTCCGACATGCCGGCCAGCTCTTCGCGGGTGTCGACGATCAGCGCCGATGCATTGGCTTCTTCCAGAACGTTCTGCGCGAAGCTGGTCTGCAGCTTGGCCAGCTCGCCGTTCATCGCCTTCAGTTTTTCCTTGTCGGCGTCGGACAGCCTGGCGCCGGCGCGCACGAAGTCGGTGTTGTAGCGCTGCAGCAGGTATTTCGACTCGGCGTCCAGATGCAGCTTGTCGCGCTTGTCGTACAGCGACTTGATGCGCGCATACAGCTTGGCGTTGAGGCGGATCGCGTCGCTGTGCGCCGACAGCTTGGGCGACAGCTCGCGCTCCAGCGCCTTGAACGTGTCGTTGGTGTTGGCGCCGGACAGGCTGAAGAACACGGTCGACACGCGCGACAGCAGCTGGCCGGACTTTTCCAGCGCGACGATGGTGTTGTCGAAGGTGGCCGGTTTCGGATTGTTGGCGATGGCCTCGATCTCGGCGGCGTTGATGCGCATGCCTTCGGCGAAGGCCGGCGCGTAGTCTTCGTTCTTGATCTTGTCGAACTGCGGATAGCCCCACTGCAGCGGGCTGACCGTGGCGAACGGATTACTGGCCGGCAGCATCGATGCCGGTTCGGCCGCGTACGCGCTGCCGCAGACGGCCGCCACGGCGGTCGCGATGAAGATATTGGTCTGGTTCATGGATTATTTCCCGGTCAGGCCGCGGCGTTCCAGCAGCGGTTCGATGACGGCGTCGCGGCCGCGGAAGTTGCGGAACAGGTTCATGGCGTCATCGGTGCCGCCGCGCGACAGCAGCTTGGCGCGGAACCAGTCGCCGTTTTCACGCTTCAGGCCGCCTTTTTCCTTGAACCATTCGACGGTGTCGGCGTCCAGTTTTTCCGACCACAGGTAGGCGTAGTAGCCGGCCGAGTAACCGCCGGAGAAGCTGTGCGAGAAATAGGTGGTGCGGTAGCGCGGCGGCACCGGCGCGAAATCGACGCCCATGTCCTTCAGCGATTGCGCTTCAAAGCCCAGCACGTCGGTCGGGATCTGCGCCGGCGTCAGCTGGTGCCAGCGCTGGTCCAGCAGCGAGGCCGACAGGTACTCGGTGGTCAGGAAGCCCTGGTTGAATTTCTTGGTGGCGATGACCTTGTCCAGCAACTCCTTCGGCATCGGCGCGCCGGTCTTGTAGTGCTTGGCGTAGTTGGCCAGCACTTCCGGCCACACGGCCCACATCTCGTTGACCTGCGATGGATACTCGACGAAGTCGCGCGGCACGTTGGTGCCGGAGAAGCGCGGGTACTTCACGTTCGAGAACATGCCGTGCAGCGCATGGCCGAACTCGTGGAAGGCGGTCTTCACTTCGTCGTAGGTCAGCAAGGTCGGCTCGCCTGCGGGCGGCTTGGGAATGTTGAGGTGGTTGGCCACCACCGAATGCGTACCCAGCAGCGACGATTGCGAGATGTACTCGTTCATCCATGCGCCGCCCTGCTTGTTGCTGCGGGCGTACATGTCGGCCAGGAAGATCGCCAGCTGCTTGCCGTCGGCGTCGAACACGTCGAACACGCGCACGTCCGGGTTGTACACCGGCAGGTCCTTGCGCTCCTTGAACGACAGGCCGTACAGCTTGCCGGCGGCGTAGAACACACCATTGGTCAGCACGTTGTTCAGTTCAAAGTAGGGCTTGAGCTGGTTCTCGTCCAGCGAGAAGCGCTGCGCGCGCACCTTGTCGGTGTAGAAGGCCCAGTCGGCCGCATCGATCTGGAAGCCGCCTTTTTCCGCATCGACCACCGCTTGCAGGTCGGCCGCTTCTTTCCTGGCGTTGTTGACGGCCGGCTTGGCCAGCTCGCTCAGCAGCTTGTTGACGGCGGCGGTGTCGTGCGCGGTCTGGTCTTCCAGCGAGTAGGCGGCGAAGTTGGCGTAGCCCAGCAACGCGGCTTTCTCGGCGCGCGCCTTGGCGATCTTCAGCACCACGTCGCGGTTGTCGAATTCACCGCCATGGCTGCCGCGCGCCAGCGACAGGGCCATCAGCTTTTCGCGCACGGCGCGGTCGGTCAGCACGGCCAGCGGCGGCTGGCCGCTGGTGTTGACCACGGCGACCAGGAACTTGCCGTCCATGCCCTTGGCTTTGGCGGCTGCCGCGGCGGCGTCGATGGCGGCGTCGCTCATGCCGGCCAGTTCGGCGCGGGTGTCGACCACCAGCGCCGAAGCGTTGGTTTCCTTCAGCACGTTCTGGGTGAAGGTGGTTTGCAGCGTGGCGATGGTGCCGTTGATGGCTTTCAGTTTTTCCTTGTCGGCGGCCGACAGCTTGGCGCCGGCGCGGACGAAATCGGTGTGATAGCGTTCCAGCAGGTGCTTGGACTCGGCGTCGAGCTTGAGCGTGTCGCGCTTGTCGTACAGCGACTGGACGCGGGCAAACAGCTTGGCGTTGAGGAAGATCGTGTCGTTGTGGGCAGCCAGCTTCGGCGACATTTCGCTGTCGATGGCGTCCAGCTTGTCGTTGGTGTTGGCGCCTTGCAGGTTGCTGAAGGTGGTTTGCACGCGGGTCAGCAGCGCGCCGGATTTTTCCATCGCGACGATGGTGTTGTCGAAGGTGGCAGGCTTCTTGTTGTTGGCGATGGCGTCGATTTCCTTCAGCTGGATGCGCATGCCCTCGGCGAAGGCCGGCAGGAAGTGCTCGTCCTTGATTTTGTCAAACGCCGGGTAGTGGAACGGCAGCGTGCTGGCGGCGGCCAGCGGATTGCCGGCCAGCGAGGCGGCCGGCGCCGCGAGTACAGTCTGGGAAAACGCCAGGCCGAGAGCGGCCGCGATGACTAGCATTTGAGGACGGGACATGGTTGCATCTTTCAATAAACGCCAAGGAAAAATGCTGACGCGGCGAAGCGCAGCATGGAAGCGCAAGATCATATCAGGGTGATATGGCGGTAGTCACTGGCAAAAAATGCTGCACTGCACTTGATCGGAAAGCAAGACGGTTTTCCGAAGAAAGCTCTGTATTGTTAGTAATTTTACAGCTATGCTGACGTCCCGACGCAACAATCGACCGTAGAAATGAATACCCAACAACTGAAACGCCATTGCCTGCAATTTCCCGGCGCCGTGGAGACGCTGCATGGCGAGCCGTCGAACATCCTGGTCTACAAGGTCGAGGACAAGACCTTCGCGTATTTCAAGACCAGCGAGCCGGAGCGATGGCGTTTCAGCGTGCGCGTCACGCCGGACCGCTTCCTGGAGCTGACCGACATGCCGGGCGTGAAGCCGGCCCGCTACATGGGCCGCTTTCACTGGGTGACCATCGTCGACGTCAGCCAGTTCCCGGCCGACTACCTGGCCGAACTGGTGGCCGGCTCGTACCGCCGCGCGGTGGAGTCGCTGAGCAAGGCCAAACAGAAAGCGCTGGGCGGGACTTCGGCGTAGGATTATGAGGCGCGTCAAAGAGGCTAAATAACGCGCGACGTAGAGTACATGGATTGTCAGGAGGAAATCTGATGAACGCGATCAATCACGAGGAACTGGAAAAGCTCAGGCCACAAATTCTCGCCGCACTGGAAGATCCCAACTATCTTGCCAGGACCATCCAAGACCTTGCAGAAGCGATAGGAATCGACGAACGTACCTTCGTGCGGACCATGAAATCCGATCCGGAACTTCGAGGTAAATTGAAGCTATACCCCGGCAGGTCGGAAAACGGGGAATTGCTACTCACCACGCGAGCTAAATTCTACAAAACCGCACCTTGGCGCGCACAATTTCTCGATATGTTCGCCAACGACCGCGCGTCCCTGGATGATGTGGTCTGAAACGGCGCCATATCTCGAGACGTTGCGCACGTCCGTCCTTCTGATTGTCATCGCCTCGTTCGGCGGGCTGGTGCTATTTGGGCTAAAGATATCCGTCCGAGGCCAGTCGAACTACGAACAAGCGCTAAATTAACGCCGTTCAAATCGACGGTCGGGGATGAACCAGATCGCGGCAACCACAACGTAGATCGCGAAGCCCGCCATCGGTTGCACGCACGACACCGCGATGCCTGCCGCGTACAGCAATGTGGAGAGCTTGCCCTTGCGATCCTTGCCCAGCGCGACCTTCACCGCCTCGTTGTTCGACGCCAGGCACCTTGCCAGAACAAGGTAGGCGACGCTGGACATCAACAACACAAAGCCATAGCAGGCCAGCGGCACGGCGGCGAAATGATTCTCGCCCATCCAGCCCGTGACGAACGGCACCAGCGACAGCCAGAACAGCAGATGCAGATTGCCCCACAGCGCACCACCGGTGACCTGGCCGACGGTGTGGATCAGGTGATGGTGGTTGTTCCAGTAAATGCCAACGTAGACAAAGCTTAGCACGTAGCTGAGGAACACCGGCCACAAAGGCTGCAGCGCCGCCCAGTCCGCTCCATGCGGCACCTTCAGCTCCAGCACCATGATGGTGATGATGATGGCGATGACGCCATCGCTGAATGCCTCAAGCCTACCCTTGCCCATGTTTACTCCTCCGTGGAAATGTAGGCCAGCATAACGACGCTGCCGGTTCAATTCAAGTGTGGATGCATCGCCTGTCAGCGCAGGGCCGATTTGACGTCCCGATTGACCAGCCTCCTAGCTGCGCAAAAGCTGGCATCGAAGGCCGAAATGCGAGGCAGCCTTAGACATGTTTCGATCGAAGGTCTACAGTTCGGCTTGATATTCCTGGCCCAGCGCCAAATGCAGTGCGTCGCCGGCGCGAAGGCCGGTCTGCCATCCATCCAACATATGCGCCGCCATACGATGGTCGTTGTCATCGACATACCGCATCAGAAGCGGTCCGAATCGCGCATTTTGCGTATGAATTCGGCTGCCGGCTCGCCCAAATAACGAATGCCTGCCCGGTGTTCGGCCAAGCTTGGAACATGCTGGCACGGCGGATAGCTTTTTACGATCTTGGCGACCGCTTTTCCACGCTTGGTGATCGTCACCTGCTCACCGCCTTCCACCAACTCGATCAGCTTGCTTAGCTGCGCTTTCGCTTCGGCCAAAGAAAACGTGTGCATGGGAACCTCATTACTATCTGGATGGTCATGAGATCGTAGCACCACGTCCTCGCAAGCATCAGGAAAGCCGCGCAGCTGACTCGGCGAAAAGTATCATTCGCGAATCTCGGCTTCGACCAGTTGGCCCAGCAAAACCAGAGACTCCTGCCAGCCCAAATAGCACATCTCCGCAGGAATGACCTCCGGTATGCCCTCCTGCACAACCTTCAGCTCGACGCCGCAGAACACTGCCCGCAGCGTCACCGTCGTCTGCATCGTGCCCGGCAGGTTCGGGTCGTCGAATACGGCGGTGTAACGTAGGCGCTCATTCGGCACCAGTTCCAGATATTCGCCGCCGAAGGAGTGGCCGCCGCCGGTAGTGAAGTTGGTGAACGACATCCGATAGCTGCCGCCGACCTTCGCATCCATTTGATGCACCTTGCCGGTGAAGCCATTTGGCGGCAGCCATTTGGCCATGGCGTCGGCGTCCAGGAAGGCGCGGTACACACGCTCCGGCGTAGATTTGAGAACGCGGTGCAGTTGAACAGTATTCGTCGTCATGATTAATCTCCTGAAAAGTAGAGGACCACCCTCTGTATGCTACGACGAACGAGGACAGTAAAAATCGACACTTAACGTCAGCATATCTTTGCCCATCTAGAGCAGGTTGACGGAAATTCCTAGAATATTACCTGCGAGGGCCATGCCATGATCCAGCGTGAACACTGTTGCGCCATGACCTGCAGCGATGGCAAGGTGTAACGCGTAACCAGCGCGCAGCGCCGTTTGCCAGCTGCTAAGCAGTAACGCGGCATTGCGATGGTCGGCATCAAGCACCGCAAGACGGCGAAATTGCGGCGATACCACCCGCATGTAGACATCGATGACATCCTTCGCCTGCGCATCAGTCAACTGCTTTGTGCGCAACTTTACTCCCAGAGCAGATAGCAATTCGAGCTCGGACCAACTGCTGATGGCCAGATGCTCCCCCTACACTCAGCATGAAGGCTTTCTCTGGTGTCAGATAGGCGATCAGGACGCTGGTGTCCACGTATCGCATCAGTAGCGATCGGTATCCCGGAGCCGCCGGATAAAATCGCCCGCCGACTCATCCTGATGGGGAAGGCGCGCCCTTAATTCATCGAGGGTAGGAAATTGCTGCGGAACAGACTTGCTCGCCACGATTTGAGCCACCGGACGGCCGCGCTTGGTGATCGTGACTTCTCCACCCGCCTCCACAAGAGCAATCAGGCGGCTCAATTGGGCTTTGGCCTCGGCTAAGGTAACGGTTTCCATGGTTTCCCTGCTGACTATCTTGATGACCACTTCAGGATATCACGCCTTGCCGCTCGCCCAGAACACCGACAACCTGTCTTGGCCGTAATAGACAAATAAATAATTTCACCCTATTCTACTGTTTTCAAATTTGAAACATTAAGGATACGCCATGCCCCGTTCCACGACTCCTTTGCGGCTGCTGGCCGCCGCGCTGGGCATTTCCGCATCGTTCGGCCTGAGTGCCGCCGGAGTCGAGCGCACGGCGGCCGTCGCCGATTTCGCCACCTGCGCCAAGCCCGAGTGGCCCAAGGAAGCGCTGCGCAAGGAACAGACCGGCACGGTGACGCTGGCCTTCCTGATCGACGCCGACGGTTCCGTTGGCGATTCCAAGGTCACCAGGTCCAGCGGCTTCCCCTTGCTCGACGAGGCGGCGATAAACGGCCTGCGCCGCTGCCATTTCAAGCCGGGAACCATCGACGGCCGCGCCGCCAGCGCCTGGATGCAGATGCAATATGTCTGGACCATCGAAGGCCCGGCCAAGGTGAAGGTCAATCAGCAGGAGGTGGACCAGTACCGCGCCACCGCGCTGGCCGGCGATCCGGAGGCGCTGTACCTGCTGGCCAAAGCCTACAGCAATGGCGCCCCCAACCAGGCGGTCAGCCTGGCCACGTTCCGCGTGACGCTGGACGAGGGCCTGGCGCAGGCCCAGTTTGAACTGGCCCACCGCCTGTCGACCGGCACCAATGCGCCGCAGGACCACAACGAAGCGGCGGTCTGGGTGCGGAAAGCCGCCGAGGGCGGCCTCTCCGCCGCGCAGTTGAAACTGGGGTCGCTGCACGAATCGGGCACCGGCGTGCCGCGCGACTACGCGATGGCGATGGACTGGTACAGCAAGGCTGCGGCCCAAGGCAACCACGCGGCGGAAAACAATCTCGGCGTCTTGTACGGCAACGGCCGCGGCGTCAAGCAGGACTACGCCGAAGCGGCCGGCTGGTACCGCAAGGCGGCGGAAGGCGGCAATACCTGGGGGCAAGCCAACCTGGGCCGCTATTACCTGTACGGCTATGGCGTGGCGCAGGACACTCAGCAGGCGCAACTGTGGCTGCAGCGCGCGTCGGACAAGCACAACGCCGCCGCCGACGGCGACCTGGCCATGATGTACCTGACCGGGCGCGGCGTGCCGATCAACGACGAGGAAGGCATCAAGCACCTGCGTCGCGCGGCGCAGGGCGGCGACGTGCCGTCGCAGATCCGCCTTGGCCTGGCGCTGACGCATGGCGTGCGCGTCGCCGCCGATCCGGTCGAAGGCGTGTCCTGGCAACGCGTGGCGGCCGAGCATGGCAACGCCATGGGGCAGAACAACCTGGGCTATGCCTACGAAACCGGCAGCGGCGTGGCGCAGGACTATGCCAGCGCCCGCGACTGGTATGTGCGCGCCGTGGCGCAGGGCAACGGCGCGGCCCAGGCGGCGCTGGGCGGCCTGTACGAACACGGCCAGGGCGTGGAGAAGGACGTGGTCAAGGCCGCCGGCCTGTACCAAGCCGCCGCCGACCATGGCAACGCGGACGGCATGCATCGCCTGGCGGCGTTGTACGAGGCGGGCCTCGGTGTCGAAAAGAATTTGGCGCTGGCGGCATCGCTGTACGAGAAGGCGGCGGGCCTGGACTTCGAGCCGGCGATGCGACGCCTCAGCGCCGCCTATGCCAAGGGTGAACTGGGCCTGCAGCCAAACACGGGCCTGACCCACATCTGGCAGGAGACGGCCGACCGCCGGGCCGCGCGCGGCGGCTTCGCCTTCCGCTAGTGGACGGTAACCACTAGGCCAGTCCGGCCAGCTCCGGCTGCACGTCCTGCGCATCGAGGGTGCAGCCGCGTCCGAGCGCCTTGGCGCGGTACAGCGCGACGTCGGCGCGCGACAGCATCGCTTCGATGGTGTCGGCGCCGGCCGCGCGCATCGCGAAGCCGGCGCTGTAGGACAGTTCGAAGCCCAGTTGCGGCATGGCGTTGGCCGCCAGCCAGCGGCGCAAGCGCAGGTCGTAGGCCAGCACGGCGGCCGCATCGGCATGGTTGAGCAGCACGCAAAACTCTTCGCCGCCGTAGCGGCCGACCATGTCGCCGGTGCGGCTGACCGCCTGCAGCGCCTGCGCGAACACGCGCAACGCGCGGTCGCCGGCATCATGGCCGCGCTTGTCGTTGATGAGCTTGAAGTAGTCCAGGTCCAGCATCAGCACGCCGACCGGATTCTGGTAGCGCGCGCCGATGGCCAGGTCGGCCGTGGCCCGTTCCAGCCAGGCACGGCGGTTCAGGGCGCCGGTCAGGCCGTCGACCGTGGCCAGCCGCTGCAGTTCGCGCGCGGCCTCGTCGCGGTGCGCCAGCAGGATGGCCGCCAGCGACAGCACCACCGTCACGTTGGCCACCAGCGCGAACACCAGGTTGACCAGGTGCGGCGCGAAGAAGTTGGGGAAATCGGCGGTGTAGAAGGCGCCCAGCACGCCGCGCCAGGCGGTCACCACCATCTGCGCCAGCAGCGAGATCACCAGCAGCCAGCGCCAGCGCCCGACCGTCACCTGCGGCGCGCGGCACAGCGCGTAGACCACCGTCGCCATCTGCAGCGTCAGCAAGCCGTTCGACCAGCCGACGCGGAAGGCGTAACTGCTGAAGCCGACGCCATAGCCGACCGTCAGCAGCGCGGCGATCACCGCCGGCGCGCGCGCGGTCGCGGCGCGGCCGCACCACAGGTCGAAGGCGGCGGCGTTGAGCGCCATGCCGCCGGCGATGCAGGCCATCGACAGCGTCGACAGCAAACGATCCATCAGCGATTGGGGCGGGAACTGGCTCGACAGCAGCAGCAGTACCCAGCCGGCCGTCTGCATCAGGATGCCGGCCTGGGCGCGGTGCGCCGTCTGGTTGACCCGCCCCATAAAGTACGGCAAGGCGGCCGCCATCACCAGCATGTTCAGCGTCATGACGAAGAGCAGGGAGGATACGTCGATATGCATGGATGGCTTGAAAGGTCAGGCGGAATGCGGCTCGCAACGGATCAGTATAGCGTACCAGGCACGTGGTCGGCTAAACTCGCAGCTTGTCACCCACACAGGAACATCGATGGAAAATTACGCGGAACTGCTGGAAACCCTTGCGCAGCAGGAAAAAGAGTTGCAATTCGCCGCCTTCGACAGCGATACCGCGCTGGCGCTGGGCTTGAAGGTGATCGAGCTGGCCAGACAGCAGGGCAAGGCCATCACGGTCAATATCACCGTCAACAGCAAGGTCCTGTTCCATCACGCGATGCAGGGCGCGTCGGCCGACCAGGCCGACTGGATACGCCGCAAGAACAATGTGGTGGCGCGCTTCGGCCGCTGCTCGTTCTACATCGGCATCGACCACAAACATCGCGGCGTGGCCTTCGACGAGATCAAGTACCTGGACCCGGTGGACTACGCGGCCAACGGCGGCGCCTTCCCGATCACCATCAAGGACACCGGCATCATCGGCACGGTCACCGTCTCCGGCATGCGCCAGGCGGAAGACCACGCGATGGTGGTGGAAGCGCTGCGCGCGGTGCTGGCCTGAACCAGCAGTGAATCAGTAGTGCGGCGGCGGTTCGTGCGCGAGGGCGCCGCCGCCACCGCTCTGGGCCTGGTCGCGCACGTGCTGGACCAGCGCCGCGCACATCTGCTCCAGCTTGTCGATCTGTTGCTGCTGCTCGTAGACGCGCTGGTTCAGCGACTCCACCAGATGCTCCTGGTGCGCCAGTTTGATTTCGATATCGATAAAGCGGTCTTCGGTGGTGCTCACGGCATGCTCCCTGCTGGAAAGCATGCATTGTACCGCCCTTGCTTCAGCTTACTTCAGGTACACCCCGCCGCAGACCACCATGTCGTCCTCGGGCACGCAATACATGGACTTCGGCTCGATCTTGCCGCTGACCGGGTTGGTGAATTTGTAGTCCTGCCAGAACGGCTGCTTTTTCTTCGCCAGCTCGACCCGCTCCTTGACGAAGGCCTTGCCGTCGACGTCCTTAATTTCCATCAGATTCTTGCCGATCATCTTGGCGTTGGCGCCATGCGCGCGCACCACGCCGTCGAGGCCGTAGACCGTCAGGTACAGGTCGCGGTCGGTGAACGGACCGTCCTTCTTGTCGATTTCGGCATAGGTTTTTTCCTTGCCGTTGGCTTTCAGGAATTTGAGGGCCTTCTGCACCATGGCCTCGGCTTCCGGCTTGGTGGCAAATTCGGCCGCCTGCGCCGACGGCAGCAGCGCGCAGGCCAGCATGAGAGCAGCGAAAAATCGAGTACGCAAGGTCACCTCCGATGGAATCGAGCCGGATCGGCCCGAACCGATGCTAGCACATAGCGGCAGCGCCGCACGCGCTTATGCTTTCGGTGTGGCTAAAAGTTCCTTCATCCGTGCCAGCCGCTCCTTCGGCGAGATCACTTCCGATTCCATCGGCACGGCGGTGCCGACGTCGAGCTCCATCTCCTTGATGAAGCGCGACGGATCGCAATGCACCTGCTCGCCGGCGCGCTTACGCTTCTTGCACCAGGTGATCTGCAGGGTGCGCTGCGCGCGCGTGATGCCGACATACATCAGGCGCCGCTCTTCCTGCACGCGGGCGGCGATGGTTTCGGCCGGCGCGTCGGGATCGCCCTTGTGCGGCAGGATGCCTTCCTCGACGCCGACCAGGAACACGTGCGGATACTCCAGCCCCTTCGACGCGTGCAGGGTCGACATGCGCACCGCGTCCGGATCCTCGTCCTGGCCTTCAAGCATGGACATCAGCGCCACCATCTGGGTCAGCTCCAGCACGTTCTTTTCCTCGCTGTCGCGGTCCTTGCCGCCACGGCCGCGCTCCTTGAGCCAGTTGGTGAACTCCAGCACGTTCTGCCACTTACCCTGGGCGGCGCGCTCGTCGAACATATCGTAGAGGAAAGATTCGTAGTTGATCGCCTCCAGCAGGTCATCCAGCACCTGCGCCGCGTTGTCGCCGCTGCCGCTCGGGCCGGGCCGGCTGGCGCGCGCCTCGAGGTTGTTGATAAAGTTGCAAAACTCGCGCAGCGGCAGCAGCTGGCGGTCGTTCAGCAAGCCTTCGATGCCGCCCTTGAACACCGCCTCGAACAGCGAGCACTGCCATTGACCGGAAAAGGTGCCCAGCGTTTCCAGGGTCGACTGGCCGACGCCGCGGCGCGGCGTGGTCACCGCGCGGATGAAGGCCGGGTCGTCGTCGGTGTTGGCCAGCAGGCGCAGGTAGGAAATGATGTCCTTGATCTCGGCCTTGTCGAAGAAACTCTGGCCGCCGGAGATCGTGTACGGTATCCGTTCCTTGCGCAGCGCCTGCTCGATGATGCGCGCCTGGTGGTTGCCGCGATACAGGATGGCGTAGTCGGACCACTTGTTCTTGCGCTGGAAATGGTCGGCCGAAATCATGATCGCCACCTGCTCGGCTTCCTGATCGTCGTTGGCCATGCCGAGCACGTTGATCGGCTCGCCCAGGCCGTGTTCCGACCACAGCGATTTCTCGAACAGCTTCGGGTTGTTGCCGATCACCGCGTTGGCCGCCTGCAGGATGCGCGTGGTGGAGCGGTAGTTCTGCTCCAGCTTGATTACCTGCAGGTCGGGGAAGTCGGTCTGCAGCGTCTTCAGGTTTTCCACCGAGGCGCCGCGCCAGGCATAGATCGCCTGGTCGTCGTCGCCCACGGCGGTGAACATCGGCTTCTTGCCGATGCCCGTCACCATCAGCTTGACCAGCTCGTACTGGCAGGTGTTGGTGTCCTGGTACTCGTCCATCAGCAGGTAGCGCAAGCGGCGCTGCCACTTGTCGCGGATCGGCTCGTTGTTGCGGAACAGTTCCACCGGCAGCCGGATCAGGTCGTCGAAGTCCACCGCCTGGTAGGCCGACAGCGTGGCCACGTAGCTGGCGTAGATGCGGGCCGACTGCGCCTCGTCCTCGTCCTTGGCCTGCTGCAGCGCGATCATCGGATCGACCAGGCCGTTCTTCCACAGCGAGATGTCGGTCTGGATGCGGCGCACCACCTGCTTGTCGGTGGTGATGGCCAGATCCTGGATCAGCGAGCCGCAATCGTCGCTGTCCATGATGGAAAAGCGGTCCTTGAGGCCGACGCCGTTGGCTTCCTGGCGCAGGATCTTGACGCCCAGCGAATGGAAGGTGGAGACGGTCAGCTGCTTGGCCTGGCGGGGCTGCTTGAGCAGCTTGGCGATCCGCTCCTGCATCTCCAGCGCCGCCTTGTTGGTGAAGGTCAGCGCGGCGATGGTGCGCGGATCGTAGCCGCGGTCCTCGATCAGGTGGGCGATTTTCTGCGTGATCACGCGCGTCTTGCCCGAGCCGGCGCCGGCCAGCACCAGGCAGGGGCCGTCCAGGTAGGTCACCGCTTCGCTCTGCGGTACGTTAAGGCCGAATTGTGGTGCTTTGGACATCGAGGGGCGCTATGGCTGGGAAAATGGCTGAGGAACAATCAGCCATTGTAGCAGCGCCGCCGCTCAGAATCCGGACAGCACGATCTTGCCGATGGTGCGGCGGCCTTCCAGCGCCTCGTGCGCGCGGCGCAGGTTGGCGGCGCTGATCTTGCCGTAGACCTCGCCCAGGGTGGTTTTCAGCTTGCCGGCGTCGATCAGCGCCGCCACTTCGTTGAGCAGCTTGTGCTGTTCGATCACGTCCGGCGTGCCGAACATCGAGCGGGCAAACATCATTTCCCAGACCCAGGTCACGCTCTTGGCGAACAGCTTGTCCATGTCCAGCGGCGCGGTGTTGTGGACGATGCTGACCACCTTGCCCTGCGGCGCGATCACCTGCGCGATGGCGTCGAAGTGCGGATCGGTGTCGCTCAGGCACATCACGTAGTCGACGGCATTGACGTCCAGCGCCAGCAGCTGCGCCGCCATGTCGCCGTTGTGGTCGATCACGTGGTCGGCGCCCAGCTCGCGCACCCACTGGGCCGATTCCGGGCGGGACGCGGTGGCGATCACCTTCAGGCCAGCCAGCTGTTTGGCCAGCTGGATGGCGATCGAGCCGACGCCGCCGGCGCCACCAATAATCAGCACGCTCTTGCCGGCATCGCCGCCGTCGCGGCGGATGGCCAGCCGGTCGAACAGCGCTTCCCAGGCCGTGATCGAGGTCAGCGGCAGGGCGGCGGCGTGGTCGAAGTCCAGGCTGGCCGGCTTGCGGCCGACGATGCGCTCGTCGACCAGGTGGAACTCGCTGTTGGCGCCGGGGCGCACGATGCTGCCGGCGTAATACACGGTGTCGCCGACCTTGAACAAGGTCGCGTCCGGGCCGACGGCGGTGACGGTGCCGGCCGCATCCCAGCCCAGCACGCGCGGGGCGGCGCCGGCCGCTTCGCCGGCGCGCACCTTGGTGTCGATCGGATTGACGGAAATGGCTTCGATCTTGACCAGCAGATCGCGGCCGGTGGCGGCCGGAACGGCGATTTCCACGTCCTGCAGGGCGGTGTTGCTGACGGCGATGGCTTTCATGGCGTTTCCTCTGAATAAGTTTGGATGGACGCAGTATGGATCGCCTGATTTAGTTTGATAATTGGCATAATGATGAAATCATTCTTCACCAAAACAATCAAATGGCCCTGGACCTGACCGACGTGGCACTGTTTGTGCGGGTATGCGTCACCCGCAACCTGTCCGCCGCCGGGCGCGAATTCGGCCTGTCGCCGGCCGCCTCCAGCGCCCGCATGGCGCAGCTGGAAACGCAGCTGGGCGCGCGCCTGCTGCACCGGACCACGCGCCAGATCACCGTCACGCAGGAGGGCGAGGCCTTCCTCGAGCAGGCCCGGGTCCTGCTCGATTCCGCCGAGCAGGCGATGGCGTCGGTCGGCGGCGGCAACGCGCAGGTGCGCGGCCTGCTGCGGGTGGCCTCATCGGTCACCTTCGGCCGCGCCCACATCATGCCGGCGATCGCCGAATTCCTGCGCAGCTATCCCGACGTGCAGCTGGACCTGCGCCTGGCCGACAGCCATCACGACCTGGCGGCCGACGGCATCGACGTCGCGATCCGCATCGGCCCGCTGCGCGACTCGGCCCTGGTGATGCGGCCACTGGCGCGCAGCCGCACGGTGCTGTGCGCGTCGCCGGCCTACTTGAAGCAACACGGCACGCCCCAACATCCATCCGAGCTGACGCGGCATCAGTGCCTGGTGATGCAGGCGATGGATCCATGGCATTTGCGCGACCCGGACGGCAAGGAATTGAACCTGCGCGTCAGCGGCCGCCTGCGCAGCGACAGCGGCCTGGCGGTGCGCGACGCCGCCGTCGACGACCTGGGCATCGCGCTGCTGGCGACCTGGCACGTTAGCGAGCAACTGCGCAGCGGGGAACTGGTACGCATCATGCCCGGCTACCAGTCCGACGAGTCGATGATTTCAGCGGTCTACCTGAACCGGAAGTTCCTGCCGCCCAAGAGCCGGGCCTTCATCGATTTCTTTTCCCGGCGCTTCAGCACCGATCCCGCCTGGGAGCAGTACTGATGCGCCGCATGAAGCACGGGCGGCATTTGCGTTACCATGCGGGATTGGCGCCCGGGGGCGTCGCGCTTTTACGGTTAGTACTATGAAATTCGAACATTTAATTGAAATTAACGATCCACTCAACCCGCTGATCGATGCGCTGAGCATCAAGCAGCTGTGGAGCGGCCTGGTGCTGCGGGCCGAATCGCCGAAGCTGTTTGTGCCGCACCTGGACGAATGCATGATCGACGAGCGCAGCGACAACGGCTTCCGCCGCCGCCTGCGCTACGGCGACCTGGTCATTGAAGACCGCGTGCTGCTGGAACCGATGCGCAAGGTGCGCTACCAGGTCGCGGCGCAGCAGGACATCAGCGAATCGAGCCTGACGATGACGATCGAAACGCCGACCGACGACACGCTGTACGTGCGCTTCCAGTACGAAGACGGCCACGACGCGGCGACTGACGCCGCCAACGCGATGTACGATGAATTCCGCCGTTCGGCCTACCAGGAATCGGACATCGACACCATCCGCGTGCTGCGCGACTTGGCCGCGCAAGGCCGCCTGGACGCCATGCTCAACTGACAGCCTGCGGTTTTACGGTGCGGGAGTGCTATCGACGCATGCGCAGTCATGCGCCGGCGCGTTGGCCAGGTGGTGCGACAGGTCGCGCAGCGCGGTGCGCACGCCTTCTTCCACCACCGGATGGTAGAACGGCATGTCCAGCATGGCGCTGACGGTCAACCCGGCCTGGCAGGCCCAGGACAGCAGATGGCCGATGTGCTCGGCACGCGGCCCCGCCATCTCGGCCCCCAGGAAAACGCCGCTGCCGTACTCGGCGTACACCCGCAGCAGACCCTTGTTTTGCAACATCACACGGCTGCGGCCCTGGTTGTGGAACGACACCTTGCCGACGGCGAAGCGGCCGGCGTGGCTGACGCACAATTCCCCGTAGCTGGCGCCCAGCGTGGCGATCTGCGGCTCGGTGAAGGCGATCGTCAGCGGCGTGCGGCGCAGGCCGGGCTGGACCGCCGGATAGCGGGCCGCGTTGTCGCCGGCGATGCGGCCCTGATCGGCCGCCTCCGGCAATTGCGGACGCTCGTTGTCGGCGTCGCCGGCGATGAAGATGGCGCTCTGCCCACATTGCATGGTGCGCTTGTCGTACAGCGGAATGCCGTGGTGATCGCGCTCCAGGCCGGTGTTTTCCAGGCCCAGCTTGTGCACGTTCGGCCGCCGGCCGATGGCCGACAGCAGGTAGCTGAAGCGTTCGGTGCGCTGCTCGCCGTTGGCGTCCTCGCTGGTGACGGCCAGGCCGTCGCCGTCGCGCTCGACGCGCACCACGCGGGTCTTGAAGCGCACATCCAGCTCGTCCATCATGGCGTGGCGCGCCACCTCCAGCACTTCCGGATCGGTCAGCTGCGCGACGCTGCCGCCGCGTCCGAACACGGTCACGCGCACGCCCAGCCGCGCCAGCGCCTGGCCCAGCTCCAGCCCGATGACGCCGGTGCCGGCCACGGCGATCGATTCCGGCAAGTCGTCCCAATAGAACACATCGTCGCTGGTGATCACGCGTTCGCCGGCGGCGCGCCATTCGTCGGGCACGATGGGCGTCGAACCGCTGGCGATGATGAAACGCTCGGCCTCGACCAGCGTGTGCTCGTCGACCTGCAATTGGGTCGGGCTGAGGAAGCGCGCGTGGCCGTGCAGCTTGTCCTCGGCCGGATAGCCGTCGACGCTCTCGACCACGAAGCCGACAAAGCGGTCGCGCTCGCTGCGCACGCGCGCCATGACGGCCTTGCCATCGATGCGCACTTCGCCCGGATGCACGCCGAACGCCGGCGCCGCCTGCAGCATGTGCGCCGCCTCGGCCGCCGCGATCAGCAGCTTGCTCGGCATGCAGCCGACGCGCGCGCAGGTGGTGCCGTAGACGTTACCTTCGATCAGCAACGTTTTCTTGCCGCCGGTGGTGGCGGCGCGGTAGGCCGTCATGCCGGCCGTGCCGGCACCGATCACGGCGACTTCGGTTCGTAGGGTTTTCATAGGGAATAGTCTACTCCGATTGCGCAATCGAGTTTTACTTGCGGGCAAAACAGTATTAGTATCGCTTATCGTTTTCTATTTTTATAAGTGTTGCTTATGGGATCCTTGGACTATCGCGCGCTGGCCGTGCTGGACGCCGTTGCCAGCCAGGGCAGCTTCGAAAAGGCCGCGCTGGCGCTGGGCATCAGCCAGTCCGCCGTATCGCAGCGCATCAAGGCGCTGGAGGATGCCGCCGGCCGGCTGCTGATCGTACGCGGCCAGCCCGCCGTCCCGACCGGACTGGGGCAAAGGCTGGTGTCGCACCACCGCAACGTCAAGCTGATGGAAGCGGCGCTGGATATCGACCTGGGCAACAAGGTCAGCATGCCGGAGATCGCGCTGGCGGTGGATGCCGCCAGCCTGGCGACCTGGTTCCCGATGAGCTTGCAACCGCTGCTGTCGCCGCCGCGCTGCCAGCTGAACGTGCAGCTGGCCACGCAGGAGATGGCGCTGCACCTGGTGCAGGAAGGCAGCGTGTTCGGCTGCGTGGCCGCCGCCCAGGAGCACGCCAGCCCGCACGCCAACGGCCCGGACATCACGCCGCTGGGCAAGATGCGCTACGTCTGCGTGGCGACGCCGGTGTTTGCCGGCCATTGGTTCGGCGACGGCTTTTCCATCGAGGCGGCGCGGCTGGCGCCGGCCGTGGCCAGCGATACGGACATGATGGCCGGCTTCCTGCAGCAGGTGCTGGACCTGAAGGGCCCGTATCCGCGCCACCTGATGCCGCTGTCGGCGGCCACCAGCGAATGCATCTACGGCAGCCTGGGCTATGGATTGATGCCGCAGATGCAGGTGTCGCGCGCGCTGGCGGAGGACCGGCTGGTCGACCTGGCGCCCGGCCGGCATGTCGACATGGCGCTGAACTGGCACGCCTGGAACCTGGACACGCCGTTCACCCGCGCGCTCAGCGAGCAGGTCGTCGCCACCGCCCAGCGCTTCCTGATTTAAATATCCAGCGGATCGACTTCCAGCGACCACTTCACGCGGCTCTTCATCTCCCGCAGAGTGAGCAGCCACTCCTTCAGGAACGCTTGCAGCATGGGCCGCGACGCCGATTCGACCAGCAATTGCGCGCGGTCGACGTTGTGCACGCGGGTCATGCTCATCGGTATTGGATCGTTGATCGTGATGCCCGGATGCTCGACGCAATCGCGGGCGATGGTCAGGAATTCGATGGCCGTCGCCAGCTCCGGCGCCTCGGCCCGCAGCAGCGCCTGGAACAGATAAGGCGGCAGGGCGGCCTGCTCGCGCTCCTCCAGCAGCGCCGACGCGAAATGGTCGTAGTCGTGATGCACCACCGCGCCGTACAGCGGATGCTGCGGATAGCGGGTCTGGATCAGCACCTCGCTGGCGCTGCCGCCTTCGGTCTGGGCGGCGCGGCCGGCGCGGCCCGCCACCTGCATCAGCTGCGCAAACAGGCGCTCGCTGGCGCGGTAGTCCTGCGAAAACAGTGCGGTGTCCGGATTCAGGATGCCGACCAGCGTCAGTTTTTTGAAGTCATGGCCCTTGGCCACCATCTGCGTGCCGATCAGGATATCGACCTCGCCCCGGTGCACGGTGTCGAAGGCTTCCTGCGCGCTGCCCTTCTTGCGGGTCGAATCGGCGTCGATGCGCAGCACCCGCGCCTCCGGGAACAGCGCCTGCAAGCCTTCCTCCACGCGCTGCGTGCCGCGCCCCAGCGGCTGCAGGTCGACGTTGCCGCAGGTCGGGCAATGGCGCGGGATGCGCAGCTCCAGGCTGCAATGGTGGCAGCGCAGCCGGTGTTCCGGACGGTGCAGCACCATGAACGAGGTGCAGCGCGTGCATTCGCTGATCCAGCCGCAGGATTCGCAGCAGATCACCGGCGCATAGCCGCGCCGGTTAAGGAACAGCAGCGACTGTTCGCCGCGCTCCATGCGCTGCTTGATCGCCGCGATCAGGTGCGACGTCAGCCCGTCCTTGGGCTTGTCGCGCTCCATGTCCAGCAGCTTGACTTGCGGCAGCACCGCGTTCTTGACGGCCCGCTCGCGCAACTCCAGCTTGCGGTAGCGGCCGGACTGGGCGTGGTGCCAGCTCTCCAGCGACGGCGTGGCCGAGCCCAGCACGATCGGTATGCCCAGCTGCCAGGCGCGCCACACGGCCAGGTCGCGCGCCGAATAGCGCAAGCCTTCCTGCTGCTTGTACGAGGGATCGTGCTCTTCGTCGATGACGATCAGCTTCAGCTTGGGCAGCGACGCCAGGATGGCCAGCCGCGTGCCGAGCACGATGCGCGCCTTGCCCTGGTGCGCGGCCAGCCAGTGCAGCATGCGCTCGCCTTCCGACAGGCTGCTGTGCAGCGTCGCCAGCATCACGCCGGGGAAGCGCGCGCGGATATTGCCCTCCAGCTGGGGCGTCAGGTTGATTTCCGGCACCAGTATCAGGATCTGTGCATCCGGTTCGCGCGCCAGCACCTGCGCGCAGGATTGCAGATAGACCTCGGTCTTGCCGCTGCCGGTCACGCCGTACAGTAGCGTCGGCTTGAAGCCTTCGGCCCCGCCGATGGCGTCCGCCGCTTCCTGCTGCGACGGGTTGAGCACCGGCATGTTCAGCGGCGTGCCGTCGTGCGGCACGTCGTGCTTGGCCAGCTTCTTCAACGCGCGGTCCAGCGCCACCGTGGTCAGCACGCGCAGGTTCTTGGGCAAGCCCGGCAGCGCCACCTCGCCCAGCGGACGCTGGTAGTAGTCGGCGGCAAAGCCGGCCAGCGCCAGCCATTCCGGCGACAACGGTCCCAGTTGGCTGCGCACGGCCAATGCGTCTTTCAACTTATCCCCCGGCACATCGGTTTCGGCCACCACGCCGACGATCAGCCCCATCACCTCGCGGCGGCCGAACGGCACCAGCGCCAGCTGGCCGACTTGCGGCTGCTCTGCGGCATCGCAATGCCAGCGGTAGTCGAAAATCGCGTTCAGCGGCGTATCAAGCGCAATCTGAAGGATGCAATGGTGGAAAAGGCCCGACATGGATCCTGTCACAGTAGAAAATTCATGCGGCAATTCGGCGGAAATACCGCCACAACTGGGGCGCTTTGAAGTATCCACAGTTTTTGTGGATAACTTTGTGGACAAAGAAAACTTAATCCCCGGAAAGCACGGAGATCCAACTTGCCGCTGCCGTAAACCGGGTCAAAATTCAAAATTATTTCTCTTTAAAATCAATCACTTGGAAAACGGTTCCTAGGAGACGGAAAAATCGCTTTTTTTTCCCGCGTCTGTGCATAAGTGAAGTATTTAGGATGCTATTTTGTGCCCAAATCAAGCATTTTTTGGTGCTTATCCACCGATGTCGCAGAGCACAATACGCGGTTTCTGATAACAAATTTAATACAGACCTCAGCGGCAAGGTTTATCCCTTCACAACTTCGTTATCAAGGGTAAAACTTTGCCCAAAAATCGTGCAACGCAACATAAAGCTCATGCAAAACAACAACATTATGGCTAAGTCACGGTTTACTAAGTACTTTTATTTTTTATCCACAGTTTTTGTGGATAACTTTGTGGACAATGACGAAATAAACTACTTTCACTCTGACGTCAAGGTTTACGACTTGCTAAATATTGTCGCTATGACCTCATATTTTAACGTTTAGTATCAATCACTTACGAGATTCTCCCGGGCTAGGAAAAATGCGCTGCCTTTTATTTCCGCAGCAAAAAAAATTGTGCATAAGTCGGTATTGTTTCCCTGCGTTCAGCAATGAAAAAGGGCACGTCTCAGCTGAAACGTGCCCCATGTTTGCAAACTACATCAGGCTGCGCGCTGGGCCTTGCTATAGCTGTGAACAGCTTCGACCATGGCCGCGACGTTCTCTGGCGGCGTGAACTGCGAAATGCCGTGGCCCAAATTAAATACGTGTCCGTTGCCGTCGGCGGGCTTGCCGAAGGCGTCCAGCACCTTATGCACTTCGGCGCGGATCTGGTCCGGGCTGGCGAACAGGATGGCGGGGTCCAGGTTGCCCTGCAGGCCGACCTTGTGGCCCACCAGCTTGCGCGCCTGGGTCAGGTTGACGGTCCAATCCAGGCCCACCGCGTCGGCGCCGATGTCGGCGATCTGCTCGATCCACTGGCCGCCGCCCTTGGTGAAGACAATGGCCGGAATCTTGACGCCGTCCTTGTCACGTTTCAGCAGGGAAACTACCTGCTGCATGTATTTGAGCGAGAATTCCTGGTAGGCGCCGTCGGCCAGCGCGCCGCCCCACGAGTCGAACACCATCACCGCCTGGGCGCCAGCGTCGATCTGGGCGTTCAGGTACTCGGCCACGGCCTTGGCATTGATGCTCAGGATGTGGTGCATCAGGTCGGGGCGGTTGTACAGCATCTTCTTGATGGTGTGGAACTCCCGCGAGCCCTGGCCTTCGACCATGTAGCAGGCCAGCGTCCACGGGCTGCCGGAAAAGCCGATCAGCGGCACGCGGCCGTTCAATTCGGTGCGGATCTGGGTGACGGCCTTGAACACGTAGTCCAGCGAGCCCAGTTCCGGCGCGCGCAGGGCCAGCACGTCGGCCTCGGTTTTCAGCGGACGCTCGAATTTCGGGCCTTCGCCTTCGACGAAATACAGGCCCAGGCCCATCGCGTCCGGCACCGTCAGGATGTCCGAGAACAGGATGGCGGCGTCCAGCGGGAAGCGGTCCAGCGGCTGCAGCGTCACCTCGGTGGCGTAGTCGGGATTGGTGGCCAGGCCCATGAAGGAGCCGGCCTTCTGGCGCGTGGCGCGGTATTCCGGCAGATATCGCCCCGCCTGGCGCATCAGCCACACCGGCGTGTGGTCCGTCGGCTGGCGCAACAACGCGCGCAAGAAGGTGTCATTCTGGAGCGGGGCAAATTGTGGCATGGAAGGCAATCAAAATCGGTCAAAGGACTATTATCGCATCCCACGCGGATTTTTTTGCTGGATGATAGTCCGTTCATTCTCTATCATGCGTAGCACCCGACTTTGGAGATGTCATGAGCACCACACCCACCATCACCGCGCCCTACGGCGCCTGGCCATCGACCATCAGCGCCGCGCGCGTGGCCGCCGGGGCGACGCCTTTGTCGTCGCTGATGCTGGGCGGCGCCGATGGCAGCGACATCTTCTGGCTGGCCGGCCGCGCCGCCGAGGCGGGCCGCAACACCTTGCAGCGCCATCACGGCGCCATCATCGACGAACTGACGCCGGCGCCCTTCAATGTGCGCAGCCGCGTACACGAATATGGCGGCGGCGCCTATACGGTGGACGGCGATACCATCTATTTTTCGCATTTTGCCGACAACCGCGTCTACAAACTTGATCTGGTCGACGATGACGCGGCTCCGGTGGCGGTGACCCGGGCCGGCAAGCAGCGGTTTGCCGACTTTGTGGTCGACCGCGCGCACGGGCGCCTGATCGGCGTACGCGAGCTGCATGGGGACGATCCGCACGCCCAGCCGGCCAATACGATCTGCGCCATCGACATCGCCACCGGCGACGAGACCGTGCTGGCGCAGGACGCCGATTTCTACTCCTCGCCGCGCCTGTCGCCGGACGGCCGCTCGCTGGCCTGGCTGAGCTGGGACCACCCGCGCATGCCGTGGCAGGGCACCACGCTGTGGCTGGCCGAGGTGGGGGACGACGGCACGCCGGCCGCGCCGGTGCGCATCGCCGGCGGCGCCGAGGAATCGGTCTGCCAGCCGGAATGGTCGCCGGACAGCCTGCTGCACTTCGTCTCCGACCGCAGCGGGTGGTGGAACCTGTACCGTCTGTGCCGCGACCGCCAGCGCACCGAGGGCCTGTGCCCGATGGAGGCGGAATTCGCCTCGCCGCACTGGACCTTCGGCAATTCGATGTACGGCTTCCGCTCGGCCTCGGAAATCATCTGCACCTATATAGTCAAGGGCGTGAGCCGGCTGGCGCGCCTGCTGCCGGGCAGCGGCAAGCTGGAGGCGATCGCCAATCCATACGAGGAAATCCGCGAGCTGCGCGTCGGCCCCGGCTACATCGCGATGCTGGCCGGCGGCCCGACCATCCCGCTGGAGCTGGCGCGCATCGACTTCACCGAGGAGGGCGTGGAAATCCTGGCGCAATCGATCGAAGACCTGCCGGATGAGGCTAATCTCTCCATCCCGACCAGCATCAGCTACGCCAGCGCCAACGGCCGCACCTCGCACGCCTTCTTCTACCCGCCGCGCAACCGCGACGTGGCGGCGCCCGAGGGAAGCAAGCCGCCGGTGATCGTCATCAGCCACGGCGGCCCGACCGGCATGACCGTCAACACGCTGAACCTGAAGACCCAGTACTGGACCAGCCGCGGCTTCGGCGTGCTCGATGTGAACTATGGCGGCAGCACCGGCTTCGGCCGCGCCTACCGCGACCTGCTCAAGGGACAATGGGGCGTCGTCGACGTCGAGGATTGCGTGGCCGGCGCGCAGGCGCTGGTCGAGCGCGGCCTGGCCGACGGCGAACGCCTGATCATCCGCGGCGGCAGCGCCGGCGGCTTGACGACCTTGTGCGCGCTGACCTTCCACAACGTCTTCAAGGTCGGCGCCAGCTACTACGGCGTGTCGGACCTGAAGGGCCTGGACCAGGACTCGCACAAATTCGAATCGCACTACAACGAATACCTGATCGCACCGCAACCGCAGGCCGAGGCGCTGTACCAGGCCCGCTCGCCGATCAACCACACCGACAAGCTGGCACGCCCGATGATCTTCTTCCAGGGCCTGGACGACAAGGTCGTGCCGCCGCAGCAGTCCGAGATGATGGTCGACGCGCTCAAGCAGCGTGGCGTGCCGGTGGCCTACGTGCCGCTGGAAGGCGAAGGCCACGGCTTCCGCAAGGGAGAGAACATCATCCGCACGCTGGAGGCGGAGCTGTACTTTTACCAACGGATGTTTGGCCTGCACGACGCCGCGGCCACGCCGCCGGTGCACATCGATAACCTGAAAGACTGACCCCGCATGGCCGACGCTAAGCTGCTCGCCGAATTTGACGCGCTTGAATTCAACGAAAAAATGATACTCGCGCTGCTCGCCCTGATCGGCGAGCCGGTGGGCCGCACCGCCATCCTCGATCACTTGAACATGGCGCGCATCGAGGACAAGGACGGCAACAGCTACAGCGTCGGCACGCTGGACGAGTCGATGCGCAAGCTGGAGCGGCTGGCCTTCATCAGCGTGGTCACCGGTCGCGGCTTCGTCTGCAACCCCAAGCTGCGCTGGCCGGCGATGCGCGCCTCCATCGGCACCCACGCGCTGGACGACTTGTGCAACGCCTACGACGAACTGGTGCCGATGCGCCAGACCTGGAACAGCGTCGAACCGCGCAGCTACCGCGCCGGCATGGCGCGCCTGCGCATGGGCCTCCTGCGCGGCCAAACGCCGCAGCAGATCCAGCCGATACTGGCGTTCTGCCTCGGCAGCTATGAGGCGGCGCAGCTGCATCCCATCGTCGACATCTTCGGCCGCCCGTTCGAACCGGGCATGCTGGCGCGCGTGCATCCGCTACTGCAGGACGACGTGCTGGCCGTGCTGCTGCAAAACGCCCGCCACGAATTCCTGACCGTGCCGGTGATACGTGAATTCTGCGAACAGCACATGCAGCGTCGCCTGGCGATGAAGGACGATATCAACCCCGAACTGCGCATGGCGCTGGCCGAAGACGCCATCCTATGCGGCCGCCTGGACGACGCCAAGCGCTACCTGGAACGCACCGGCGGTCCGCAGAGCCAGTACCTGGCCAGCATCGTCGTGCTGCTGCGCGGCGCCACCGGCGCTGCCATCGTCGGCTTCGACGCGGCGCTGAAGACGCTGCGCCGCGAAACCGGCAAGCGCAAGCTGCTGTTCGCCGGCATGGGCAGTCATTTGTACCTGTTGTCGCTGATGCGCAGCGGCGATCCCAAACATTTGAAGGCGGCCGAGGCGTATCTGGAAATCGCCGTGCGCATGCCGCAGAACCACGATACCGCCGTCTACCAGCAGATCGACATGCTGCGCCAGATCCGCGCCGGCACCATGCAGACCGACGCCGTGGCTGCGCTGGCGTGGGAAACCAGCCTGCAGACGCAGATGTTCCAATGCCTGCTGTACTTCTGGCTGTCGCTGCCGCAGCTGTCCGAGCGCAAGGCGCAGTTGCAGGAGCTGGCGCAGAACGCCGAACGCGCCGGATACCTGTTCATCGCCGGGCAAGCGGCCACGCTGCTGGGCCACCTGGGCGACGTCGAGCAGCAGCGCCACGCCAACGCGCTGCGCTCGCGCCTGGGCTATCCGGACATGAGCGTCTGGTTCGAACGGCAGGAAGCATGGCAGCGGCAGCTGTCGGCGCTGATCAACCTGCAGCAGCCGGCCGCGCCGGACGCCGTCGGCAGCACGCGGCTGGTGTGGATGCTGAACTACGATAACCGTCACGGCCTGACCGATGTGGCACCGGTCGAGCAAAAGCGCGATGCGCGCGGCCTGTGGAGCAAGGGCCGCGCCGTCGGCCTGAAGCGGCTGCGCTTCGAGTCCGAGCAGTTCGACTTCCTCACGCCGCAGGATGTGCGCGCGTCCGAGGCGATCTCGGTGGCGCACCGCAGCTACCAGTCCAGCGGCCTCGCCTACGAGATCGACCCGCAGCGCGCCGCGGCGGCGCTGATCGGCCATCCGCTGCTGTTCTGGGCCGACGCGCCCGATACGCGCGTCGAGATGCTGGCCGGCGAGCCGGAACTGCTGATCAAGAAAAGCCCCGGCAACCTGGAACTGCGCCTGCAACCGCCGATCCCTGACGACAGCTCGTCGGTCATCGTCACCAAGGAGACGCCGACCCGCCTGCGCGTGGTCACCATCCTCGACGAGCACCGCCGCATCGCCGCCATCGTCGGCGACGCGCTGCACGTGCCGGCGCATGCGGAGCAGCAGGTGCTGCACGCGATCAGCTCCATCTCGTCGCTGGTGACGGTGCAATCGGAAATCGGCGGCGCCGCGCCGGACATGGAACAGGTGGAGGCCGACACCCGTCTGCACCTGCACCTGCTGCCCTACCAGCACGGCCTGAAGATGCAGGTGCTGGTGCGGCCGCTGGCCAACGGCGCCTACTACGCGCCGGGCGCCGGCGCGGACAGCGTGATCGCCGACGTCGGAGGCAAGTCGGTGCAGGCGCGCCGCAAGCTGATCGACGAACGCGACGCCGAGCGCGAACTGATCGCCAAATGCCCGGTGCTGGAATCGGCCGAGCAGGAACACGGCGAATGGCTGCTGGGCCAGCCGGCGCTGTGCCTGCAACTGCTGGTGGAGCTGCAGGAGCTGCCGCCGGACGGCATCGTGCTGGCCTGGCCGGAAGGCGAGAGCTTCCGCGTCACCGCCAAGGTCGAGACCAAGCAGCTGCGCCTGGCCATCAAGAGCAACAAGGACTGGTTCGCGGCCAGCGGCGAACTGCAGATCGACGAAGACAAGGTCATGGACCTGAAGACGCTGCTGGAGCTGATGCAGAAGAGCCAGAGCCGCTTCGTGGAGCTGGGCGAGAACCGCTACCTGGCATTGACCGAGGAACTGCACCGCCGCCTGCGCGAGGTGTCGGCCTACGGCGAGATCACCGCCGACGGCGTGCGCCTGCATCCGCTGGCGTCGTTCGCGCTGGAGGAGCTGGCCGACGACATCGGCGGCCTCAAGTCGGACAAGCTGTGGAAGGAGCATCTGGAGCGCATGGCGGCGCAGGCGGCCTTCGTGCCGCAGCTGCCGAGCACCCTGCAGGCGGAACTGCGCGACTACCAGCTGGAGGGCTTCAACTGGCTGTCGCGTCTCGCCAACTGGGGCGTGGGCGCCTGCCTGGCCGACGATATGGGCCTGGGCAAGACGCTGCAGGCGCTGGCGCTGATCCTGTCGCGCGCGCCGCAAGGCCCGACGCTGGTGGTGGCGCCGACCTCCGTCTGCATGAACTGGATCAGCGAGGCGGCCCGCTTCGCGCCGACGCTCAACGTCAAGCTGTTCGGCGCCGGCGATCGCGCGGAGACCATGTCCACGCTGCAGCCCTACGACCTGGTGGTGACCAGCTACGGCCTGCTGCAGCTGGAGGCCGCGCTGTTTGCGGGCGTGCAGTGGAACACCATCGTGCTCGACGAAGCGCAGGCGATCAAGAACGGCGCCACCAAGCGCTCGCAGGCTGTGATGGCGCTGAAGGGCGCGTTCCGCATGGTGGCCACCGGTACGCCGCTGGAGAACCACCTGGGCGAGTTGTGGAACCTGTTCCGCTTCATCAATCCGGGCCTGTTGGGCAGCATCGAATCGTTCAACCTGCGCTTCGCGGCGCCGATAGAAAAGCCGCAGGACCATCGCGCCGAGGTGGGCGCGCGCAACCGCCTGCGGCGCCTGATCCAGCCGTTCATGCTGCGCCGGACCAAGGCGCAGGTGCTGACCGAGCTGCCGTCGCGCACCGAGATCACGATGGAAGTCGACCTGTCGGCGGAAGAGACGGCGCTGTACGAATCGCTGCGCCGCGCGGCGCTGGAAACGCTGGCCGCCGTCGAAGGCCCTGCCGAGAAAAAATCGATCCAGATCCTGGCCGAGATCATGAAGCTGCGCCGCGCCTGCTGCAACCCGAACCTGGTGGCGCCGGAGCTGGGCCTCGGCAGCAGCAAGCTGGCAGCGTTCGCGCACCTGCTGGAAGGGCTGCTGGAGAACAAGCACAAGGTGCTGGTGTTCAGCCAGTTCGTCGATCACCTGAGTTTGATCCGCGCGCACCTGGACGCCAACAACATCAGCTACCAGTACCTCGACGGCTCGACGCCGATGGCGGACCGCAAGAAGCGCGTCGACCTGTTCCAGGCCGGCGAGGGCGACGTGTTCCTCATCAGCCTGAAGGCGGGCGGCGTCGGCATCAATCTGACCGCGGCCGACTACGTGATCCACATGGACCCGTGGTGGAATCCGGCGGTGGAAGATCAGGCCTCGGACCGCGCACACCGCATGGGCCAGCTGCGGCCGGTGACCATCTACCGCCTGGTGGCGCGCCATACCATCGAGGAAGGCATCGTCGACCTGCACCAGCACAAGCGCGACCTGGCCGACAGCCTGCTCGAAGGCAGCGACGTCAGCGGCCGCATGTCGGCCGGCGAGATGTTGAATATGCTGCAAGAAGGCATGCGGAAGTAAAGGCCGAGTTACAAACCGAACGCGCTCAAGCGAGCCGATTAGTGATAATCTCCTTCGCTTCGGTCCGGCGCGCCCGGCCACCATATTCACAAGGTAGTTGAAGATGATTAAGACAAAAATTGCACTGGCTGTATTGATGACGACGCTCGCCGTCGCACCGGCCGGCGCCACGACGCACAAGAAAGAACACAAGGCCTCCACCAGCCACACCTCGGCCAAGAGCAAGTCCGGCGGCAAGGCCAATGCCCACACCTCCCACGGCAAGGCCGCCAAGAGCAGCAAAGGCTCGGGCAAACATGGCAAGGCCAAGGCCGTCGCCGGCGCCGCCGTGGTCGCAGCGGCGGCCAGGCCGGCACTGAAGCCGGTGACGCCGGAACGCCGCCAGGACCGCTCGTTCGACTCCCTCAGCAACCAGTTCCTGAACGCGCTGTGGCGCATCGATTCGGAAAGCGCGATCTACGCCGGCAAGTACGACACCGCCGCCATGCTGACGGTGCCCGACCGCGCCGAGCAAGCGAAGGAACTGGCCTTCATCGACGAGTGGAAGCAGAAATTCGGCGGCATCAACGCCAGCCAGCTGTCGGCGCGCCAGCGCACCGACCTGGCGCTGCTGATCAATAAGCTCGACAGCGACCGCTTCCGCCTGACCACGCTCAAGGAGTTCGAATGGAATCCGGCCAGCTACAACGTGGCCGGCCCGATCGACCTGATCCTCAACACCGAATACGCGGCGCAACCGCAGCGCCTGCGCACGCTGCTCAAGCGCATCGCCAGCATTCCGGCCTACTACGATGCGGCGCGCGCCAACATCGTCAATCCGACGCGCGAGCACACGCGCCTGGCGATCTCGCAGGCGCCCGGCGTGCAGACGCTGCTGACCGAAGCCGACAAGGCCGCCCAGGCATCGATCCTGACGCCGGTGGAAAAGCAGCTGTTCACGCAGCGCGTCAATGCGGCGCTGACGGCGGTCGACAGCTACGTCGCCTTCCTGACCGAGATGGACCGGCAGATGGACAGCAAGGGCCGTCGCACTTTCCGTTTGGGTAAAGAGTTGTACGAGCAGAAGTTTGCCTACGATATCCAGTCGGGCAGCACGGCCGAGCAGACCTATCAAAAGGCACTGGCGACGCGCGAGGAACTGCTGACCAATATGGCGCGCATCTCGGACGAGCTGTGGGACAAGACCATGGGCGGCGCGGCCAAGCCGGCCGACCGCTTTGCCAAGATCGGCATGGTGATCGACAAGCTGTCTTCCCGTCACGTGGCGCGCGAGGATTTCTTCAAGGAGATCCGCCGCCAGGTGCCGGTGCTGCAGGACTGGGTGATCAGCCACGACCTGCTGACGCTGGATCCGAAGAAGCAGCTGGAAGTGCGCGCGACGCCGGCATACCAGGCCGGCGTGGCCGGCGCCAGCATCGACGCGCCGGGGCCGTATCGCCCGCAGGACCGCACCTACTACAACGTGACGCCGCTCGATGGCGCAACGGCGGAGGCGGCCGAGAGCAGCCTGCGCGAGTACAACTACTGGATACTGCAGATCCTGAATATCCACGAGGCGATTCCCGGCCACTATGCGCAGCTGGTGTATGCGAACCGCTCGCCGTCCATCGTCAAATCCATCTTCGGCAACGGCGCGATGGTGGAGGGTTGGGCGGTGTACGGCGAGCGCATGATGCTGGAATCCGGCTATGGCAATAACGAGCCGGAAATGTGGCTGATGTATTCGAAGTGGAACCTGCGCAGCGTGACCAACACCATCCTCGATTACAGCGTGCACGTGCTGGGCATGACGGAGGAGCAGGCCATGGATCTGCTGACGCGCCAGGCCTTCCAGACGCGCAGCGAGGCGGTGGAGAAATGGCATCGGGTGCAGGTGTCGTCGGTGCAGCTGACCAGCTATTTCAGCGGCTACAGCGAGATCATGGAATTGCGCGAGCAGCGCAAGCAGCAGTTGGGCGCCAAGTTCAACCTGAAGGAATTCCACGAGCAATTCCTCAGCTACGGCAGCGCGCCGGTGCGGGTGATCAAGGGCTTGATGACGCAGTAGAGTGTGTCCGTTTGAGTGGGCGCAAACAGCTCATCCGTTGATTCGCTATGGTAGTACGCCGACTCGCATTCAGGCCGGTTTCTGCTACCATTTAATCAGGGAGTGACCATGAATATGCCCATCAAATTCAACACGCTTGAGTACGCAAGAAAGTTGGCGGAGGCCGGTATCCCGCCGGATCAGGCGGAGGCGCAAGCAAACGCCTTGAGCGACGCACTGGCTGAGGCCACAGTCGGGCCAAGCGAGCTGGTCCTTCTCCGGACCGACATGATCGCCCGGATCGAAATGTTGCGGACAGATATATACGCGAAGCTCGAAGCGCTGGAGCAGCGTTTCAATACCAAGCTCGAAGCGCTGGAACAACGCTTGATTGCGCGCTTCAACGCGAAATTCGTTACGCTCTACTGGATGGTAGGAATTTCGCTAGCGCTGCATGCCGTGACGCTTGGCGTGCTTCTTAAAATATCCAGCCGCTTACCGTAGCGCCGTGTTCAGGCCTTCTCTTCCGGCGCCGTCGACATGCGGACGAACATCGGCGCCACCAGCAGGCCCAGCTCGAACAGCAGGCACATCGGAATCGCCAGCGAGAACATGCTGACCGCATCGGGCGGCGTAACGATCGCTGCCACCACGAAGGCGCCCACGATGGCGTAAGGACGAATCTCCTTCAACTTGGCCACGCTCACCAGGCCCATGCGCACCAAAATCACCACCACCACCGGCACCTCGAACGTCGCGCCAAAAGCCAGGCACATCGACATGACGAAATCCAGGTAGTTCTCGATATCCGGCGTCACCGCGATCGACTGCGGCGAAAACTCGGCGATGAACTGGAACACGCGGCCGAACACCAGGAAGTAGCAGAACGCCACGCCGCTCATGAACAGCACCGACGACGAAATCACCAGCGGCGCGATCAGGCGCTTCTCGTGCGCATACAGGCCCGGCGCCACGAAGGCCCACAGCTGGTACAGCACCCACGGCAGGGACAGGATGATGGAAATGACCAGGGTCACCTTCATCGGCACCAGGAACGGCGAGATCACGCCGGTGGCGATCATCTTCGAGCCGACCGGCAGCGAGGCGATCATCGGCCGCGCGATGAAATCGTAGATTTGCGACGGCCCCGGCCAGATCATCAGCGCGATGCAGACGATGGCGATGCCGATGGACGCCTTGACCAAACGGTCGCGCAGTTCGATCAGGTGAGAGATAAAGGTCTCTTCGCCCTGTGCAGGTTTAGTCATTTAGTAGAACGAAGAGTTGGAGTTGCTGCCGGGGCGGAAGCGGGCCACGCGCGCCGCGCCCGAGGTCACGTGCATCTTGCCGCCGTGGCGCTGCTTGTACCAGCCGGGAACGGCCGAGTTGCGCACCAGCTTCTTGCGGCGGAACTCGCGCGCCTTGCGCGACAGGTCGTCGGTGGTGGCGCTGCTGAACGAGGGCGTGGTGGGCGTATCGTGCCACGCGTTTTCCACTTCGGAAACGTGCTGGGAGATGGAATTCTCCACGTCCGACTTGACGCTCTCGGCCGCGGCCTGCACTTCTTTCTGGAGGTTTTTCAACTCTTCCAGCTCGATTTCGCGCGAGACTTCGGATTTGACTTCGTTCAGGTAGCGCTGGGCGCGGCCGTACAGCGTCCCGGCCATGCGCGCCACCTTGGGCAGCTTTTCAGGACCGATGACGACCAGCGCAACCACGCCGATCACAGCAAGTTTGGTAAGACCGAGATCGATCATAAGGTAGTTTCAGCCACAAGGGAGCCGCGCTCCCCGGGGCTTATTTCTTCTCTTTAGCGTCGACGTCGATGGTGCCCGGTGCGGCCGGGGCGGCTGGCTTGTCTTCCTCGCCCTTGACGCCATCCTTGAAGCCTTTGACGGCCTTGCCGATGTCCGAACCCATATTGCCCAGTTTCTTGGTGCCGAACACCAGCATCACGATCACCAGGACGATCAACCAATGCCAAATACTGAATGAACCCATCATATTCCCCTTGCAAGGCGCAAGCGCCCAAATTATCTATTGATACGAGAACTGCCTGCGACAGTATAAGCGAACCGCAGCCCGTCATGTGGATGTCATGCGGCTATCGATATAACGCTGGCAACTTAAGGCAACTTAGAGCAACTTAGAGAGCAACTTAACGTTGTCCGCGCCAGGGGTGAGGGCCGCCGATCACATGTAGATGTAGATGGTACACCTCTTGTCCGCCGTTGGGCCCACTGTTAATCAGCGTCTTGTAGCCGCCGGTCGGCGTGGGGGGGGGGGGGGCGGCGCGCCCGGCCCCCCCCCCCACCCCCCCCCCCCCCCCCCCCCCCCCCCCCAAACCCCCCCCCCCCCCCCCCCCCCCCCCCCCCCCCCCCCCCCCCCCCCCCCCCCCCCCCCCCGCCCCCCCAAACCCCCCGCACCCCACCCCGGATTTAAAG
>NZ_JBGLYQ010000019.1:0-137473 GCF_047304105.1 Duganella sp. Dugasp56
TCCATGGCTATCCTCCCGAGGCATGCTGACCTCTGTTAGAGTGTCCATGAAACCCGGGGTTCCTCAATCTGACCCCGGGTTTAAATTTTCTTCACCACCGCGTAGCGCTCCAGCGTGCGCTTGCGCGCTTCGTCGTGCATGACGATGGGCTCGGGATAGTCCAGCGGCAGCATGCGCGGCACCAGCCATGGCGCGTGGATTTCCTTGTCGCCCAGGTCTTTCAGCGCCGGCAGATAGCGGCGGATGAATTTGCCTTCGCTGTCGAATTTCTCCGACTGCGTGACCGGGTTGAAGATGCGGAAGTAGGGCTGCGCGTCGCAGCCCGAGGAGGACGCCCATTGCCAGCCGCCGTTGTTGGAGGCCAGGTCGAAATCGTTCAGGTGCAGCGCGAAGTAGGCTTCGCCGCGCCGCCAGTCTATGCCCAGGTCCTTGATCAGGAAGCAGGCGGAGACCATGCGCAGGCGGTTGTGCATGTAGCCGGTGCGGTTCAGCTGCGCCATCGCGGCGTCGACCAGCGGATAGCCGGTGCGCCCTTCGCACCAGGTGGCGAACAGCTCGTCGGCCTCGGGGCCGGTTTCCCACTGGATGGCGTCGTAGGCCGGCTTGTAGGCGCCGCCCACCACGTGCGGATTGTGGAACAGTATCATCGCGTAGAACTCGCGCCAGATCAGTTCGGCCAGCCAGACCGCCGCGCCTTCGCCACCGGCGCCGCGCGCCGTCAGGTCCAGCACCGTGCGCACCAGGTGGCGCACCGACAGCGTGCCGAAGCGTAAATGCATCGACAGATACGACGGTCCCTTGACTGCCGGGAAGTCGCGCGCCTGCTTGTAGCCGGCGAGGCGCGGCAGGAAGTCCTCGAACAGCGCGGCCGCGCCGGACATGCCGGTCGGGATCTTCAGCTCGGCCAGGTTGCTCGGCTCGAAACCGAGCTCGGCCAGCGTCGGCAAGGCGGCGTCCCCGGGCGGAGGCGGTGCCAGATGCGCGGCGTATGGTTCGACCTGCCAGGGCGCCAGCACCGAGGGATCGGCTTCCAGCTTTTTCAGCCAGGCGTTCTTGTAGGGCGTGTAGACGGAGAACACGCCGCCGGTCTGCGACAGCACTTCGCTTTTTTCAAAGACGACCTGGTCCTTGCAGCTGAAGAAGCGGCGGCCGTCGGCCTGCAGCGCGCGCCCGACGGCGTCGTCGCGGGCGATCGCCTGCGGTTCGTAGTCGTGGTTGCAGTACACCGCGTCCACGCCCAGTTCGGCCGCCAGCGCCGGGATCTCGGTGGCCGGATCGGCATGACGCACGATCAGGTGGCCGCCCAGCTGCCGCAGCTCCTGCGCCACTTCGGCAATGCTGGCGTGGATGAAATCGACCCGCCGGTCGCGCCGCGGCAGGCCGGCCAGGATGGTGCTGTCGTAGATGAATACGCAATGGACGAGGGCGCTGTTTTGCAGCGCCTGGCTCAAGGCCGCGTGGTCGAAAACCCGCAAATCGCGGCGCAGCCAAACCAGGGAGGAATTCAGTTTCATTCGGTCTGTGTCAATCTTGTGGCGGAACGCAAACATGGCCGCCCCCGCATTTCAGTGTAAACTATCGCTTAGACAGAGTTGCCAGCCGCGCGAATACTACAGTAATTGTTAGCAGCACAGAAAGATCACGTATATGAAGAAAAGCAAAATCGGCAAAACTCTCCCCGTACCCGGCCTGATGCAGGAAGCCAGCGATCCCCTCGAGGATGCCGGCTCCGGCGCGGCCGGTACCTTGAACCTGGCAAATCATTTCCTGATTGCAATGCCATCGATGCAAGACCCGGTCTTCGGCGGTACGGTGGTGTATGTCTGCGAACACAATGAAAACGGCGTGTTGGGCGTGGTCATCAACAAACCCACCGACATGACGATGCAGGTGCTGTTCGAGCGCATCGACCTGAAGCTGGAATCGGACGTGGATGTGGACGAGCCTATCATGTTCGGCGGCCCGGTGCAGGACGACCGCGGCTTCGTGCTGCACACGCCGGGCAGCCGCTATTCGTCGTCGCTGACGGTGACCAAGGACGTGGCGTTCACCACCTCGATCGACGTGCTGGAGGCCGTGGCCGCCGGCGACGGTCCGCAGCGCATGCTGGTGTCGATCGGCTACTCGGGCTGGAGCCCGGGCCAGCTGGAAGACGAGATCAGCCGCAACGGCTGGCTGACCGTCAGCGCCGATCCGGACATCCTGTTCAACCTGCCGATAGAAGAACGCTACACCGCCGCCATGCGCCTGCTGGGGATCGATCCGCTGATGCTGACCTCCGAGGCGGGTCATGCCTAAATGAGCATTGAGACCGTCTTCGCCTTCGATTTCGGCGTCAAACGCATCGGCGTGGCGATGGGCAATACCATGATACGCCAGGCCGAACCGGTCAAAGTCATTACCGCCATCGACAACGCCACCCGCTTTGCCGACATCCAGGCGCTGCTGGACGAATGGAAGCCGGCCCGGCTGGTGGTCGGGCTGCCCATGCATCCCGACGGCGCCGAGCACGAGATGACCGCGCGCGCGCGCAAGTTCGCCAATCAATTGCACGGCCGCTTCAACCTGCCGGTGGAGCTGGTCGACGAGCGCTACTCCTCGGCGGTGATTTCGGCCAGGCGCGGCGAGCTCATCGACGACCGCGCCGCCGCCATCATCCTGCAACAATATTTCGACGCTAACTAAAAAATCATGTCCACACTGAACCCCAACCAACTCGATGCCGAAGCGCTGTACGCGACGCTGCTGGCCGACGTCAAGGCCGGCCTGGCCGGCGTCAGCGATGTCGCCATCGTCGGCATCCACTCCGGCGGCGCCTGGATCGCCGAACGCCTGGCCGCCGACCTCGGCCTGAGCGCGCGCTGCGGCGTGCTGGACGTGTCCTTCTACCGCGACGACTACGCCAAGAAGGGCTTGCCGGCCGACGTCAAGCCGACCAACATCACCTTCGACGTGGCCGCCGCCAACATCCTGCTGGTGGACGACGTGCTGTACACCGGCCGCACCACGCGCGCCGCCATCAACGAACTGTTCGACTACGGCCGCCCGGCGCGCATCATGCTGGCCGCGCTGGTCGACCGCGGCGAGCGCCAGCTGCCGGTCGCCGCGGACTTCGTCGCCGGCCACGTGCAGGTGCCGCCGGGGCAGGCGCTGGTGCTGAAACGCGCCGGCGATGGAAAATTCACGCTCACCATAGACAACGCCTAAATCACCACTATGCTTAATCCGCAACTGAATAAACACGGCGAGCTCCAGCACCTGCTGTCGATCGAGGGACTGCCGAAGTCCATCCTCAATCACATCCTGGACACCGCCTCGTCGTTCGTCGGCATCTCCGACCGCGATGTGAAGAAAGTGCCGCTGATGCGCGGCAAATCGGTGTTCAACCTGTTCTTCGAAAACTCCACCCGCACCCGCACCACCTTCGAGATCGCCGCCAAGCGGCTGTCGGCGGACGTGATCAACCTGAACATCCAGGCTTCGTCGGCCAGCAAGGGCGAGTCGCTGCTCGACACCATCGACAACCTGGCGGCCATGCACGCCGACATGTTCGTCGTGCGCCACGCGCAATCCGGCGCGCCCTACCTGATCGCCAAGCATTTGATGGAGACCAGGCAGCCGCACGTGCACGTGGTCAACGCCGGCGACGGCCGCCACGCGCACCCGACGCAAGGCCTGCTGGACATGTACACCATCCGCCACTACAAGAAGGATTTCACCAACCTGCGCGTGGCCATCGTCGGCGACATCCTGCACAGCCGCGTGGCCCGTTCCGACATCCATGCGCTGACCACCCTGGGGGTGCCGGAAGTGCGCGCCATCGGCCCGCACACCTTGCTGCCGGGCGGCCTCGAGCAGATGGGCGTGCGCACCTTCACCAACATCGACGAAGGCTTGAAGGACGTCGACGTCATCATCATGCTGCGCCTGCAGAACGAGCGCATGAGCGGCGCGCTGCTGCCGTCGGCGCAGGAATACTTCAAGAGCTACGGCCTGACGCCGGAGCGGCTGGCGCTGGCCAAGCCGGACGCGATCGTCATGCACCCCGGTCCGATGAACCGCGGCGTGGAAATCGACTCGGCGGTGGCGGACGGCTCGCAGGCGGTGATCTTGCCGCAGGTGACTTTCGGGATTGCGGTACGCATGGCGGTAATGAGCATAGTGGCAGGGACTCAGGGATGAACGCAGGGATGAAACTTCATATTAAAAACGGCCACCTGATCGATCCGGCCAACGGCATCGACGGTAAAAACGACCTGTATATCGCCGACGGCAAGGTGCTGGCTGTGGGCTCGGCGCCCGCGGGCTTCGTTGCGGACCGGACCATCGACGCCGCCGGCCTGATCGTCTCACCCGGCTTCGTCGACCTGTCCGCGCGCCTGCGCGAGCCTGGCTACGAGTACAAGGCCACCCTGGAATCGGAAATGCAGGCCGCCATGCAAGGCGGCGTGACCAGCCTGATCTGCCCGCCGGACACCGATCCGGTGCTGGACGAACCGGGCCTGGTGGAAATGCTCAAGCACCGCGCCAAGACGCTGAACCAGGCCAATGTGCACCCGCTGGGCGCGCTGACCGTCGGCCTGAAAGGCAAGTCGCTGACCGAGATGGCCGAGTTGACCGAAGCCGGCTGCATCGGCTTCGCCCAGGCCGAGGAGCCGATCGAAGACACCAACGTGCTGCTGCGCGCGATGCAGTACGCCAAGACGTTTGAATACACCGTGTGGCTGCGTCCGCAGGATGCGCACATCGGCCGCGGCGGCATCGCCGCCAGCGGCCCGCTGGCCTCGCGCCTGGGCCTGTCCGGCGTGCCGGTGATGTCGGAAACAATCGCGCTGCACACCATCTTCGAGCTGATGCGCGCCACCGGCGCGCGCGTGCACCTGTGCCGCATGTCGTCGGCCGCCGGCCTCGAGCTGGTGCGCAGCGCCAAGAAGGAAGGCCTGCCGGTCACCTGCGACGTCGGCGCCCACCACATCCACCTGACCGACGCCGACATCGGCTTCTTCGATTCCAACGCCCGCGTGACGCCGCCGTTCCGCAGCCAGCGCGACCGCGACGCGATCCGCTTCGGCCTGCTCGACGGCACCGTCGACGCGCTGTGTTCGGACCACACGCCGGTCGACGACGACGAGAAGCTGCTGCCGTTCGGCGAAGCCTCGCCCGGCGCCACCGGCCTGGAGCTGCTGCTGTCGCTGACCTTGAAATGGGCCGACGACTACGCCGCCAGCCAGGACACCGGCGCGGTGCGTCCGCTGGCGCGCGCGCTGGCCCGCATCACGTCGGACGCGGCGCGCGTGGCCGGCCTCGACGCCGGCACCCTGTCGGTCGGCGCCACGGCCGACGTCTGCCTGTTCGATCCGGAGGCGCGCTGGACGGTGGAAGCGTCGGCGCTGGCCAGCCAGGGCAAGCACACGCCTTTCCTCGGCTACAACCTGGCGGGACAAGTGCACACCACCATCGTCGCCGGTCACGTGGCCTGGCAACGCAGCTGATCGCACCGCATGAACATCTTGACGATCTTCCGCCTGGTGCGGGTGTTCCTGCACGTGCTGCTTGGGATGGCGATCTGCGCCACGGTGTTCCCGTGGCTCGGGCAGGAAAAACGTAACGGCCATATCCGTCGCTGGTCCACCCGGCTGCTGCGCATGTGCAATGTGACGGTGGAGCAGCGCGCCGGCGGCGCGGCGGTGCTGGAGCGGGCGGCGGTGGTGGCCAACCACGTGTCGTGGCTGGACATCTTCGTCATCCACAGCCTGCATCCCTGCCATTTCGTGGCCAAGGCCGAGATCCGCGCGTGGCCGCTGGCCGGCTGGCTGGCGGAGAAGGCCGGCACCGTGTTCATCGCGCGCGGCAACCGGCGCGACCTGCGGCATATCTTCAAGGGACTGGTGCACAGCCTGCAGCGCGGCGAGCGCGTGGCCTTCTTCCCCGAGGGCACCACGGCGGCGCAGGGCAGCCTGCTGCCGTTCCACGCCAACCTGTTCGAAGCGGCGATCGACGCCAAGGTGCCGGTGCAGCCGTTTGCGCTGTCGTACGAGGATCCGGCCGGGGCGTCGCATCCGTCGGTGGATTTCGTCGGCGAGACCTCGTTCGCCGAGAGCATCATGCTGATACTGAACGGTCCGCCGGTGAGGGCCAGGCTGGCGATCCTGCCGGCCATCGCCACCATCGATGCGCACCGGCGCGACGTGGCCGAAGCGGCGCACCAGGCCGTCGCCGCCGCGCTGGGCGTGACGGCTGCCGTGCATTAGTTATTTCTTGCCGCCGTGCTGCTGGAACTCCGGGCACTGCACCTGCAGCAGTTGCCGGTCTTCCAGACAGACGGCGCTCAGCTGGCCGCCCCAGACGCAGCCGCTGTCGAGTCCGATCAAGTTGGGCTTCAGCGTCAGGCCCAGCGCCGACCAGTGACCAAACGCCACCGTGGTCCTGGCCGAGCGCCGACCCGGCACGTCGAACCACGGCATCAGGCCCGAGCCTTCGTCGGCTTTGCCGCTTTCCTTCATCTTGAAATCCATCACGCCGTCCGCGCTGCAGAAGCGCAGCCGCGTCATCGCGTTGATGATGCAGCGCAGCCGGTCCGCTCCCTGCAGCGCGTCGTTCCATTGATCGGGCTGGTTGCCGTACATCTCGGCCAGGAAATCGGCCAGCGTCGACTCGGGGCCACGCAGCATGTCCTGCACCTCGCCGGCCAGCGCCATCGCCTGCGCCGGCGTCCATTGCGGCAGCAGGCCCGCGTGCACCAGCACATGCCCCTGGACCTGGATCGCCAGCGGACGGCGCCGCAGCCAGTCGATCAGCTCGGCGCGGTCGGGCGCGTGCAGGATTTCGGCCAGCGTATCCGATTTGTGCTCGGGCCGGATGCCGTAGGCGACGGCCAGCAAGTGCAGGTCGTGATTGCCGAGCACGCTGTCGATGCGGCCGCCGCTGGCCATGCACAGCGCCCGCACATGGCGCAAGGTGGCCAGCGAATCAGGGCCGCGATTGATCAGGTCACCCGCAAAAAATATAGTGTGTTCGGCATCGCTGTCGCGCCGCGCGGCGTCGGCATTAACCAGTTTGAGCAGCGCCAGTGTTTGCTCATGGCAACCTTGTAGGTCGCCGATCAGGTAGGTTGTCATCGATATGCCGTAGATTTTTTTTGGGATGTGAAAAATTCGCAGAAAGGTCTTACACACAAGCGATTTTTCTCACTCGTGTTCGAAAGATCACATAAAATTGCAGTTATTGCCAAATTTTACTTACTTACTTACTCGACGGGATACTAAATGATTTTTGTTACGGGTGGTGCCGGTTTCATCGGTTCAAACTTTGTGCTGGACTGGCTGGCCCAGTCCGACGAGCCGGTAGTCAATTTCGATAAACTGACCTACGCAGGCAATCTCAACAATCTGGCCTCGTTGAAGCAGGACTCCCGCCATATCTTTGTCCGTGGCGATATTTGCGACCAGGCCCAGGTGCTGGCCCTGTTCCAGCAGCACAAGCCGCGCGCCATCGTGCACTTCGCCGCGGAGAGCCATGTCGACCGTTCCATCCTCGGGCCGGGCGAATTCATCAACACCAACATCAACGGCACCTTCAGCCTGCTGGAAGCCACGCGCGCCTACTGGTCGGCGCTGCCGGATGACGACAAGGCCGCCTTCCGCTTCCTGCACGTGTCCACCGACGAAGTGTACGGCACGCTGGGTCCGGACGATGCGCCGTTCAGCGAAACCACCGCGTTCGCCCCGAACAGCCCGTACTCGGCATCGAAGGCCGCGTCGGACCACCTGGTGCGTTCCTACCACCACACCTACGGCCTGCCGACGCTGACCACCAACTGCTCCAACAACTACGGTCCGTATCACTTCCCGGAGAAGCTGATCCCGCTGATCATCGCCAACGCGCAGGCGGGCAAGCCGCTGCCGATCTACGGCGACGGCCAGCAGGTGCGCGACTGGCTGTACGTCAGCGACCACGCCGCCGCGATCCGCCGCGTACTGGAAGCGGGCCGCCTGGGCGAGACCTACAACGTCGGCGGCTGGAACGAGATGGCCAACCTCGACGTCGTGCACACGCTGTGCGACATGCTCGACAAGCTGAAACCGAAGGCGGACGGCAGCAGCTACCGCGCGCAGATCACCTACGTCAAGGACCGTCCCGGCCACGACCGCCGCTACGCCATCGACGCCCGCAAGCTGGAACGCGAACTGGGCTGGAAACCGGCCGAGACCTTCCAGACCGGCATCGCCAAGACCGTGCAGTGGTACCTCGACAACCAGGCCTGGGTGGCCGACGTGCAGTCGGGCAGCTACGCCAAGTGGGTGGAAACCAATTACTTTAACCGCGAAGGCCAGCAATGAGCATCCCTAACCGTAAAGGCATTATCCTGGCCGGCGGCTCCGGCACCCGTCTGTACCCGGTGACGATGAGCGTCTCCAAGCAGCTGCTGCCGATCTACGACAAGCCGATGATTTACCATCCGCTGACCACGCTGATGCTGGCCGGCATGCGCGACATCCTGATCATCTCGACGCCGCAGGACACGCCGCGCTTCCAGGACCTGCTGGGCGACGGCAGCCAGTGGGGCATCAACATCAGCTATGCGGTGCAGCCTTCGCCGGACGGCCTGGCGCAAGCCTTCATCATCGGCAAGGAATTCGTCGGCGATTCGCCGTCCGCGCTGATCCTGGGCGATAACATCTACTACGGCAACGACCTCGACGCGCTGCTGCGCCATGCCACCGAGCAGGTCGACGGCGCCACCGTGTTCGCCTACCACGTGCAGGATCCGGAACGCTACGGCGTGGTCGAGTTCGACGGCAAGCGCACCGCGGTGTCGATCGAGGAAAAACCGCTCAAGCCGAAATCGAACTACGCCGTCACCGGCCTGTATTTCTACGACAAGCAGGTGTGCGACATCGCGGCCAGCATCAAGCCGTCCGCGCGCGGCGAACTGGAGATCACCGACGTCAACCGCGTGTACCTGGAAAAGCAGCAGCTGAACGTGGAAGTCATGGGCCGCGGCATGGCCTGGCTCGACACAGGCACCCACGACTCGCTGCTGGACGCGTCGCAGTTCATCGCCACCATCGAGAAGCGCCAGGGCCTGAAAGTGGCTTGCCCGGAAGAGATCGCATACCGCAAGGGCTACATCGATGCCGCGCAGCTGCGCAAGCTGGCCGAGCCGCTGAAGAAAAACAACTACGGACTATACCTGCTGCAGATTCTTGAAGATAAGGTGATTCCACGATGAATGTGATCAAGACTCCGCTGGAGGGCCTGCTGGTGCTGGAACCGCGCATCTTCGGCGACGACCGCGGTTTTTTCTATGAAAGCTTCAACGCCCGCACCTTCGCCGAACTGACCGGCGTCGATCTGGCCTTCGTGCAGGACAACCATTCGCGCTCGGCCAGGGGCGTGCTGCGCGGCCTGCACTACCAGATCCAGCAGGCGCAGGGCAAGCTGGTGCGCGTGACCACCGGCTCGGTGTTCGATGTGGCCGTCGACCTGCGCAAGAGTTCGCCAACTTTCGGCCAGTGGTACGGCCTCGAACTGTCGGCCGAGAACAAGCGCCAGTTGTGGATACCGCCCGGCTTCGCCCACGGTTTCGGCGTCACCAGCGAGCACGCAGAGTTCCTGTACAAGACCACCGACTACTGGGCGCCGCAGTTCGAGCGCTCGGTGTTGTGGAACGACCCGGCGATCGGCATCGAATGGCCGGCCGAGCTGGCGGCTCCGCTGCTGTCCGGCAAGGACGCGGCCGCCGTGCTGCTGGCCGACGCCGAGGTGTTCGCATGAAAATCCTGCTGACCGGCAGTACCGGCCAGGTGGGTTACGAACTGGCGCGCAGCCTGCAGGGCATAGGCGAGGTGGTGGCGGTGGACCGCGGCGTCATGGATTTGTCCGACCTGGACCAGGTGCGCGACGTCATCCGCCGCGAAAAGCCGCAGTTGATCGTCAATCCGGCCGCCTACACGGCGGTCGACAAGGCCGAGAGCGAGCCGGAGCTGGCGCACCGCGTCAACGCCGAGGCGCCGGGCTTGATGGCGCAGGAAGCCAAGGCGCTGGGCGCGGCCATGGTGCATTATTCGACCGACTACGTGTTCGACGGCAGCCAGCCGTCGGCGCGGCGCGAGGACGATCCGATCGGCCCGCTGAACGTCTATGGCGCCAGCAAGCTGGCCGGCGAGCAGGCCATCGCTGCGGCCGGCATTCCGCACCTGATCTTCCGCACCAGCTGGGTGTATGGCACGCGCGGCAAGAACTTCCTGCTGACCATGCTGCGCCTGGCCAAGGAGCGCGACGAGCTCAAGGTGGTGGCCGACCAGCACGGCGCGCCGACCTGGAGCCGCACCATCGCCGACACCACCGCGCTGGTGCTGTCGCAGGCCCATGCGGGCGGACGCGAGTGGTGGGTGCAGAACAGCGGCGTCTACCACCTGAGCGCGCAGGGCCAGACCACCTGGTTCGATTTCACCCGGGCCATCGTCGAGGAAGCAGGACTGTCGTGCCGCGTGCTGCCGATCACCAGCGCCGAATATCCGGTGCCGGCCAGGCGGCCGCAGTACTCGGTGATGTCGTCCGAGCGGCTGATGGCGCGCTTCTGCCGCTTGCCCGACTGGAAAGAGGCGCTGCATCTGTGCATGCGCTGATTTGTATCGATTGGTAAGCAATCCCGCCTCACCAATTATCTGCTGCTATGATGCCGGCGCACCGCGAAAGCGGCGCCGGCATATTCATTTGTATGGCCTTCAACGTTGCAAATGCGTCCCAAGCGGGCTGAGAAATGGCAATAAGCGGCTATCAATTCAAGACCGGCCTTGCCAATCCGGTACAATCGCGGGTTAGCGTGCTGACAATCCGGCGCAAGGCGCCAAGTCACATATCGGTTAGCGCATCCGATACTTTGTATAGATAAGATATGTTTTCATTTTTGCTGAGCTTTATCGCTTCCGCGCTACTAACCCTGCTGGTCATTAAAGAAGCGAGATTGCACGGTCCGGCACTCGATTCCGATTTCCTGGGCGTGCAAAAAGTGCACGCGCATCAGGTCGCCCGTATCGGCGGCCTGTCGATTTTTTTATCGGTCGCGCTCAGTTCCTTTATTTCCATCTGGCGCGTGCCGGCCATGACGCATTGGCTGATGTCGCTGCTGGCGTGTTCGGCTGTGGCATTTGTCGGCGGCATCGTCGAGGATTACACCGGCAAGGTCAGCGCCACCCGCCGGCTGCTGCTGACGATGGCGGCCGCCGCGCTTGGCTATTTCCTGCTGGATGCCCGCATCGACCGCATCGACTGGGCATTTTCCGCCTGGCCGCTGCAATACATGTGGCTGACCTTGCCGCTGACGGTGCTGGCGGTGGCCGGCATCGCCAACGCGGTCAACATCATTGACGGGTTTAACGGCCTGGCCAGCGTGGTCTGCATCTGCATGCTGCTGTCGCTCGGCTACGTGGCGCTGCAGGTCAACGACATGTTCGTGCTGATCGCCGCGCTGATGGTGGCCGGCGCCACCGCCGGCTTCCTGATCTGGAATTATCCGGTCGGCATGATTTTCCTCGGCGACGGCGGCGCGTATTTTATCGGTTTCATGCTGGGCGAACTGGCATTATTGCTGGTGATGCGCAATCCGCAGGTTTCCACCTGGTATGCCGCGTTGTTATTAATCTATCCGACATTTGAAACTTTATTTTCCGTCTATCGACGAATGTTTGTCCGTGGAAAATCTCCGGCCATGCCGGACGGCATCCATTTGCATAGCCTGATCTTCCGCCGCATCGTGCAATGGGCGGTCGGCCGCAAGGAGGCGCGCGCGCTGATACGCCGCAATTCGCTGACGTCGCCTTATCTGTGGCTGTTTTCGCTGATGGCGGTCATTCCGGCGACCGTATTCTGGCGCTATACCTGGGCATTAATGTGTTTCTGTATTTTGTTTATCAGCAGTTACATCTGGATTTATGTGCGCATCGTCCGATTTAAAGCGCCGCGCTGGATGATACGTCATAAGAAAGACTGATTTTTTTATGTTGATGTAATATATTCCGGCCAAGCTTTATATCACCTCACATAAAGGGAAATGCAATGGATCTGTCTAATATGTCGTCTGCGGAATTGCGCGATCTGCAGGAAAAAGTTAAACGCGAATTAAAACAGCGCGAAAGCCAGGATTTGGCCAAGGCGCGCGAACAGATCATGGCGATCGCCCAGAGCGTGGGCGTGCCGCTGAAGGATCTGGTGGCCGGCCCGGGCACGCGCGCCAAGACCGGCAGCGTGGCGCCGCGCTACCGCAATCCCGCCGACGCGTCCCAGCAATGGACTGGCCGGGGGCGCCAACCGAAGTGGGTCAAGGAATGGCTCGAGGCCGGTAAAGACATTGCCGGCTTAAAGGTTTAAACTGCTGAAGTTCTGACAACAAGGCGGCAGGATGGGCCTGTCGCCGGCGCCGCACTCATCATCTCTCTCTTCCCTACATTATGGTCTCCTTATCCAAAACGATCTTCAAAGCCTACGACATCCGTGGCATCATCGATAAAACCCTGGACGCGGGCGTGGCGCGCCAGCTCGGCCAAGCTTTCGGCAGGGCCGCGCTGGCCAAGGGCGAAAAAAAGGTCGTGATCGGCCGCGACGGCCGCCTGTCCGGTCCGTCGCTGGCGGCGGCGCTGGCCGAGGGATTGCAGGCGGCCGGCGTCGACGTCGTCGACCTGGGCGTGGTGGCCACGCCCATGGTGTATTTCGGCACCAATGTGCTGGGCGCGGCGTCGGGCATCATGGTGACCGGCAGCCACAACCCGCCGGACTACAACGGCTTCAAGATGGTGCTGGCCGGCGAGGCCATCCACGGCGAGGCGATCACCGGTTTGTACGACAGCATCGTTGCCCATGACGGCAGCGCGGCCGCCACGCCGGGCGCCTACAGCACCCACGACATCCGCGCGCAGTACCTGCAGCGCATCATCGGCGACGTCAAGATTTCGCGTCCGATCAAGATCGCGGTCGACTGCGGCAACGGCGTGGCTGGCGCGTTCGCGGGCGACCTGTACCGCGGCATGGGCTGCGAAGTGATCGAGCTGTTCTGCGAAGTGGACGGCACCTTCCCCAACCACCACCCGGATCCCGCGCACCCGGAAAACCTGCAGGACCTGATCCGCTGCCTGCAGGATACCGACGCCGAGATCGGCCTGGCCTTCGACGGCGACGGCGACCGCCTGGGCCTCGTCACCAAGGACGGCCAGATCATTTATCCGGACCGCCAGATGATGCTGTTCGCGGCCGATGTGCTGAGCCGCAATCCGGGCGAGCAGATCCTGTACGACGTCAAGTGCACGCGCCACCTGGCGCCGTACATCGAGAAGTCGGGCGGCGTGCCGCTGATGTACAAGACCGGCCACTCGCTGGTCAAGGCCAAGCTGAAGGAAACCGGCGCCCCGCTGGGCGGCGAAATGAGCGGCCACATCTTCTTCAAGGACCGCTGGTACGGTTTCGACGACGGCCTGTATGCCGGCGCGCGCATGCTGGAAATCCTGACCCGGGAAAAAGATCCGTCGGCGCTGCTGAACGCGCTGCCGCAATCGGACAGCACGCCCGAGCTGCACCTGCACCTGAAGGAAGGCGAGAACTTCTCGGTGATGGACAAACTGCGCGCCGACGCCAGGTTCCCCGGCCACAAGCAGATCATCACCATCGACGGCCTGCGCGTGGAATACGAAGACGGCTTCGGCCTGGCGCGTTCGTCCAACACCACGCCGGTGATCGTCATGCGCTTCGAAGCGGAAACCCCGGCCGCGCTGGAGCGCATCCAGGGCCAGTTCAAGAGCGTGATCCTGGCTGCCAAGCCTGACGCGGAACTGCCGTTCTAAACGCATGGTGCCGCAAACGGGTGGCAACGGCAGGCCCTTGAACATACTGCTGGTGCGCGTCTCCTCGCTGGGCGACGTGCTGCACAATCTGCCGATGGTGGCCGATATTGCCCGCCATTTTCCGGACGCGAATATCGACTGGGTGGTGGAGGAGGGCTACGTCAGCCTGGTGCGGCTCAACGCGCGCGTGCGCACCATCATCCCGTTTGCGCTGCGGCGCTGGCGCAAGAGCCTCGGCAAGCCGGAAACGCGGGCCGAGATCAAGGCGTTCTTCCGCATCCTGCGCCAGCAGCAATACGACTACGTGTTCGACACCCAGGGCCTGCTGAAGACCGGCATCATCATGGGCGCGGCCCGGGTGGTGAAGGGCGGCCGCAAGGTCGGCCTGGCCAACGGCAGCGAGGGTTCCGGCTACGAGGGCGTCTCCCGCATCTTCCACAATCTCAGCATTCCGACCGACCCGCGCACGCACGCGGTGGCGCGCGGACGCATCGTCGCCGCCGCGGCGCTTGGCTATGCGGCCGACACGCCGGCCGATTTCGGCCTGGCGCAAGTCCCGGCCGGCGAGCCGCGTCCGGACTGGATGCCGGCCGAGCCTTACGCCGTCTACTTCCACGGCACCGCGCGCGATCCGAAGAAATGGGCGCCGGACAACTGGATCGCGCTGGGACGCGAACTGGCGCCGATGCCCATCCTGCTGCCATGGGGCTCGCCGAAGGAAAAGGCGGAGGCCGAGTTCATCGCCGCCGGCCTGCCGAACGCGCGCGTGCTGCCCAAGCTGTCGATGGCCGACGCCATGCTGCTGGCGCGGCACGCCGGCCTGGTGATCGGCGTCGACACGGGCCTGACCCACATCGCCGCCGCCTTCGTGCGGCCGACCGTGGAGATCTACGCCGACTCGCCGCGTTGGAAGACCGAAGGCAACTGGTCGCCACGCATCATCAACCTGGGCGACAAGGGCGCGCCGCCGCCGGTGTCCGAAGTGCTGGCGGCAGCCAGGCAACTGCTGGCCTGAACTGATAACTATGCGACTTTTTTATTCTGCGATGTGGTGGCTGGCCTTGCCGCTGGTGCTGGCGCGCCTGTGGCTGCGCGGACGCAAGGAGCCGGGCTATCGCCGGCATTGGGGCGAGCGGCTGGGTTTTTACAGCGGCGCGCCATCCACCGCGCAAACCTTGTGGGTACACGCCGTCTCCGTCGGCGAGACGCGCGCCGCCGAGCCGCTGATCGATGCGCTGCTGGCCGCTTATCCGTCGTCCCGCATCGTCCTTACCCACATGACGCCGACCGGCCGCGCCACCGGCAAGGCGCTGTTCGCCAAACATGGCGAGCGGCTGCTGCAATCCTACCTGCCGTATGACACGGGCTTCATGGTCGGCAGTTTCATCGGCCATTTCAAGCCTTCCGTCTGCATCCTGATGGAGACCGAGGTATGGCCGAACCTGATCGCCGGGTGCAACGCGGGCAATGTGCCGGTGGTGCTGGCCAACGCGCGCCTGTCCGAGCGCTCGCTGCGCAAGGCCACGCGCCTTGGTTCGCTGATGCTGGACGCGGCGCGCGGCATTGCGCTGGTCGCCGCCCAGACCGAGGCCGATGCGCAGCGCGTGCGCTCGCTCGGCGTGCAGCGGGTGGAAATCACCGGCAGCATCAAGTTCGACGTGGTGGTGCCGGATGTGGCGCTGGCGGTCGGCGCTGCGCTGCGCGGGGCCATCGGCGCCCGTCCGGTGCTGCTGTGCGCCAGCACGCGCGAGGGTGAGGAAGAACTGATACTGGAGGCGTTCCAGCAGGCGCGGGCGGCGTTGCCGGCCGACATGCTGCTGCTGATCGTGCCGCGCCATCCGCAGCGCTTCGACGAAGTGGAAAAGATGACCGCCGCGCGCGGCCTGAACCTCCAGCGCCGCAGCAGGCTGGCGCTGGACGGGGCTGTACTGTCGGGGGAGGTGACCGTGCTGCTGGGCGATTCGATGGGCGAGATGTTCGCCTACTACGCCGCCTGCGATGTCGCCTTCGTCGGCGGCAGCCTGCTGCCGCTGGGCGGCCAGAACCTGATCGAGCCGGCCGCCCTGGGCAAGCCGGTGCTGATCGGCCAGCACACCTTCAACTTCGCGCTGGTGACGGAAGACGCGCTGGCCGCCGGCGGCGCACAGCGCGTCGCCGATGCCGCAGCGCTGATGTCGCAAGCGGCGCGCCTGCTGTGCGACACCGCCGCGCGCGATGCGATGGGCCGCAACGCGCTGGCCTTCGCCAACCAGCACCGCGGCGCCACCCGCCGCACACTGGCGCTGTTGCCTGCGCTGCTCAAGCCATAAAGCGCGGAGTCTCTCAGCTTGCCAGCTCGGTCTCTTCGGCGTAGCGCAGCACGCTGGAGTGCTGACGGCAGAACCGGGTCGCGGCCTTGTAGCCGATATCGAACAGCAGCTGCATGTTGGACGTCGACCAGTCCATGGTGTAGGGCAGATGCTGTTCCGGCACGGCCGCCATCAGCTCGAGCTTGAGCAGGCGCCGCTTGGGCAGGCCGGTTTTGCGGTCGGTGTTGTGCTCCAGCTCGAACAGCCGCAGCTGGTTTTGCGAGACCTTGACCAGCGGCGTGATCATCGAACCGACCCAGGCGTCGTACAGGTTGCGCGGCTTGCGCAGCAGGCGTTCGTCGCCGAGGATGTCGAGCACGATCAGGGTGTCGGTGTCGTGATGCTCGCCCTTGCCTTCGATGAAGGGATCGAAATTGAGCGTCTCCAGCGCGGCGCCCTCGATATAGTCCTCGCCGTCGATCTCCGTCGGCGCATACAGGAACGGGAAGGACAGCGCGGCGCGAACGTGCTGCGCCTGGATTTCCCGCTTGTCCCAGATCTGCATGCGGTGCTGGTTCAGGTTGTAGGCGTTGATGTAGAACTCGGGCTTCATCCGCGCGATGGCCGAAAAGTCGACGGCGCCTTCCAGGAAGGGCGCGTGTGCGCACAGCCCCAGGCTTTTTGCCGACAGGTTGGACGGCGACATGGTCGACATCATCAATTGGGTCCAGTCGGCCCACGGCACGCTGCCGTTGGCGAACAGGTTTTGCATGCCGGGGAAGGCCGGACCGGTGGCGGGCTGGTTGAACGTGCCGCGGAAGGCGTCGGCTTCCTTGCCCGGCTTGTGGAAGATCTTGTAGTTGACCGGCATCATTTTGTAGATGCTGTCGGCCACGCCGGCGTCGGCCCAGCGCTTCAGCGCCTCGCGCGGCGAGCCTTCCAGCGGCGCCGTGTACAGCAGTCCCATCAGGACTCCGGCGCCCGAGGCGGAGATCACGTCGAACTCTACTTCCTGGTCGAGAAAAGCCGCCAGCGCTCCCGCGATCAGCGGCGAATTCGGCGCGCCGCCACCCAGCACCAGGCCTGTTTTCTTTGTTACTTTGAGTTGAGTCATGAGGATTCTCCATGTTGCAATGCAGCACAAACTAACATGGAAAATGCCGTACGGCAACTTTTTTTAACTGATAATGGACATTCGAAAAAACCATAATGATGCTGCCGGCATTGTCGGGGAAACAAGGCCGGCAGCTCGTTGACGGCGTGCTCAGCGCTGCGGCAGCGGGTAGGTGGCGACGCTGACGTTGCCGTCCTTGTCGACCGCCTGCACGCCGAACAGGAAGTTGTCCTTCGAGCGCTTGATGGTGTACTGCGTGGTGTTGCCGACGAAGACGGCGCCCTGCCACTGCGCGGCCGTGGTGTCGCGCCACACGATGCGGTAGCCGGCCAGGTCGGGCTCCTTGTTGGCCTGCCAGGTCAGCTCGGTATTGTTGTCCAGCTTGGCCGTGCGCACCTTGACCTGCTGCGGCGCGGCCGGCGCCAGCGCCAGCGAGGACAGCGACGCCGCGTTCACCCGCGCCACCTGGGCGATGTAGTTGAAGTCGTCGTATTCCGGCAGGTCGCCGATTTTCTTGCCGCCTTCCTCGCGCAGGTCCTGGTGCTGGTGGTTGAAGTCCTCGTTCGGCTCGGTGAAGCGCACCGCCGCATAGCCGCGGTCGAGGAAGGGGCTGTGGTCGCCGCCGCGCAGGTAGCGGTCGCGCCGGTAGATCACGTTGACGGCGAATTTGTCGACATAGCGCTCGCCCGTTTCCTTGATGTGGCGCGCCAGTTGGCGCGTGATCGAGTCGTTCTCGCCGCCGGTGGCCACCAGCGCGCGGTTGGCGTCGGACATCTCCTTGACGGCCGGGACGCCCTCCGCGAACAGGCGCACCTGGGTATTGTCGACATGGCCGTCGTCGGCGCGCGAGCTGCCGATGATGTCGTTGTTGAGCATGCCGGCGATGTTCCAGTTCTTCTGCTTGGCCTGCTCGGCCCAGTGCTCGGCGCCGAACAGGCCCTGCTCCTCGGCCGCCACCGTCATGAAGACCAGGGTGGCGTCGAACTTGTGGCGTGCCATCACGCAGGCCATTTCCATCACGGCGGCGGTGCCGGAGGCGTCGTCGTTGGCACCCGGCGCGTCGCTGGTGGCGTTCATGACGTCGGTCACGCGCGAGTCGTAGTGGCCGCTGACCACGTACATGCGGTCCACCGATTCGGCCTGGGTGCCGGGCAGGGTGGCGACCACGTTGACGATCTCGGTCGGATGGCTCAGGCGCGGCGTGACCGGATGCACGTGGCTGTCGTAGCCGACCTGCAGGCGGCCGCCGGCGGCCGCGCCGCAGCGTTCCAGTTCGCTCTTGATCCAGCGCCGCGCGGCGCCGATGCCGCGCGTGTCGGAGACGGTGTCGGACATGGTGTGGCGGGTGCCGAAGCCGACCAGCTTGCGCACATAGCCTTCGATGCGCTGCGGCGAAATCTCCTTGACGATCTGGTCGATCTGCGCCTGGTGGGCGGCGATGTTGGGCTCCGCGTCGGCCGCGCAGGCGCCACCGGCGCACAGCAGCAACGCGGCCGGCAGGGTAAGTTTATGCGAGAACTTCATGTGTTTCCTTGTATCGGTCATGGGGTGGATCAGAACTTGTAGGTCGCGTTCAGGTAAACGTAGCGGCCGTTGACGTCAGCATAACTGAGGTCGTAGCCGCCGACAAAACTCGGCGAGTAGTTGGTGTAGGGCGGGTTGCGGTCGGTCAGGTTCTTGACGCCCAGTTGCAGGCGCGTGGACTTGAAGCCGGTGTAGCTGAGCTGCGCGTCGAAGGTCTGGTAGGCGTCGACCTTGTGCAGCGCGGTGGCCGACTTGTTGCCCGGGATGTCGTTGTAGCCCTGCTGGAAATTCTGCGTCAGCGAGGCGCTCCAGTCCTTGCGCGCGTAGGTGGCGCTGGCGTTGTGCTTCCAGCGCAGGATCACGCCGTTGGCGGCGGAGCTGGCCTGGTTGATGGAGCTGGTGTAGCTGCCGTCCGGTCCCTGCACATCGTACTTGCTCATGTAGGTGCCGGACAGCTGGAAGGTCACCTTCTGCGCCGGCGCCAGACGCCAGTCGTACTTGCCGTCGATGTCGATGCCGGCCATCTGCGTCTTGAACAGGTTGGCGTTGGTCTGCAGGATGGCGGTGATGGCGCCCAGGCCGCTCGGGTTGGACGGATCGGCCGGGCCGCGGCGGATGTAGCTGGCGTATTGCTGCTCGCGCGCCGCCGTGCCGAGGATGTAGGTGGCGCTGAGACCGCCGCCGACGATGGCGTTCTTCAGGTTGACGCGGAAGGCGTCGATCGACAGCGACATGTTCTTGACCGGCTCCAGCACCGCGCCCACAGTGAAGGACTGGGATTTTTCCGGCTTCAGGTCGGGATTGCCGCCGGTGATGGTGGGGAACTGGTTGTTGCAGTCGGTGGGCAGGCCGGTCTTGGTGTCCGGGCAGCGCAGGATGTCGCGCGTGCCGTTGGCCGTCACGCTCGACGCCTGGGCGGCGTACAGGTCGGTCAGCGACGGCGCGCGGAAGCCGGTGCCGGCCGAGCCGCGCAGCAGCACCGATTCGCTCGGCTGCCAGCGCAGCGAAGCCTTGGGATTGACGGTGTCGCCGACGTTCTGGTAATTGTCGTAGCGGACCGCCAGGTCGGCGTCGAGTTTCTTCAGCAGCGGCACGCTGAGCTCGACGAAGGCCGACTCCACATTGCGCCGCGCCGACACCGGCAGCTGGTTGCCGCCCTGGCCGGCGATGTCGCCGGTCTGCACCGCCAGCGACGGGTCGTAGGCGAATTTTTCCTGGCGCGCCTCGGCGCCGAAGGCCACGTTCATCGGGCCGGCCGGCAAGGTCGCCAGCTCGCGCGTGGCGGTGGCGTTGATGCTGGTGATCGAGGTCTTGGAGCGGTACACGGCGCCGACGAATTCGGCCGCCTTGGCCGCATCCAGCGCCGCCTTGTCGGTGGTCTCGCCGAAGGGGTTGATGACGCCGCTGTCGAGCAGCGGCATGAGCTTCGAATACTGCGGGAAACCGGAATACAGCAGCTCCTTGACCTTGCTTTCGCTGTACAGCAAGCCGCTGTCGTAGTCCCAGCCGGCCAGCTTGCCGCGCACGCCGGCCACGACGCGGGCCGCGTCTGACTGATCGGTCTGGTTGCGCACGCCGTTGGCCATGTCGCGGTAGCTGATGATCAGCGGCTGGCCGGCCAGGCCATTGGCGGCGGCAAACGCCTGCGGGTAGTAGGGACTCGACGGCGGCAGCAGGAAGGCGCTCGGATATTGCGCGCCGAAGGTGGCGGTGAACGGCTTGCTGGCCAGGCTGGGATACTTGGTCGCGACCAGGTTGGCCAGGTAGGCGTTGTAGGGATTGTTGGCCGGCAGGTTGGTGTTGAAGGCGATCGGCACCGCCTGGGTCTGCGTCATCGTGCGGCTCTGGCTGTAGGCGCTTTCGAAGTAGGCTTCGGCGTCGGCCGACAGCGTCTTGCGGCCGTTCAGCATCAGGTTGGCGTGCGTCGAGCCCGGCAGGATGGAGACGTAGGGGCTGTTGTCGAAGCTGCAGATGGTGGGCGTGTACGGCGACACCTGCGACACCGGGCCGCAATTGGCCAGGTTGGGGTTCTTCAGCGCGCCGGTGGCCGGAATCCTCACATTGGACGGGAAGGCGATGTTCGACAGCAGGTCGTTCTGCTGGCCGGCGTTGAGGCGCGACGCGTAAGGCCGGTCGGCGCCGAGGATGGCCTGCACCGTCTGGTAGTTGGCGCCGAAGGTGACGTTGTAGCTGTCGTCGCCGATGCCGGCCAGCACGGAAAAGCGCTTCTGGCCGCCGTGCGGCCCGGCCACGACGGGCGCGCCGTAGATGGCGTTGAGCTCGACGCCGGTGAAGTCCTTGCGCAGGATGAAGTTGACCACGCCGGCGATGGCGTCGCTGCCGTAGACGGCGGAGGCGCCGTCCTTCAGCACCTCGACCCGTTCGATGGCCGACAGCGGAATGCTGTTGACGTCCACCGAGGCGCCGGCCAGGCCGCCGGAACCGCCGCCGTAGACCGAGGCGCGGCGGCCGTTGATCAGCACCAGCGTGCGCGCGCTGCCCAGGCCGCGCAGCGACAGCGCGGCGATCGAGCCGGTCTGGGTGCCGGCCGCGGCGGAGGTGCTGACGCTGCCGGCGCTGCTGAAGGCGCTGATCTGCTTGACCAGTTCCTCGGTGGTGGCGGCGCCCGTGCGCTCGATGTCTTCGCGCTTGAGGATCTGCACCGGCAGCGCGGTCTCGCCGTCGATGCGCTTGATGGAGGAACCGGTGACGACCACGCGTTCCATTTTCGGCGCATCGGTGTCGGTTTGCGCGGCGGCCAGGTGCGGCAGCATCAGGCCGGAGCCGAGCACAGTGGCAACTGCGTAGGCGGATTTGGATATTTTTAATCGCGGTGCGGACATGCTTGACTCTCCCAGATGGCTATATGAATGAAATGAATGCAAAGATTGTAGCTGGTGAAATCAACAATATTTTGCTATATTTGTTCTGTGGGAAAGTAAATTTGCGCAATAAATCCGGTGCTTTTGACGAGGGAATGAAATGGATGTGCTGAAATGAAATTGGACCGCATCGATATGAAGATACTTGAGGCGCTGCAGGAAGATGCAAGGCTTTCAAGTGCCGACCTGGCCGAACGGGTATCGCTGACGACCTCGCCGTGCTGGCGCCGGGTCAAGCGGCTGGAGGAGGAGGGGGTGATACGCGGCTACCAGGCACGGCTGGATTCCCGCAAGCTGGGCTACCAGGTAACGGCCTTCGTCCACATCTCGCTGGAGATGAAGGACACCGCGAACCTGCAGGTCTTCGAACGCGCGGTGGCGGCGATTCCGCAGGTGCTGGCCTGCCACCGCATCTCCGGCCGCTACGACCACCAGCTGATGGTGGTGGCGGAAGACCTGGCGGCCTACGGCGTGTTTGCCGAAGCCCACATCAACGGCCTGCCCGGCATCAAGGAGATCTACACCTCGTTCGTGCTGCACGAGGTCAAGGCGCCGGTCAACCCGCCGCTGCCGCAGGCTTGACGCAGTCTTAGCTGAACAGCACCGGCAACTCCTGCGCGCGCTTGCGCAGCAGGTTTTTCGCCTCTTCGTATTCGGGATAGATCAGGCCCACCGTGTTCCAGAACTGAGCGCTGTGGTTCATCTCCAGGATGTGCGACAGCTCGTGCGCGATGACGTAGTCGATCAGCGGCAGCGAGAAGTGGATCAGCTTCCAGTTCAGGCGGATCTTGCGGTCCACCGTGCACGAGCCCCAGCGCGTGCCGGCCGACGACAGGCCGAACGAGTGGTAGCGCACGCCCAGCCGCGCCGCGTACAGGTCCAGCCGCTGCTCGAACAGCAGCTTGGCCTCCTGCTGGTACCAGGCCTTCACCCGCTCCTTGAGCAGCGTTTCGGTGGCGCCGGGAATCAGCACCATCGACAGCTCGCGCGTGGCCGGGTTGTAGCTGGTGCGGTTGCGGCCGCCGACCAGCAGCCGCAGCGTGATGTCGGCGCCGAGATAGGGCAGCTGCGCGCCGTCGTTCCATTCCACCGGAGGTTTCTCCAGCCGCGCGGCGCGGCGTTCGCGCCGTTCCTTCAGCTTGTCCAGGATCCAGTGCTGCTTGGTGCGGATGGCGTTGTCGATTTCGGCGATGCTGATGCGCTTGGGCGCGGTCACGCGCAGGCCGTCGTCGTCGATCATGAAGCCGATCGAGCGGCGCGTCGAGCGGCGCAGTTCATATTCGAGTATGAATTCGCCGACCATCAGCTGGCGCTTGGGCGGCTGGTCGGTCGGCGGCACCACCAGTGCGCGCGGCTTGACGGGAACGGCGGTTTGCGGCGGATCGACGTAGGGAGAAACCAGCGCCGGAGCATTCGAGGAAGAGGGAGATGGAACCGACCATACCGGCGCGGTGTAGACAGCTTTGGGAGACGACTGCGCCTCCCGTCCAAACAGGTCCAGTTGGCTGGCGTCGCTGGGCGACGCCGGCTTCACCAGCGTGGCCAGATCATCTAGCCAGCGTTGTAGGCGTGGGGCGAAATGACGCGCATTTCTGATTCTATCCAATTTTCCACCTGTTGCATCATGCCGTCCGGGGTTTGACCTTTCGGAGAAATCGGTTTGCCTATCGATACTGTAACAAGCCCTGGGCGTTTGATGAAAGAATTTTTTGGCCAGCACTCGCCGGAGTTGTGCGCAATCGGTACAACCACCGCGCCGGTCTCGATGGCGAGACGCGTGCCGCCGCTTTTATACTTGCCGGTCTGGCCGACGGGAATGCGCGTCCCTTCGGGGAACATGATAATCCATTGGCCGTCGGCGAGGCGTCGCTTACCGTGACGCACCACGTGCGCGAACGCGTGCTTGCCCTGCTTGCGGTCGATCGGGATCATGCGCAGCAGCGCCATCGCCCAGCCGAAGAATGGAATGTACAGGATCTCTTTCTTGAACACGAACACCAGCGGGCGCGGCAGGTTGGGCAGCAGGAAGATGGTCTCCCACGCCGACTGGTGCTTCGACAGCACGACGGCCGGCGCGTCAGGGAAATTTTCGGCCCCCTTGATCTGGTAGCGGATGCCGCAGATGACCTTGAGGCACCAGATCATGAACACGTTCCAGCGGGAGGTGACCCAGAACCGCTGGTTGTATGGCAGCGGCGCTGCCAGGAAGCATACGCAGGCCCAGACGATGGTCGATACCACCATGACGATGGTGAAAATCAGGGAACGCAGAAACAAGACGGGATGACCCAATGCAGACTCCAAAAACTGTTTAGCTGACGACTTGCAGCACCGGCGGGGCGCTGGTTTTGAGCAGGTGGTTGACCATGGCCGCCAGGTCCGGGAAAACCATTGTACCGGGCGGCAGGCCGCCTGTGGCCTGGGTTTTTTCGCCCTTGCCGGTCAGGACCAGGTAGGGCACGCAGCCGCTCACATAGCCGGCCTGCAGGTCGCGCAACGAATCGCCGACCACCGGCACGCCTTTGAGGCTGATTTTATAGCGTTGCGAGATTTCCGTGAACATGCCCGGCTTCGGCTTGCGGCAATCGCAGTTGTCGGTCGCCGCGTGCGGGCAGAAGAACACCGCGTCGATGTCGGCGCCGACCTGCTGCGCCAGGTTGTGCATCTTCTGGTGTATCGCGTTGAGGATGGTCATGTCGAAGAACTCGCGGGCGATGCCCGACTGGTTCGACGCCACGACCACGCGGTAGCCGGCCTGGTTCAGGCGGGCGATCGCTTCCATCGAGCCGGGAATCGGGATCCACTCGGCCGGCGACTTGATGAAGTCCGGCGAATCGTGGTTGATCACGCCGTCGCGATCGAGGATGATCAGTTTCATGGACGGCGTACCCATTTACGCCGCCAGTTTCGAAATGTCGGCCACGCGGTTCATCATGCCGTGCAGCGACGACAGCAGCGCGAGGCGGTTGTTGCGCAGCGCGACATCCTCGGCCATGACCATGACGTCGTTGAAGAAGGCGTCGACTTCCTCGCGCAGCTGCGCCAGCGTTTTGAGCGTGCCGGCGAAGTCGCCGCGGTTGAACGCCGCGTCGATTTCCGGCAGCACGCGCACCACGGCGGTGTTGAGGTTCTTCTCGGCCGCGTCCTGCAGCAGGGAGACGTTGACGCCGCTGTTGCCGGCGGCGGCCAGCGCTTCCTCGTTCTTCTTCAGGATGTTGGTGATGCGCTTGTTGGCGCCGGCCAGCGAGGCCGATTCCGGCAGCGCGGCGAAGGCCTGCACGGCCTCCAGGCGCTGCACGATGTCGTCCAGGCGGTCCGGATTCTGCGCCACGACCGCTTCGATCTCGTTCGGCGAGAAGCCGCGCTCGCGCAGGATGCCGCGCAGGCGGTCGATCATGAAGGTGTAGACGTCGGCGCCTGGATCCTTGAAGCCGGCCACGGAGGCGAACAGCTGCGAGGCGTGCGCCAGCAGGCCGGAGATCGACAGCGGCAGGCGCTTCTCGATCAGCATGCGCAGCACGCCCAGCGCGTGGCGGCGCAGCGCGAACGGATCCTTGTCGCCGGTTGGCGCCAGGCCGATGGCCCAGATGCCGACCAGGGTTTCCAGCTTGTCGGCCAGCGCCACGGCGGTGCCGGTGACGGTGGACGGCAGGGCGTCGCCGGCAAAGCGCGGCTGGTAGTGCTCGGACGCGGCCAGCGCCACGTCTTCCGGCTCGCCGTCGTTGCGGGCGTAGTAGGTGCCCATGATGCCTTGCAGCTCGGGGAACTCGCCCACCATCTCGGTGACCAGGTCGGCCTTCGACAGCTTGGCGGCGCGGCTTGCCAGCGCGGCGTCGCCGCCAATGGCGGTGGCGATGAACGCGGCCAGCGCGGCCACGCGTTCGCCGCGCGCGCCTTGCGTGCCCAGCTTGTTGTGGTAGACGATTTTTTCCAGCAGCGGCAGGCGCGATTCCAGCGTTTTCTTCTTGTCCTGCTCGAAGAAGAACTTGGCGTCGGACAGGCGCGGACGCACCACGCGCTCGTTGCCGTCGATGATGGCGGCCGGCGTGTCGGTGGCGATGTTGGAGACGATCAGGAAGCGCGAACGCAGCTTGCCGGCGGTGTCGGTCAGCGCGAAGTATTTCTGGTTGGTCTGCATGGTCAGGATCAGGCATTCCTGCGGCACGGCCAGGAACTCTTCCTCGAACTTGCACTCGTAGACCACCGGCCATTCGACCAGCGCGGCCACTTCGTCCAGCAGCGCTTCGGGCATCAGCACCTGGTCGGCACCGGCCTTGGCCAGCAGTTCGGCGCGGATTTTTTCCTTGCGCTGTTCAACGCTGGCCAGCACCTTGCCCTCGGTGGCCAGGGTGGCGGCGTAGCTGTCGGCGTCGGCGATGGTGACCAGGCGCTTGCCCGGCGCGGTCAGGAAGCGGTGGCCTTCGCTGACGTTGGAGGCGGTCAGGCCCAGCAGCGTCAACGGCAGCACGGTGGCGCCGTGCAGCGCGATCAGGCTGTGCGCCGGACGCACGAACTGCACGGTGGCGCCGTCCGGGCGCTGGTAGCTCATCACCTTGGGAATCGGCAGCTTGGCGACCGAGTCTTCCAGCGCGGCTTGCAGGCCCGCTTGCAGCGCGCTGCCGGCCGCGGTGTAGGTGTAGAAGAAGCTTTCTGCCTTGCCGTCCTGCGCGCGTTCCAGGTCGGCCACGGTCAGGTTGGGGAAGCCCAGCGCTGCCAGTTTCTTGGCCAGCGGCGGCGTGCCGTTGCCGGCGGCGTCCAGCGCCACGGAGACCGGCAGCACTTTTTCGCGGATCGACTTGTCCGGCGAGGTGGCGCGCACCTTGGTGATGGAAACGGCCAGGCGGCGCGGCGAGGCGAACGAGGTGGCGACGCTGTCGGCTTCCAGGAAGTCGCGCGATTTCAGGCCGTTGACGATGCCGTCCGCGAAAGCCTTGCCCAGTTTGGCGAGCGCCTTCGGCGGCAGTTCTTCGGTCAGCAGTTCGATGAGCAGAGTTTGAGTCATATTATTTATATCGTTTATTCAGCAGCAACGGCGGCGACGGCGGCGGGAGCCATAGGGAAGCCCAGGCGCTCACGCGAATCGTAGTAGGCTTGCGCGACCAGGCGCGACAGGGCGCGCACGCGGCCGATGTACGCGGCGCGCTCGGTCACGGAGATGGCGCCGCGCGCGTCGAGCAGGTTGAAGCTGTGCGAGGCCTTCATGATCTGCTCGTAGGCGGGCAAGGTCAGTTGCAGCTCGATCAGGCGCTTGGCTTCCGACTCGTGGTTGTTGAACTGGGCGAACAGCAGCTCGGTGTTCGAGTGCTCGAAGTTGTAGGCCGACTGCTCCACTTCGTTCTGGTGGAACACGTCGCCGTACTTCAGCGTCTTGGTCACGCCGTTCTCTTCCCACGTGGTCCACACCAGGTCGTACATGTTCTCGACGCCCTGCAGATACATCGCCAGGCGTTCGATGCCGTAGGTGATCTCGCCCAGCACCGGCTTGCAATCGAGGCCGCCGACTTGCTGGAAGTAGGTGAACTGCGTCACTTCCATGCCGTTCAGCCAGACTTCCCAACCGAGGCCCCAGGCGCCCAGGGTCGGCGATTCCCAGTCGTCCTCGACGAAGCGGACGTCGTTCTGCTTCAGGTCCAGGCCCAGCGCTTCCAGCGAACCCAGGTACAGGTCCAGGATGTTTTCCGGCGCCGGCTTCATCACCACCTGGTACTGGTAGTAGTGCTGGCCGCGGTTCGGGTTTTCGCCATAGCGGCCGTCCTTCGGGCGGCGCGACGGCTGCACGTAGGCCGCGCGCCAGGGCTCGGGGCCGATCGCGCGCAGGAAGGTACCGGTGTGGAAGGTGCCGGCGCCGACTTCCATGTCGTAGGGCTGGAGCAGGGCGCAGCCTTGCTGGTCCCAGTAGGTTTGCAAGGTCAGGATAATTTGTTGAAATGTCAGCATCTTGTGTAGTCGGTGGCACACATCGGGGCGTGCGGTTGCAGTTTCGCTAAAGCGGCAATTTTAGCGGGTTTTACAGGGAGCCTGTAGAGATTAAGCGGCTTTTGGCTGGTTTTTTGCGCGCCGGGCCCAAAACCAGGCGCCAGCCAGCGACAGCGCGGCCAACGCCAGGAACAGCTTGTTTCCCCACAGGATGTAGGGCGTGCTGCCGGCCATGCCCTGCACCTGCGCCGCCAGCGTGCCGTAGGTGTTCACCGGCAGTTGCTGGACGACGGTGCCTTGGCCATTGATGATGGCGGTGGCGCCGGTATTGGTCGCCCGCAGCATCGGGCGGCCCGTTTCCAGCGTGCGCATCTGCGAGATCTGCAAATGCTGGGGGATGGCGATGGTGTCGCCAAACCAGGCCAGGTTCGAGGTGTTGAGCAGCATGGTGGCCGGTTTCTGGCCCTGCGCCGGGTTGTTCAGCTGGCCGGCGATCTCTTCGCCGAACAAGTCTTCGTAGCAGATGTTGGGCAGCACGCGCTGGTCCTTGATGGCGAACGCCGGCTGGATGTCGCGTCCGCTGGTCATGTCGCCCAGCGGGATCGACATCAGGTTGACGAACCAGCGGAAGCCGAACGGGATGAACTCGCCGTACGGCACCAGGTGGTGCTTGTCGTAGCGGTAGTAGCTGGAACCCAGCTTGGACGGGATGCCGATCACGCTGTTGAAATAGGCGGTCTGGCTGTCGGCCAGCGGGATGCCCAGGATCAGGTTGCTGTTGGTCTTGTTCAGGAACTGGGCGATGCCCGGCAGGTAGTCCGGCGGCAGCTGCTGCGGCAGCATGACGATGGCCGTCTCCGGCGTGGCGATCAGGTCGGCCGGCGCGGCCATGATGGCGTCCTGGTACAGCTTCATCGTCGCCTGCACGTGGGCGCCGTTGAATTTTTCATCCTGCGGAATATTCCCCTGCAGCAGGCGCACCGAGATCGGCTTGCCTTCCGGGTAGGTCCAGTGCAGCAGGCTCAGGCCGAAGCCGGCCGCCGGAATGGCGACGATCAGCGCGGCCGCCTTCAAACGGGTGCGGTGCGCCAGCAACAGCAGGGCGCCGGCGACGACCGCCGCCAGCCAGCCCAGGCCGTACATGCCGATCACCGGCGCGTAGCCGGCCAGCGGGCTGTGGTTGTGGGCGTAGCCGGCCGACAGCCAAGGGAAGCCGGTGAACAGCCAGCCGCGTATCCATTCGAACAGCGACCACATGGCCGGCAGCACCAGCAGGTTGGCGGCCGGCAGCGGCAGCGCCCAGCGCTTGCGCAGCCAGGCCGCGCCGCCCATCGCCAGCGCGACGTACAGGCCCATGGCGGCGGCCAGCAGCAGCACGGCGGCCACCGCCAGCGGCGCCGGCATGGCGCCGTAGGTATGCAGGGAAACGTAAAGCCAGTGGGTGCCGGCGGCGGTCCAGCCGAAGCCGAAGGCCCAGCCGATCAGCGCGGCGGCCCTGATGTCGCTGCTGCGCAGCACCTGGTAGAACAGGGTCGCCAGGCCGAGGATCTCCAGCGGCCACCAGCCGAACGGCGCGAAGGCGAACACGCACAACGCGCCGGCCAGGCCGGTGATGATCATCCGGCCTCGGGTCGGGCGTTGCGGCTTGGGGGGAACGTTCGGATTGGCGCGGCGAAAGCGCATCACGCGTCGTCGCCGTCGATCGCGGCAGGCGGCAGTTTCTCCACCAGCAGCACATGGATCTGGCGGGCGTCGGCGCGCAGCACTTCGAAACGCATGCCTTCGAAATCGAAGACGTCGCCCTTGTGCGGCATGCGCGCCAGGTGCTTGGCGACCAGGCCGCCGATGGTGTCGACGTCGTCTTCAGGCAGCGCCGTATCAAGTTCTTCGTTGAACTGGGCGATCTCGGTCAGCGCCTTGATGCGCCAGCGCGGGCCGTGCACGCCTTCCTTGATCGACAGGATGTTGTCCTCTTCCTCGTCGAAATCGTATTCGTCCTCGATGTCGCCGACGATCTGTTCCAGCACGTCCTCGATGGTGATCAGGCCGGCCACGCCGCTGTACTCGTCCACCACGATGGCCATGTGGTTGTGGTTGGCGCGGAAGTCGCGCAGCAGCACGTTCAGGCGTTTCGATTCGGGAATGAAGATGGCCGGGCGCAGCATGTCGCGCACGTCGAACGATTCCTCGGCGTAGTAGCGCAGCAGGTCCTTGGCCAGCAGGATGCCGATCACCTTGTCGCGCTCGCCTTCGATGGCGGGGAAGCGCGAGTGGGCGGTCTGCAGCACCAGTGGCAGCCATTCCTCGATCGGCTTGGAGATGTCGATGACGTCCATCTGCGAGCGTGGAATCATGATGTCGCGGGCGGACAGGTCCGACACCTGGAACACGCCTTCGATCATCGACAGGGCGTCGGCGTCGATCAGGTTGCGTTCGTGGGCGTCGTGCAGAACTTCGAGCAGTTCCGCGCGGTTCTCTGGCTCGGGGGAAATCAGTGCGGTCAGGCGTTCAAACAGCGACCGATGGGGTTTGGCGTCAGTCTTGACGCCACTAGAGTGCTCTTGCATAGGAGGCGTGAGCCGTTGTTTCGAAGGGGTATAGGATACACGAAATGGGGAGCAGGAGCCGTTTTTGTCAAAAAGACAGCTCCCGGCGCGTCAATCGGCGTAGGGATCGGCCATGCCGAGGCCGGCCAGGATCTCGGTTTCTATGCCTTCCATCTCGGCCGCTTCCTCGTCGTCCATGTGGTCGTAGCCCTGGGCGTGCAGCACGCCGTGGATGACCAGGTGGGCCGTATGTTCCTCCACGGTTTTCTTTTGCTCGGCCGCTTCCTTCTGCAGCACGTCGGTGCAGAGGATGATGTCGGCCTGGGTCGGCGCATCGTCCGGCAACTCCTCCCCTTCGTTGTAGGCGAAGGTCAGCACGTTGGTGGCGTAGTCCTTTTCGCGGTATTCGCGGTTCAGCGTGCGGCCTTCCTCGGCGTCGACGAAGCGTATCGTCAGCTCGGCCGGCGCGAACAGCGCGGCCTGCACCCAGCGGCGGATCTTCGGCCGGGTGATGGTTTCCTGCAAACGGGCGTCGGGATACTGCACCGACAGCGTCAGTTTATTTTTTACGGACATTTTTGAGAGCCGTGGCTTTGAGTAGGGGAGCGATTTCCGCTTCGTGGTTGTGCGCCGTCTCGTAGGCGTCGACGATGCGCGCCACCAGCGGGTGGCGCACCACGTCTTCGCTGTTGAAGTGGCTGAAGGCGATGCCGCGCACGTCCTTCAGCACCTGGATGGCGTCGACCAGGCCGCTCTTCTGGCTCTTGTGCAGGTCGACCTGCGTGACGTCGCCGGTGACCACGGCCTTGCTGCCGAAGCCTATGCGCGTCAGGAACATCTTCATCTGCTCGACGGTGGTGTTCTGCGCCTCGTCGAGGATGACGAAGGCGTGGTTCAGCGTGCGGCCGCGCATGTAGGCCAGCGGGGCGATCTCGATCACCTGCTTCTCGAACATTTTCTGCGTGCGGTCGAAGCCGAGCAGGTCGTACAGCGCGTCGTACAGCGGGCGCAGGTAGGGATCGACCTTTTGCGCCAGGTCGCCCGGCAGGAAGCCCAGGCGCTCGCCGGCCTCGACGGCGGGACGGGTCAGGATGATGCGCTTGACGGCGTCGCGCTCGAGCGCGTCGACCGCGCAGGCCACGGCCAGGTAGGTCTTGCCGGTGCCGGCCGGGCCGACGCCGAAGCTGATGTCGTGCTCGAGGATGTTGCGCAGGTAGCGGATCTGGTGCGGCGTGCGGCCGCGCAGGTCGGCGCGCCGGGTCTTCAGGATGGGGCTGTTGATCTCGGGTTCGACGAACGGCGCCTCCAGCGGGCGCGGCTGGTCGGGCGCGGCGGCGGCGGCGATCGCGGCGGAGGCGACCGCCAGGCCGGCGCGCTGCTCGACCAGCGCCAGTTGCACTTCTTCAATCGGGACGATCTTGTTGGCGACCGCGTAGAACTGTTCGAGGATCTGCACCGCCCGTTCGGCGTTGTGGCCGCTGACGATGAATTTCTCGCCGCGACGGAAAATAGTGACGTCCAGCGCGGCGGAAATCTGGCGCAGGTTTTCGTCGAGGGGGCCGCACAAATGTGCCAGCCGCGCGTTGTCGAGCGGTTCCGGAACAAAGTAGTACGGCTGGACTGGGGTTTTGGTTTTCAATGGAATGCTTTATGAGAGAGGCCGGCGGGACCGGCACAGCCGATAGTTTAACGTAATTTGCCTGCGCCAACCGCGATAGTGCTTGATTTTGCCGCGCCGCGCTTCTACATTTAAAGCGTGGCCAATAGTCATTATTCGTCACTATCGATCAGCACTCCGGAGGGTTTCATGGCGGTTAATTCGATTTCGTCGTCGCGCATCAGCACGCCGCTGGAGGGCATCCAGGCGGCCAACCAGCGCGAGACGCGCGCCAACCGCGATACGCAGCGCGCCCAGCAGGCCAGCCAGACCGAACGCGCCGAAGGCCTGGCGCGCAGCGGCGAGGCCGAGCGTGCGGTGCAAAACCGCGTGGAAAAAAATACCGACGCCCAGCGCACCCGCGCCCAGGCTAACGAGGACGCCACGGCGACCCAGCGCCGCGAGGCCGAAGCGGCCGACCAGCGTGCCGAACTGCAACGCCGCGACAGCGGCAAAACCACGCTCGGCCGCAACATCGACACCACCGCATAAACCCCGCTTTCGCCGGACGGCGGCAACGCCGTCCGCGCCGCGTTATCGCCTCATTACCACCTCATTTCGCCTTCCCCCGCCTGTGTAAAGACGAACTTGCTTTGTGTAACAGTTTCCTACAAGTTCTTGCGTGCGACACCCTCGGGCCCCATGTGATGAAATAGCATTGTTGCTAAGGTTTCTAGCCGGCGATTGATGTCGAACAATCTTCGCTCTGCGCGTACCGGCTGGAACAGGCCCTTTTAAGCATAGAATAATCTTGCACGAAAGGCAATTCAGCAGTAACGAACTTTATTGAAAGTATCTAAGTTGTCCTTAAGTTCGAACCAGCACTATCCGATCACCCAACTCAACGAGGAAAATCATGGCACACCACGCTCTCGCTTCCCAGGAAAGCTACAACCCGAACCACCTCCTGGATATCTTGCTCGGCAAGATGCAACTGAAAAACGATGCCGCGCTGTCGCGTTTGCTGGAAGTCGCGCCGCCGGTCATCAGCAAGATCCGCCATCACCGCCTGCCGGTGGGCGCCTCGCTGCTGATCCGCATGCATGAAGTGACCGGCATGAGCATCCGCGACCTGCGCGATCTGATGGGCGACCGCCGCACCAAGTATCGTCTGTCCGATGCCCAGGGCCGTCCGAAGCCAGAGGAACGCACTGAAAAGGCCGAAGCCGGAACCTACGCGCGTCACTGATGCGCCCGCGCATCCGCTGCTGCCGTTGCCGTGGCTGACCCCAGCCCGGCCGGCAGCCAGCCGCCGCTTCACAGCTGATTCGTCAGCTCAGCAGCACCATGGAAATTTCTTCATATTGCAGTTCCGTCTCGCGGAACAATTGCAGATAGATTTCTTCATCGAGGCCCAGCGCAGTCCAGGCCACGGTGGATACGGGCGGGACCAGATCGTCCTGCACCTGCGCCAGATCGAGCGCATGCACTATGGCGTCCGCCACGTGAATGATGGCGGCCAGGAACCCTGCGCCCGGCGCCTCCGGATCGTGATGGCCGCCGATGGCCAGTCGCATCGTATCGGAAAAATTCCAGTGTTCAGCCAGCGCCAGGCCGGCGTCGACATGATCGATGCCCAGCACGGCGCGCTCCGCGTCCAGCAGGTAGCAGTCATGGTCGGCGCGGTAGGCGATGGTTTCCGAATACTGGTTGGGGAAGCAGGACACCAGCACCAGCCGGCCTATGTCGTGCAGCAAGCCCGCCGTGAAGGCGTAATCCTGGTTGAAACGCATCTGCCGCGCCAGCACCTTGGCGCAGGCGGCGGTGGCGATCGAATGGCGCCAGAACGCCTTGTGGTCGAAGCCCGGGCAATGGCCCTCGGCAAAGCAGCCGGTGACGGCGGCCGCCGTGATCAGGTTGCGCGTGGTCTGGAAGCCCAGGTAGGTGATCGCCTGCTGGATCGTGGTCACCTTGACCTGCAGGCCGTACAGCGACGAGTTGGCCAGGCGCAAGGTCTTGGCCGTCAGCGCCTGGTCGTGCGACACCTTCTTGGCCAGCACGGAAATATCGACATCGTCCTGGTCTATGCTGTTGAGCAGCTCCATCACCACCGCCGGCAGCGATGGCAGGTCGTCCAGCGTGCGGACGACGTCGTCGTAACTCAGCGTATTACTCATGCTCCGGCGTCTCCTCTGTGCCCAGGCGGAAGTCCGAGACGAAGCGGCGCAGCGTGGCGGTGGCCCAGTCGCTGTCGCTGTCGGCGTCGTTTTTACGGAACAGCTGGGCGATGCGGGCCTCGTGATGGTTCAGCGTTGCCTGCACCGCTTCCGCCGACACCTCCTCCTGCAGGATGGGCAGCACGGCGATGCCGTGGCGCGGCATCAGCGCCAGCATGGCCTCGGTCAAGACCGTGCCCTGCGGCAACAGCACATGGCCCTGCACGTCCAGCAATTCGTCGGACAAGACCATCCCCGGCCGTACCTGCACCAGGTTCAAGGGTTGATAATTGCTAGTCATGAGGTCCTCCGTTTTGCCACCTGATCTACATTGCCTGATCTTACCATTGCAAGCGGGCAAAGTCTGCCGGCGGTTTTGTCCTAAGGGTTATGTCCTAATTCTTGCCAAGTCTCATGCCATACCGTACATTGGGACGTTGCCGTCAATTCCATGTTGCCAGGGAGGTTAGCCGATGTTCGGGATTCAAGGCCGCTTGACGCTGCTTTTCGTGGTCATCGTGACGCTGGTGCTCGGCATTTCCGGCACGTATGCCCAATACAGCCTGGGACACGAGCTGGAAGTCAGCAGCCAGCGGCTGCGCCAGGGCGTGCTGACCCGGCTGCAAACCAGCCTGCCGTCGGCGCTGTGGGACCTGGACAAGGCCAAGGTCGACAACATCGTCGCCGCCGAGATGCTGCCGCCGGAGCTGGTGTCGATCCGCGTCTACGACACCTCGGTCGGCCTGTTCTCCGGCAAGCTGCGCAATGAAAACGGCAGCGTCAGCTCGATCGAGAACGATGCCGCCGTCGGCGGCTCGCCGGTGGTGGCGGACCTGGCCTACCGCGATTCCGGCGCGGCCGGCGCCTCGCTCAAGCCGGTCATCGTCGGCCGCGTGGTGGTCAACTTCAGCCGCGCGCAGATCGACGCCACCTTGGCCGCCGAAGTGCGCCGCAAGGTCACCGAGGTGCTGCTGCTGGACCTGATCCTGGTGGCCGCGCTGGCGCTGTCGCTGCGCATCGTGTTCGATCCGCTCAAGCGGCTGCGCGACGGCCTGTTCGACCTGGCCACGCGCGGCAGCGACGAGGTCGAGGAACTGCCGGACAGCCGCCACGACGAGCTGGGCGAGGTGATCCGCGGCTTCAACGCCATCCAGCGCAAGGTCAAATCGAATATCCAGCGCATCCGCGAGGCCGAGGACGAGGCGCGCAAGTCGGCGCAGACCACGGCCAAGGCGCTCGACGACCTGCGCCGCACACAGGAATCGCTGCTGCAGGCCGAACGGCTGGCCTCGCTGGGCGGGCTGGTGGCCGGCGTGGCCCACGAGATCAACACGCCGGTCGGCATCGCGCTGACCAGCGCCTCGGTGCTGATGGAGGCCACCGAAAAGGTCAAGCAGTCGGTCGACGGCGGCAACATCAAGAAGTCCGACATCATGCGCTACCTGGACACGGCCTCCGAAAGCACGCGCCTGATCATGAACAACGCCTACCGCGCGGCGCACCTGATCCACAGCTTCAAGCAGATCGCGGTCGACCAGGTCAGCGAGGCGCGCCGCCGTTTCGAGCTGCGCGACTATATCAACGAGGTGGTGTCCAGCCTGCAGCCCAAGCTGAAGAAGACCCGCATCGTCGTCAGCATCGCCTGTCCGCCGGACATCATGCTCGACAGCTATCCCGGCGCGCTGGCGCAGGTGATCACCAACCTGACCTTGAACTGCGTCGAGCACGCGTTCGATCCGGACGACGAGGGCCGCATCACCATCGGCGTGGCGCAGCAGGCGGACTGGATCGAGATGCAGGTGACCGACAACGGCAAGGGCATCCCGCCGGACATGATCGACAAGGTGTTCGACCCGTTCGTCACCACCCGGCGCGGGCAGGGCGGCACCGGGCTCGGACTGAATATCGTGTTCAACTTGATGGCCAAGCAGTTTGGCGGCACCATTACCGTCTCCAGCGTACTGGGGCAGGGCGCCAGTTTCGTGCTGCGCATGCCGTGCGTGACGCCGGTCGACGAACAGGCCGCGCAGGCGGCCGAAGCCCATCTGCACACTTAGACAGGATCAGCATGACTACCGTTAGCGGTGAATTCAGCGTCAAGATGACGCCCGAGGCGATGTCCGCAGTGGCGGCCGAAACCGGCCTCGGCCGCATGTCGCTCGACAAGCAGTACCACGGCCCGCTGGAGGCCAGCGGCAAGGGCGAGATGCTGGCCTTCATGGACCGCGCGCTGATGTCGGGTGCTTATGTGGCGATGGAGTTGGTGCAGGGGACGCTGGAAGGGCGGCGCGGCAGCTTCCTGCTGCATCATACGGGCACCATGGAGCGCGGCGCGGCCGGCCTGGCGGTGCTGGTGGTGGCCGATTCGGGCCGCGATGAACTGGCCGGCCTCAGCGGCAAGCTGCAGATCCGTATCGAGGGTGGCAAGCACTACTACGATTTCGACTATGCGCTGCCCGCCGTTGCTTAAGCAGGCGGCGCCGCGCTAGAATGCCGCATGAATAAAGACACGATTAAAGGTTTGTTGATCCTGGCTGGCATGGCGCTGGCGCTGGCGGTGTTCCTGGTGCTGGCCACCGACAACGGCGTACAAAAACTCTACTGCATCCTGCGCGCCATATTGCATGGCGTTTCCATCACCAATATCCACGCGGTATGCGGACTGTAGCGCCCGGCGCCGGCGTCAGTCGCCGAACTTCTCCGACACTTTGCGGCCGCGCGACGCAAAGCCCAGTACCACCAAGCCCAGCATCAGCAAAATGAAGGTTTGCGGTTCCGGCACCTGGGTCATCGGCTCGACCGGCTGCTGGCGCTTGGGATCGTCGGGCGGCAGGGCGGCCGGATCGCTGTCTTCAGGCGATGTGGCGGCGGCGTTGTTGTTGATGTCGCACGGGGCGGCGCCGTTGGCGTCGCAGTGAGCGAGTACAATTGTTGCGGTTGCAACTTTGTCTTTTGCCGGCGTTTCCGCCTGGGCCAGTGCGGCGGCGGACAGGCCTGCGGCCAGCAAAATGGCGGTAATTAAGGTCGAAATTTTCAAAATGACTCCTGGCAATGCTGCATGGGCAGGATGTTAATACTGCGTGTGGCACGGATTGGGTGTACCGTGCTCTACTGTTTTGATATTAGAACATGTTTCATGACACATTGCCATCTCTATTTCTCTTAAAACAATTTATTTTTGCATCGCAACAACAGTCGCCGCCGATGAATTCTACATTTAAACCAAGCTTGGCCGTCGCCACGCTGGCTGTCCTGGCCGGTTGTGCCAGCGGGGCCAGGGCGCCGGCGGCAGCGCCCCCGTCCGCCGCTCCCGTCGTGGCGGCCGCGTCCGTCAATCCGCAGGTGCTGCTGCTGGGCGAGGTGCACGACAATGCGCAGGGCCACAAGCTGCGCTACGAGCTGCTGCGCCAGCGGATCGAAGCGGGCTGGCGCCCGGCCATCGTCATGGAGCAGTTCGACCGGGAAAACCAGGACGTGCTGAGCAAGGCGCAAAAAGGCTGCCTGGACGCGCAATGCGTGATCCGCGTGGTCGGCGGCCCGCGCTGGGACTGGCAGCTGTACTATCCGGTGATCCAGCTGGCGCTGACCTACCAGCTGCCGCTGATCGCCGCCAACCTGTCGCGCAGCGACGCCTCGCGCGTGGTGCGCGACGGCATCACCGCCACCTTCGATCCGCAAAGCATCAAGGACTACCGGCTGGACCAGCCGCTGCCGGCCGACGTGCGCGGCGGCCAGTACAAGGAAATCATGGCCGGTCATTGCAATATGCTGCCGGAGATGATGATCGGCGGCATGGTCAACGCCCAGGTGGCGCGCGACATCTGGATGGCCAAGATCGTGCGCGACCAGCAGCCGCGCGACGTCGTGCTAATCGCCGGCAACGGCCACGTGCGCAAGGACATCGGCGTGGCGCACTGGATCAACGAGTTGGCGCCGGCGCTGACGGTGCGCAGCGAAGGATTTGTCGAAGGCACCGACGGCACCGGGCGCTACGACGCCGTGCACAGTGTGCCGCCGCAGCCGCGCGCCGACCCGTGCGCGCAAGTGAAACCCAAATGAAATCCCAATCGTAACGGAGACAGCATGGAAAAAGTCTACATCCCCGCCGCGCCGGAGCGCGCCGCCGTCGACGCCATGAGCGGCGCCACGCTGCTGGAGTTCGGCGCCAACTGGTGCGGCCACTGCATGGCCGCGCAGGCGCCGCTGGAGCAGGCCTTTGCCGGCCACGAGCAGGTCAGGCACTACAAGGTGGAGGACGGCCCCGGCCGCGCGCTGGGCCGCTCCTACCGGGTCAAGCTGTGGCCGACGATGATCTTCCTGCGCGACGGCCAGGAAGTGGCGCGCCTGGTGCGGCCGCTGAAGGCCGACGCCATCGGCGCCGCCCTGGCCCAGATCGATCCCAAGGGCTGACCATATCTGCTTGGCAACCTGCGGAGGGGGTGTGTATGATGGCCCGCACCATCCATCGCAGGAGCGTCAAGCATGAGTCAGTCCCACCCCGGATCGCCCAAGACCAATTCCCCCGCCACCGTGCTGTTTGCCAGCCTGATCGGCACCACGATTGAATTCTTCGATTTCTACATCTACGCCACCGCCGCCGTGCTGGTGTTCCCCAAGCTGTTCTTCCCGGCCAGCGATCCGGCCGCCGCGACGCTGCAATCGCTGGCCACGTTCGCCATCGCCTTCTTCGCCCGTCCGGTAGGCTCGGCCGTGTTCGGCCACTTCGGCGACCGCATCGGCCGCAAGGCCACGCTGGTCGCGGCGCTGCTGACCATGGGCCTGTCGACGGTGGTGATCGGCGCCTTGCCGACCTATGCGACCATCGGCACGCTGGCGCCGGCGCTGCTGGCGCTGTGCCGCTTCGGCCAGGGCCTGGGGCTGGGCGGCGAGTGGGGCGGCGCCGTGCTGCTGGCCACCGAGAACGCGCCGCCGGGCAAGCGCGCGTGGTACGGCATGTTCCCGCAGCTGGGCGCGCCGATCGGCTTCTTTCTGTCGGGCGGCATCTTCCTGCTGCTGAGCCAGACCTTGAGCGACGCCGAATTCTTCAGCTACGGCTGGCGCATTCCCTTCCTGGCCAGCTCGCTGCTGGTGATCGTCGGCCTGTACATCCGCCTGAAGATCCATGAAACGCCGGACTTCCAGAAGGTGCTGGACAAGAACGAGCGGGTCAAGGTGCCGGTGGTGACGGTGTGGCGCGACCACCGCCGCGTGCTGGTGCTGGGCACCTTGATCGCCATGGCCACCTTCGTGCTGTTCTACCTGATGACGGTGTTCGCGCTGAGCTGGGGCACCACCGCGCTCAAGTTCAGCCGCAAGGACTTCCTGATCCAGCAGCTGTTCGCCGTGGTGTTCTTCGGCCTGACGATACCGGTGGCCGCGCTGTGGGCCGACCGCTACGGCCGCCGCACGACGCTGATCTGGGTCTCGGCCGCGATCGCCGTGTTCGGCCTGGCGATGGCGCCGATGTTCGGCTCCGGCAGCAGCGTGCAGGTCACCATCTTCCTGTCGCTGGGCCTGGGCCTGATGGGTATGACCTACGGCCCGCTGGGCACCATCCTGTCCGAGCTGTTCCCGGCCGAGGTGCGCTACACCGGCGCCTCGCTGACGTTCAACCTGGCCGGCATCCTGGGCGCCTCGCTGGCGCCGTACGTCGCCACCTGGCTGGCGACCAATTACGGCCTGCAATACGTCGGTTACTATCTGTCGGGCGCGGCGGTGATCAGCCTGGTGGCGCTGCTGCTGGCGCCGGGTGGCGACAGCAAGAAGTTGCAATAAAAGTCATCATACAACAATGGCCGCGCCGCCCGCCATGCGCCGGCGGCGCGGCTGGCAAGGTTCTACGCATTCCCTGAAGCGGCCGCATCTTTCCGCTTGCTTAAGCTGTTTTATAGTTGTACGATGACATACGACTAGAGTGATCTCGTGGAGACCGAGAGATCATCACCAAAAACCAGAAAATAAGTGATGCCATGAACCTGAGCGAGCCTGTGAACGCGCAAGCGGCTGGACAAACCGTCGGTAAATACCGCTGGACCATCTGCGCCCTGTTGTTTTTTGCCACCACCGTCAACTATCTGGACCGGCAGGTACTGAGCCTGCTGGCGCCGGACCTGTCCAAGGAATTCGGCTGGAGCAACACCGACTACGCCAACATCGCCGCCGCCTTCCAGTTCGTCTACGCGATCTCGATGCTGTTTGCCGGCCGCGTGGTCGACAAGATCGGCACCAAGGCCGCCTATGTGCTGGCGATCTGCATCTGGTCGCTGGGCGCCCTGATGCACGCGTTCTCGGTGCCGATGGGCGAGGGCGTGCGCGTGCTGCTGGGCGCGGCCGGCGTCGTGGTGGTGCCGTCCATCGTCGGCTTCATGATCTCGCGCGCCGTGCTGGCCATCGGCGAGGCCGGCAACTTCCCTGCCGCGATCAAGGCCACCGCCGAATACTTCCCGAAAAAAGAACGCTCCTTCGCCACCGGCATCTTCAACTCCGGCGCCAACGTCGGCGCGATCCTGGCGCCGATCTGCGTGCCGCTGATCGCCAGCGTGTGGGGCTGGCAGACCGCCTTCGTCATGATCGGCATGCTGGGCTTCATCTGGATGAGCGTGTGGATCACGCTGTACGAAAAACCGGAGCAGCAAAAGCGCCTGTCGGCCAGGGAGCTGGCCTACATCCGCAGCGACCAGGCGGCGCCGGTCGAGAAGACCGAGGAAGAATCGGCGGCCGCAGCCAGGAAGGTGTCGTGGCTGCAGCTGCTCACATACCGCCAGACCTGGGCCTTCGCCTTCGGCAAGTTCATGACCGACGGCGTCTGGTGGTTCTTCCTGTTCTGGCTGCCGACCTACCTGTCGGCGCAATACGGCATGAAGGGCAACGCCATCGTCGTGCCGCTGGCCGTGTTGTACAGCATGACGATGGTCGGCTCCATCGGCGGCGGCTGGTTCCCCACCTACTTCATGTCGCGCGGCTACGCGCCCTACGACGGCCGCATGAAAGCCATGCTGGTGATCGCCTTCTTCCCGCTGGTGGTGCTGCTGGCGCAACCGCTGGGCGCGATCAGCTTCTGGGTGCCGGTGCTGCTGATCGGCGTCGGCGCCTCGGCGCACCAGGCCTGGTCGGCCAACATCTTCACCACCGTGTCGGACATGTTCCCGCAAAAATCGGTGGCGTCGGTGATCGGCATCGGCGGCATGGCCGGCGGCATCGGCGGCGTGCTGCTGACCAAGCTGGGCGGCTGGGTGTTCGACTACTACAAGACGGTCAACGACATCCATACCGGCTACATGATCATGTTCGCCATCTGCGCGCTGGCCTACCTGGTGGCGTGGTGCGTGATGAAGGTGCTGGTCCCGCGGCACAAGGAAATCACCGACCTGTGACCGTCATGATGCGCGTGGCGCTGTGGCTGGTGCCGTTACTGGCCTTGGCCGGACCGGCACCGGCGGCCGCCGGCATCCGCGTCGAGCCGTTCGGAACCAGCCGCGCCGGCCAGCCGGTCGACAAGGTGGTGCTGGAGAACGATCGCGGCATGCGGCTGGCCTATATCGACTACGGCGCCACGCTGGTCGCCGCCGAAGTGGCCGACCGCCGGGGCCGGCGCCGCAACATCATCCTCAGCCTGCCGGACCTGGCTTCCTACGAACGCACGCAGCGCCGCTTCGCCGCCGTCATCGGCCGCTATGCCGGCCGCATCGCCAACGCCCGCTACACGCTGGACGGCAAGACCGTGCAGCTGATCCCCAACGCCAAGGGCATCGCCATCCACGGCGACCCGGACGGCTACGACAAGCGCGTCTGGCGGCGCCAGGATTTCGCCGACGCCGTATCGATAGGCTCGACCTACCGCCTGCACAGCCCCGACGGCGACCAGAACTTCCCCGGCGCGCTGGACGTCAGCGTCACCTACCGGCTGCTGCGCAAGCGCGACGAATTCCAGATCGAATACCGCGCCGCGACCGACGCGCCGACGGTGCTCAACCTGACCAACCACGCCTTCTACAACCTGGCCGGCGCCGGCACGGGCGGCATGGCCACGCACCGCTTCCAGATCGCCGCCGACCGCTACGCCGAGACCGACGGCAACCGCATCCCCACCGGCGCGCTGGCCAGCGTGGCCGGCACGCCGCTGGACTTCCGCCGCCCCAGCGGCATCAGCGAGCGTCTGCGCACGGCCGCCGAGGTGCCGCTGCTGGCGCCGCCGGGCGGCCTGCCGGGCATCGACCACAGCCTGCTGTTTTCCAAGCGGGCCGGCGCTTACCAGCGGGTGGCGCTGATCGAGGACGTGGCCAGCGGCCGGCGCATGGAAGTGCGCACCACCGAGCCGGCGCTGCAGCTGAACAGCGCCAGTGGCTTCGACGGCGGCGAGATCGGCAGCGAAGGCGTGGGCTACCGCCGCTATGACGGTTTTGCGTTTGAAACCCAGCACCTGCCGGACAGTCCCAACCACCCGCAATTCCCCACCACGGCGCTGTATCCGGGCCAGGTTTTTCACGCGCTGACCAGCTTTCGCTTTTCGGCTGGCCGCCGCCGCGACTGAGCGCTCATGCCGACATGATAAGATTGTTCCTTTGGCGGCGCTGTCGCCGAGCCTTACGATAGTCTGAACATGAAAAAAAATGTAGCGACCATACGCGATGTGGCGGCGGCGGCCGGAGTCTCGACCGCCACCGTGTCGAAGTACGTCAACGGCGCGCAGCGGTTTTCGCCGGCGGTGGAGGCCACCATCAAGGAAGTGATCGACAAGCTGGGCTACCGCTCCAATCCGCTGGCGGCGTCGATGATCACCGGCCGCACCAAGAGCATCGGCCTGTCGGTGCTGGACATCGCCAATCCCCACTTCACCAGCATCGTCAAGGGCGTCAACCGCGTCGCGCAGGCGCATGGCTACACCGTGCTGCTGGTCGACACCGAGGAAAACCCGGACCGCGAACGGCCATTGCTGGAGGCGCTGAGCCGGCGCGTGGACGGCATCATCATGTTCTCGCGCATGCTGGAGCCGGAGATGGACTGGGTGATGGGGCTGGGCAAGCCGCTGGTCTACTTCGGCAGCCTGACGCGGCTCGATATACCGTGGGTGATCAGCGACGACCATCGCGGCGGCTACATGCTGGCGCGGCACCTGGTATCGCTGGGCCACAAGCGCATCGCCTACCTGAGCTTCCCGCGTTCGCGGCGCGACAGCGAGCGCCTCGGCGGCATACGCGAATGCCTGGCCGCGCACAAACTGGAACTGACGCTGCATGAAGCCGGCGCGCCGACCGCGGCCGAAGGCGAGCGCATATGCTCGGCCATCATGCTCGGCGCCGAGCATCCGGATGCGCTGATCTGCTACAACGACCTGATCGCGCTGGGTTTCATGAAGGAGGCGCAGACGCTGGGCTTCAAGCTGCCGCAGGACATATCGGTGGCCGGCTTCGACAACATCCTGTACGGCCAGTACACCTCGCCGGCGCTGACCACGGTGGACCTGCAGAGCGAACGCATGGGCGAGGAGGCGATGGAGAAACTGCTCGCCTCCATCGACGGCAAGCCCGCCACCGACACCGTCACCATCGACCCGCAGCTGATCCTGCGGGCCTCGACCATCAGGCGTTAGATTTTTTTAAAACAGCGCGCCGACGTCCGGACGGTTGGCCAGCGCTTTTTCGACGATGGCGGTGACGCGCGCGCGCTCGGCGCCCTGCAGCGGCTGGCGCGGGCGGCGCACGTTCTCGTTGCCGACGCCGGCCAGCGTCTCGACCAGCTTCAGGTTCTGCACCAGCTTGTTCGACACGTCCAGGTGCATCAGCGGCATGAACCACTGGTACAGCTTGAGCGCCTCATCCCAGCGCTTGGCCTTCATCAGCTTGTACAGCGCCACCGTCTCCTTCGGGAAGGCCACCACCAGGCCGGCCAGCAGGCCGTCCGCGCCCACCGCCAAACCCTCGAACGACAGGTCGTCCACGCCCATGAACAGCTGGTAGCGGTGGCCGACGGCGTTGCGCAGGTCGGTGATGCGGCGCACGTTGTCGGTCGATTCCTTGATGGCGACGATCCATTCGCAATCGGCCAGTTCCTTGAAGTCGTCCGGCGTCAGGTCGACCTTGTACGACACCGGATTGTTGTAGACCATGATCGGCAGCTGCGCCGCCTTGGCGATGGTGCGCAGGTTGTCCATCGCCTCGCGCGAATCGGCCGCGTACAGCACCGACGGCATCACCATCAAACCCTGCACGCCCATCTCGTGCGCCTTCTCGACGAAGCGGCAGGCGGTGGCGGTGCGCGTTTCGCTGACGTTGAGCAGCACCGGCACGCGGCCGGCGGCGACGTCCAGCGCGGTCTTGGCCACGGCCAGCTTCTCGTCGAAGGACAAGGTGCTGGCTTCACCCAGCGAGCCGCAGGTCAGCAGCGCGTGCACGCCGCTGTCGATCTGGAAGGCGAAGTGCTTTTCCATCTCGGCGTGGTCCAGATCCTCGTTCTCCTTGAACTTGGTCGTTACTGCGGGGAAGACCCCTTCCCATTTTGCTGCTGCCATTACGGTTCTCCTTGGTGTGGTTCGTTAATCGATGAGGGTGGATATGCGGGCCGGCGAGATCGGCATGCGCACCGCGTCCGGACGCCAGCCGTACAGCACTTCGGTGGCGCCGCCGCAGATGCGGCCCTGGCAGGGGCCCATGCCGCAGCGGGTTTGCAGCTTGGCGCTGCGCCAGCTGCCGTGGGTGCGCAGTTCGCCGTGGCAGACGTCCTCGCAGCGGCAGACGATGGTGTCGTCGCCGGCCAGCTCGCGCAGCTCGGGACGCAGCGCGAACGCGCGCTCCAGGCGGGAGGCAAATTTGCGCCAGCGGGTGCGCTCGGCAAAGGCCGCGTGCGAGGCGGTCACATGGCCGCTGGCGGCCAGGCCGGCGATATGGCCTTCCGCCAGCGCCAGGTCGACGCCGCCGATGCCTGTGCCTTCGCCCGCGCAGTAGATGTCGGCAATGGATGTCTGCTGCCAGGTGTCGACCGTCACCGATGTTTGTCCGTTGTGCGAGCTTGTCGCGCAGCCCAGCGCCTGCGCCAGTTCGACATTCGGCAGCAGGCCGTAGCCGCAGGCCAGGTAGTCGCACTGCAGCGTTTCCAGCTCGCGCGCGTCGCCGCGTTGCAGCTGTATCGATTGCAGCGTGCCGTCGCCATGCGCGGAGCGCACGTAGCTGTCGCGCAGATACGGGATGCCGCGCAGCTGGCCCACCAGTTGCAGCGCTTGCGCCAGCTTGGCCGGTGTCGCCGGCAGGCCGGCGGCAAAGCGCGCCAGCGCCGGCAAGGCCGCCTGCTCGACGATGGCGACGATCTCGGCGCCGCGCGCGCGCAGCGTGGCGGCCACCGCCAGCAGCAGCGGACCGCTGCCGGCCACCACCACGCGCTTGCCGCGCAGCGGATAGCCGCCCTTGGCCAGCGCCTGCAGGCCGCCGGCGCCGGTCACGCCGGGCAACGTCCAGCCGGGGAAGGGCAGCAGGCGCTCGCGCGCGCCGGTGGCCAGTATCAGTTGCCTGTAGCTCAGCGTGGCCGATGACGACGGCGTCTGCACCTGCAGCTGTCCGGCGCAGGGCGCGTACAACACGCGCGTCTGCGGCAGGAAGCTGACGTTGGACGCCGCCTGCAGATCGGCCCACATCCGCTGAGCACGCGGGTCGTCCTGCTGCGACGGCCCGCCGCGCCATATCTGGCCGCCGGCCAAAGGGTTGTCGTCGACGATGCCGACCTGCGCGCCGTGCGCGCCGGCCGCATGTGCGGCGGCCAGTCCGGCCGGGCCGGCGCCGACGACCAGGATGTCGTGGTGATTCATGTCGGATCCTCTTCCGCGCCGGCGCCGGTGACGACGTGCATGCCGTCCGCGCACAAGGTCTGGCAGGACAGCTGGTGCATGCGGCCGTCGATGGTCACCCGGCATTCGTGGCAGACGCCCATGCCGCACAAGGGCGCGCGCGCGGCGCCGCTGACCGAGCGGCGGGTGACGGCGCTGCCGGCCATCGCGATCGCGGCGGCCACGCTGACGCCCCGCGCCACGCCGATGTCGCGGCCGTTGATGTTGAGGACGATGATGTTCACGGTATCAGGCATGGAAGCGCGCCGGCAGGTAAGGGGCCGCCGGGATCTGCGTGCCGGTGCCGGTCATCTGGCTTGCCAGCAGCTGCGCCGTCGCCAGCGAGGTGGTGATGCCCAATCCTTCATGGCCGGTGGCCAGCCACAGGCCGCGCCGCGCGGCGTGGGGGCCGATCAGCGGCAGGCCGTCCGGCGTGGCGGCGCGCAGGCCGGTCCAGCAGCGCAGCACGTTCAGCTGTGCCAGCGCGGGGGTGAATGTCGTAGCGTGTCGCAGCATGCGTTGCAGCATGGCCGGCTCCACCGCCAGGTCGATTGTGTCGAACTGGCGGGAGGAGCCGATCAATACTTGTCCGGTAGGACGGGGCTGCAAATTGAACGCGACCGTGTCGCCGCTGGGCGCGTGGGCGCTCTTGATGTATCCCAGTTCCACCAGCTGATGGTGGACGAAGCCGGGATAGCGGTCGGTGATCGCGATATGTCCTTTTTTCGGCTGCAGCGGCAGCTCGGGCAGCAAGGCGGCGGAGCGTGAACCGGCGGCCAGCACCACGTACTGCGCCTGGTGGCGCGCGCCGTCCGCCAGCACGATGCCGTTGTGCTCGACCGCCGCGACGCTGCCGCGCAGCGTGGCGGCGCCGCGGCGTATCGCCCGGTCCAGCAGGATGCGCGCGCTCTTGGGCGGATAGACCAGGCCATCGCCGGCCACCAGCAGGCCGCCCGCCAGGCCGGGGCGCAGTTGCGGCTCGCGCGCATATAGCGCCGCCGGCGCCAGCAGCTCGCAAGCCAGGCCGTGGGCCGACAAGGTCTGTGCCTTGTCGCGCGCGGCCTGCATTTCCTCCTCGTCGGCGGCGACCCAGATGGTGCCGCAGCGGCTGTACTCGTGGCGCTGCGGGCGGTCGCCCACCAGGTCGTTCCACAGCGAGACCGAATACGCCGACAGCGCCAGTTCCGCCGCATTGTCGTCCATGACCACCAGATGGCCCATGCCGGCGGCGGTGGCGCCGCCGCCCGGCATGTCCTGTTCGACCACCATCACCCGCAGCCCGCGTTCGCTGAGCGCGTCGGCACAGGCGGCGCCGACGATGCCGGCGCCGATGACGATGACGTCGGTTTTATTCACCGTATGCCCCACACGAAGGGATCGGTCGGGTCGAGGATCAGCTGCGCCTGCGCGTTGACCCAGGCACGGCCCCGTATGCTGGGGATCAGCTGCTCGCCGCGATAACGGTAGGACGCTTCGAACACGCTGCCGATCACGCTTTCCTGCTTCCACAGCGCGCCCTCGGCCAGCTTGCCGTCCGCCGCCAGGCAGGCCAGCTTGGCGCTGGTGCCGGTGCCGCAGGGCGAGCGGTCGTAGGCCTTGCCGGGGCAGAGCACGAAGCTCTGGCTGTCGGCGCCGCTGCGCGACGGCGCGAACAGTTCGATATGGTCGATCAACGCGCCGTCCTCACCGGTGATGCCGGCGCGCTCCAGCGCCGCGCCGACGGCCACGCTGTAGGCGGTCAGCGCTTCGACGTTGTGCACGCCCAGTTCCAGCCCGTGGCTGGAGACCAGGAAGAACCAGTTGCCGCCCCAGGCCACGTCGCCGGTGACGGGACCGTGGCCCGGCACGTCGACCGTGACCTGCGCCCGGCTGCGGTACGAGGCCACGTTGTCGACCGTGACGCTGCCGTCGGCGTGCAGTTCGGCTTCGACCACGCCGACCGGCGTATCGATGCGATGGCGGCCGGCGCCGATGCGGCCCATGAAGGCCAGCGAGGCCACCAGGCCGATGGTGCCGTGGCCGCACATGCCGAGATAGCCGACATTGTTGAAGAAGATGACGCCTGCCGCACAATCGGGCGCGTGCGGCTCGCACAGCAGCGCCCCGACCAGCACGTCCGAGCCGCGCGGCTCGCACACCACCGCCGAACGGAAGTTGTCGTGCCCGGCGCGCAGCAGCGCAAGCCGCTCGGACAGCGGACCGGCGCCCAGTTCCGGGCCGCCGGCGACGACCAGGCGGGTCGGCTCGCCGCCGGTGTGGGAATCGATGATGGAGATGGTTTTCATGCATAAATCTTATGCTCATGGCGCCGCCGCGTCTTGCACCGTCTGCGCACGATGGATGACGATTTCTGCACAATCGGCAAAAAACTGGAGACGCCGCCCGGCACCGCTGGCACAATCGCATCCATGCACACCAACCCACATCAGGACGACAGCGCGCGCCGCGCGCTGGGCGCCGGCATCGCCGATCCCTTCTTCGCCGAAGCGCTGTTCGACGCGCTGCCGGACGTGGTGTTCTTCGTCAAGGACGTGCAGGGGCGCTATGTGGTGGTCAACCAGACACTGGTGCAGCGCTGCGGGCAGCGGCACAAGGCCGCGCTGCTCGGCCGCACTTCGGCGGAGGTGTTCGCCCGTCCGTTCGGCCAGACCTACCTGGCGCAGGACATGGCGGTGCTGGCCGGCGGCGCCAGCATCGAGGACCAGCTGGAACTGCACCTGTACCCGAACCGCGATCCCGGCTGGTGCCTGACGCGCAAGACTGCGCTGCGCGACGCCGCCGGCCGCATCGTCGGCCTGACCGGCGTGTCGCGCGACCTGGCGATGGCGGACAAGAAGAATCCGGCCTACCGCAAGGTGGCGGCGGCGGTGGCGCTGATCCATGAGGAGTACGGCCGGCAGCTGCCGCTGGCGGAGCTGGCGCGCACGGCCAATATGTCGGTGGCGCAGATCGAGCGCTACTTCCTGCGCATCTTCCACCTGACGCCGCGCCAGATGATCATCCAGACCCGTGTCGATGCCGCCTCGCGGCTGCTGAAGGGCGGCGCCAGCGTGGCGGAGATCGCCCAGGCTTGCGGCTACGGCGATCACTCCGCCTTCACGCGCCAGTTCAAGGCCACCACCGGCGTCACGCCGACCCAGTACCGCCAGCTGCAGACGTCCGCTTCGTCCGCTTAAATCATCATGCCGACGTCGGCCTGCTCGACGCGGTTGCGGCCCAGCTGCTTGGCGCGGTACAGCGCCGTATCGGCGGCTTTCAGGAACGAGGCGATGGCGTCTCCCTCGTCCGGCGTGATCACCGCCACTCCCACGCTCACCGTCAGCACGTCGAACGGCGACGTTTCGTGCGGCAGCGCCAGGTCCTCGACCGATCGGCACACCATGCTTGCCATCTCCAGCGACTGGTCCTCCGCGTTCGATTGCGAGATGATGGCGAATTCCTCGCCGCCGTAGCGGGCGACGAAATCGCCGCTGCGGCGGATGTGCGCGGTCAGCGCTTCAGCCACCCTGCACAGCGCCTCGTCGCCGGCCTGGTGGCCGTAATTGTCGTTGTATTGCTTGAACAGGTCGACGTCCAGCATGGCCAGCGTCAGCGCCTGCTTGCCGCGCCGCGCGCGGCTCCATTCGGCGGCCAGTATCTCGTCGAAGCGGCGGCGGTTGGCGATGCCGGTCAGGCTGTCGGTGATGCTCATCGTCGCCAGCGCGCGGTTGGACACCTCCAGTTCGCGGGTGCGCTCGCGCACGCGGTTCTCCAGCTCGCGCTCGCGCGTCTGCAGCTCGTTCAGCAGCACCGCGAAGCCGATGCCGACCATGCACAGCGTCAGGATGAATTCCTGCGCGCGCACTGTTTCGAGGTGTATCGGCACGTCGCCGAAGGGTTTCAACCCGGTGGTCATCATCATCGCCGTGGACAGCGAGACCAGCGCCACGAACAGCGTCGTCAGGCGCGGGCCGAAGCGGAACGCGATCACCGCCGCCGCCGGCATGAGCAAGGTCGGCGTCACGGAGACGCCGTCGATTTCGCCGCCGTGCGCCGACAGCACGGCCGTCGCCAGTATCAGCGTCAGGGCCAGCGCGAGGTCGTCGAGGCGCGTCAGCTTGAGCGGCTGTTGGGACGGATGGGTGAAGGCCAGCAGCAGCGGCGTATAGATCAACAGGCCCAGGCCATCGCCGAACCACCACAGGCGCGCCAGCGTGAAGTAGGAGGTGGTGACGCCGCCGGCCTTCTGCAGCACGAAGGCGGCCATCAGTCCGGCCAGCAGCGCGCCGGCGACAGGGCCGGACAGGATGAACTTGATCAGGTCCTGCAGCCGCTGCAGCCGGAACGAGGCGCCGCTGCGGCGCATCAGCTGGTAGGTGAAGACGACTTCCAGCAGATTGACGACGCTGAGCAGTATCGCCTCGTACCATGGAAAGACGGGCAGGTTGGCGAGGACGTCGGAACTGAAGGTGAGGGCGGCCAGCAGCGGCGCGCGCTGGCCGCGGAAGCGCAGCAGCGCGGCCAGCAGCACGGCGTTGGGCAGCCACACCACCACCACGTTTTCCGGCGTGACGGCACAGAAAAAAGTCAGCTTGACGCTGGCGAAATGGAACAGTGGCAGCAGCATGCAGAACAGCCAGTTCGGCCGTTCCCAGAATTGGTCTCGTTGTATCATCGGCGCCTTGCGGATAGTCGGCCGTATTTGCGCCGGTCGCTGCCAGATTGCCCTGCAATGCGGGCGCTGTCAACTACAGCAGTTTACTGTGCGGGACGCGGTGAGCCTTGCGGCCACCAATCAGTACCACGTCCTGTGTTCCATCTTGCGCCAGTTCGATACTCTCTCCGGTTTCCGGGGCCACCAGGCTGGCGGCCCCGGTCGGGACCAGGAGGGTGGCGCCGATGTCGGGCGTCACCAGCATCCAATCCTTGCCATCGAATTGCAAGTCGTAGCGGTTCGCGTAGCGGCCCTCGAATACATCCAGGCGATAGATGCCGGCATTCAAACCGGGCTTCAGCAGATCGTGTGCCTGAACGGTATTCAGGAACGCCGTGCCGGCTTTCCAGGACTGCTGCAAGGCGATGGCAAACCGGGCCAAATCGCTGGGAGTGGTCCACAATCCTGCAGCCGCCAGTTCCGGATAGACAAGGGCGCCACCCTCGACCCCGCTGCCATCAGCGTAGTGGCCGCGTGCGCGATTGCGCTCTCCGGCCGGCAGCGGCTGGGCAAAGCTGCTGCGGCGCATCGACAGCGGCTCTAGCACCTGCTGTTGCATCAACTCGGCAAAAGGCGTGTTCAGGCATTGCTCCATGGCGACTTGGGCAATGGTGTAGCCGCCACCGGAATAGGCGTGCGCGCTGCCCGGAACGGTCTGGATGGCGACGGCCGGCGTGACCGACGGGGACTCGCCCTTGATCACTTGCACGGCCGTGGGGATCGCCTGTGACGGAGGGGAGCCGGGAAAGCCGGAGACCGTCGCGCCGGCGTTGTGACTGAGCAGGTTGCGCAAGGTCACCGGATGCTCTGTGCTCTGCTTTCCTGCCGGCAGAGCCAACGGTTTCAGACACCCGTCAACCGGCGCATCGAGCTCAAGCTTGCCGCCGCGCGCCAGCCGGTGCGCCAGCGCTCCGGCGACGCCTTTGCTGATCGATGCCGCCTGATAAACCGTATCGGTGTCGATCCGTGGCGCGGCGGGCTGCTGGTACACGCCGGCCCAGGCTATCTCGCCATGGCGAATAACGGCCACGCTGACGCTGGCAACCCGATAGCGCTGCATGCGCTGTTGAATATTAAAAGTCGCTGCCGGCTCGCCGGCAATCGCCACGCGCTGTTGCAGGCCATCGCCTATGCGCGCGCCGATATCGAATTCAGCCGCGGCAAGCGACGCGCTGCCTGCCGCGGCAGCCAACAGGAGGACACGCAGCATGGCAGGCCGGGCGGATAGAGTGGGTTTCATGTCTTGCATCGTATCGCATGGAGCCGGCCTTGCCATGCCCTTGCGACGAGATGCTGAAAAAGCAGTCTGAACTGCATATTTCACCAGACTACAAACACAAAAGGCCTAGCTCGATGTGAGCTAAGCCTTGAATTGTGTGGGGTATTCTTTGGTGGTGATAGGTGGACTTGAACCACCGACCCCAGCATTATGAATGCTGTGCTCTAACCAACTGAGCTATATCACCTGCAACGCCCAGCATTATCGGGGTTGGAGCCATGGCTGTCAAGGATGGTTCCCCAAAATTTTCCAAAAAAATGCATCGCGGCGCGAAAAATTGGCATATTGGTATTAACCCAGCCGGTCGCCAATCTGCGCCAGCATGGCGGCGGCCGGGTCGGGGGCGAGGCAATCGAGCACCACGCGCTGCGGCATGGAACGCAGCCACGTCAGCTGGCGCTTGGCCAGCTGGCGGGTGGCGATGATGCCGGTTTCGCGCATGGTCTGGTAGTTGATGGTCCCGTCCAGGTATTCCCACGCCTGGCGATAGCCGACGCAGCGCATAGCCGGCAGCCCCGGATGCAGGTCGCCACGGCGGCGCAGCGCTTCCACTTCGGTGATCAGGCTGCCGTCCGCCGATTCCTCCAGCATGATGTCGAAGCGGCGCGCGATGCGCTCGTGCAGCACGGCGCGGTCCGACGGCTCCAGCGCGAACGACAGCAGCTCGAACGGCAGCTCGGTCTTCTCGCGCAGGGCCAGCAGCTCGGACATCGGCTTGCCGCTCAGGGCGCAGATCTCCAGCGCGCGCTGGATGCGCTGGGCGTCCGCCGGCGCCAGGCGGGCGGCGGTTTCGGGATCGAGCAGGGCCAGCCTGGCATGCATCGCCGGCCAGCCGACGCGGGCCGCTTCCTCTTCCAGTTCGGCGCGCAGCGCGGGATCGGCGCCGGGCAGGTCGTCCAGGCCGTCGGCCAGGCCCTTGAAGTACAGCATGGTGCCGCCCACCAGCAGCGGCAGCTTGCCGCGCGCGGCGATCTCGCCGACCAGCCGCAGCGTATCGGTGCGGAACTGCGCCACCGAATAGGAATCCAGCGGGTCGATGATGTCGATCAGGTGGTGCGGCGCGGCGGCGCGTTCCTCGCGCGTGGGCTTGGCGGTGCCGATGTCCATGCCGCGATACACCAGCGCCGAATCGACGGAGATGATCTCGGACGGGATGCGCTGCGCGATGGCGAGCGCGGACGCCGTCTTGCCCGACGCCGTCGGTCCCATGATGGCGACCGCCAGCGGTTTTGATGCGGTGTCGCCCATGTTATTGGCCGCGCAGGAACAGCTTGTCGAGCGCGCCGATTTCCACCTGCACCCAGGTCGGGCGGCCGTGGTTGCACTGGTCGGCGCGTTCGGTGATTTCCATCTGGCGCAGCAGCGCGTTCATTTCCTGCGTCGACAGGATGCGGTTGGCGCGCACCGCCGTGTGGCAGGCGAGGGTGCCGAGCAGCTCGTTCTGGCGCTCGATCAGCACGCGCGAGCCGCCGAACTCGCGCACGTCGCGCAGCACGTCGCGCGCCAGCGTCTGGGCGTCGGCGTTTTTCAGCAGCACCGGCACGGAGCGCACCGCCAGCGTGGTCGGCGACAGCGTGGCGATGTCGAAGCCCAGCGCCTGCAGCGTTTCCTGATGTTCCGATGCGGTGCCCACTTCCACCGCATCGGCATAGAAGGTGACGGGGATCAGCAGCGGCTGCACCTGCATCTCTTCGCCGGCCACGCGGCTGTCCAGCGCGGTTTTCAGTTGTTCATAGAGGATGCGCTCGTGCGCCGCGTGCATGTCGACCAGCACCAGGCCCTTGGCGTTCTGGGCCAGGATGTAGATGCCGTGCAGCTGCGCCAGCGCGAAGCCGAGCGGGAACTCTTCCTGCGCCATCGCGGCCGGCGAGACGGTGAACGGGCTGGCCTGCGGCAGCGCCATGTCGGATTCGGCGCGGTAGCCGGTGACGGGGCCGGAGCCGCCGAACAGGGCGCCGTATTTCTCGGTGCTCTGCGCGACGCCGCCTTCGCTGCCGCCGAAGCGCGGCGCGACGAAACCTGCGCTGCCGCCGCCGCCATCGCGCTGGCCGAACGGCGACGGCGAGAAGGTCGGCGAGTAGTCGGGCGCCAGCAGCGGCCCGAACGAAGTCTGCTCGCCGCGCCAGGTCGCGCTGCCGAGGCTTTCCGCCGCCGGCAGCGGCGACGGCACGCTGCCGTGCGACGTGGCCGAGGTCTGCGCCAGCGCGCGCTGCACCGCGTGGAACACGAACTGGTGCACCGCGCGGCTGTCGCGGAAGCGCACCTCGATCTTCGACGGGTGCACGTTGACGTCGACCAGCGCCGGATCGAGATCGAGCGCCAGCACATACGAAGGGAAGCGGTCGCCGTGCAGCACGTCCTGGTAGGCCGCCTTGACGGCATGCACCAGCACCTTGTCGCGCACGAAGCGTCCGTTCACGTAGAAGAACTGGCCGTCCGCGCGCGCCTTGGAGGCGGTCGGCAGGCCGGTGTAGCCGTGCAGGCGCAGCGGGCCTGCGCTCTCGTCGATGGCCAGGCGCGCCTCGGCGAAGCCTTCGCCCAGGATGTGCGCGCTGCGCTTGGCCATCTCGCTGACGTTCCAGTGGTCGATGGTGCGGCCGTTGTGGCTCAGCGAGAACGACACGTCCGGCCGCGCCAGCGCGATGCGGCGCACGACTTCGGCGCAATGGCCAAACTCGGTCTGCTCGGACTTGAGGAACTTGCGGCGCGCCGGCGTGTTGAAGTACAGGTCCTGCACGTCGACCGTGGTGCCCTGGGCGCCGGACGACGGCGCCACCGTGCCGTTGTGCGAGCCGACGATTTCCCACGCGTGGGCCGCGTCGGCGGTGCGCGAGGTCAGCGTGACGGCGGCCACCGAGGCGATCGAGGCCAGCGCCTCGCCGCGGAAGCCCAGGGTGCCGACGTTTTCCAGGTCGTCCAGCGAGGCGATCTTCGAGGTGGCGTGGCGGGCCAGCGCGAGCGGCATCTGCTCGGGCGGGATGCCGCGTCCGTTGTCGGTGATGGCGATGCGTTTGACGCCGCCTTCCTCCAGCCGCACGGTGATCTGCGAGGCGCCCGCGTCGAGCGCGTTCTCCAGCAGCTCCTTGACCACGGCGGACGGCCGTTCGACCACCTCGCCGGCGGCGATCTGCGAAATCAGCTGGTCAGGCAGGGCCTGGATGGGGCGTGGGGTGCGGGGAGTGGTGTCGGGCGCGTTCATCACGAGATTATAACTGTTCGCCGCGCCCGATTCCCCGGGAAAGAATTACTCCTTCGGATGCTCGCGCACCGGAATCGGCGCGTTGCACAGCTCGACGTAGTTGGCCGCGTACTTGTTCCACGGGCCGCCGCGGTTGCGCTGCGCCTCGATCACGTCCTTGTAGATGGCCGCTTCGCTGCGCATCACCTCCAGGTGGCTGCGTTCCGCCTCCGGCACGTCGGCCTCCAGCCGCACCGTCTTGATCGGCAGGCGCGTGTCTTTGGCGCCGTAGAAGCCCATCGCCTCGCCGCCGCGCGGCAGCGACGCCAGCAGCGGCATGCCCGCCACCACGCGGCCGACCACCGTGATGTTGCGGTCCAGGTGGCGCGGCGCGTGGCCGGTGATCGCATACAGCTCGGCGCCGTTGCCGCTGTCGGTGTCGTTGTCGCGGCCCACGCCGACCATGCCGTAGCAGTGCGTCAGCCAGGTGGTCTTGGCCTTGGGATCGCGGCCGACGGGGAAGCCGTTCGAGTGGCCGACCTGCGGCGCGTAGCCGTCGAAGTCCATCTGGCGCACGAAGTGCTTGTCATTGGACATCGGCACGGTGAACTCGCCCACCACCTTGGCCTTGGCCGAGCCGAGCGGCTTGGGCGTGGTTTCGCTGTTCGGATCGCCCCACTGCGCCACGTAGTTGTCCTGCGAGCGCAGCATGGCCAGGCCGTCGAAATACTGTTCCTTGACCATGGTCTTGATGTTGGCGATGTTCTGCGGCGCGAACTCCGGCGCCAGTTCGATCACCACGCGGCCGGTGGGCAGCTCCATGTACAGGGTGTTGTTCGGGTCCAGCGGGCGCCAGTCCGACGGCCTGGATTTCTTGACGAGGTCGCCGACGCTGGGCTTGATGGGCAGGTCGGCGGCATGCGCCAGGGTGGCCAGGCTGATCGCCAGGGCGGAGAGGGGAAGGGCGCGGAACGGGTGGGTCAGGGACATCCATTATCTCCTTGGTTGGTCGAGCCCGCTTGCTGCGGACGCTGCGGGGATTGTAAACTGGATCAGATGGACGGAACACAGGGGCTTGAAACTTCCGCCTTGGCGCCACGGGTGGTGTATGATTCCGGCGCACACTTTATGGGAAGAATATGGATTTTATGCAATTTTTTGACATGATCCTTCATGTCGACAAAACACTGGAAGTTCTGATTCAGCAATACGGTACCCTGGTCTACGCCGTGCTGTTCGCGATTATTTTCTGCGAAACCGGTCTGGTGGTGCTGTTCTTCTTCCCGGGCGACACCCTGCTGTTCATTGCCGGCGCCCTGTGCGCGCTGGGCGAAATGAATCTGTTCCTGCTGATGTTGCTGCTGATTACGGCGGCGGTCACCGGCAACACCCTCAATTACTGGATAGGCGAGGCCATCGGGCAACGCGTGTTCACCCACGATTACCGCTGGCTCAACAAGGATGCGCTGCGCCGCACCCACGATTTCTTTGAAAAGCACGGCGGCAAGACCATCGTGCTGGCGCGTTTCGTGCCGGTGGTGCGCACCTTCGCCCCGTTCGTGGCCGGCGTGTCGGACATGACCCATACCCGCTTCCAGATGTACAACATCACCGGCGCCGTGCTGTGGGTGGCGCTGCTGACCACCGCCGGTTACTTCTTCGGCAACATCGCCATCGTGCGCGAGCACCTGACCGAGATCGTGCTGTTCGGCGTCGGCGTGGCCGTGGTGCCGATGGCGCTGGGCGGCATGTGGAAGCTGTCGCGCCGCATGCTGGGCCGCTGAGCCGCCGTTTCGCCGTTTTAAAAAACACGCCGCGCTCCCCGCGCGGTGTGACGTTTTATAAATAAATCTTTCCCGCCTCGGTCGCACCTCTCAAGTTTTGCCCAAATGCATCCGTAAACCAGTATGTAATTCTTTTACTTCTGGATCCCCATGCGTACTCTGCTCACCCTGATTGCCTGCTGCTGCGCCGTCGCGATGGCCACTGCTGCAAACGATCCGCTCATTTCGCCGTCGGCGAAAATAGCGGTGGGGGGAGGCACGGGCCCGATTTCGTCGATCCGTCCGAACAGTCCCGGCATTAGCAGCGCCTCGGCGGCGTCGTCTGCCTCCGGCCCGACGCGCAAGCTGACCGAACGCGAACGCGAGGCCGAGGCGGAAGCCGACTTGTCGGCCAAGATCGCGGCTCGCCTGGCGATCATGCGCGCCAACCAGGCCGCGCGTGCGGCCGCCGCCGCCAAGGCCAAGAAGGCCGCGGCGATTGCCGCCGCCGCGCCGCCGGCGCCCAAGGTGTACAGCAACCACTGGTCGTATGAAGGCGAAAACGGTCCCGCCAACTGGGGCAAGATCAATCCGGAATGGGCCAAGTGCGGCACCGGCAGCCGCCAGTCGCCGATCGACATCCGCGACGGCATGAAGGTGGAGCTGGAGCAGATCAATTTCGACTACCATCCGTCCTCGTTCAACGTGACCGACAACGGCCACACGGTGCAGGTGATGGTCAGCGGCGGGAATTTCATCACGGTCAACAACCGCATGTATGAGCTGGTGCAGTTCCACTTCCACCGGCCGTCGGAGGAGCGCGTCAACGGCAAGGGTTACGAGATGGTGATGCACCTGGTGCACAAGGATGGCGAAGGCCGCCTGGCCGTGGTGGCGCTGCTGCTGGAGCGCGGCCGTCCGCAGCCGGTGATCCAGCAGGTGTGGAACAACCTGCCGCTGGAAAAACTCGAGACGCTGGCGCCGTCGACGGTGCTCGATCCGATGGAGCTGATCCCGGCGCGCCGCGACTACTTCACCTTCATGGGTTCGTTGACCACGCCGCCGTGCTCGGAGGGCGTGCTGTGGCTGGTGATGAAGGAGCCGGTGCAGGCCTCGCCGGCGCAGCTGGCGCTGTTCAGCCGCCTGTATCCGTTGAATGCGCGGCCGATCCAGCCCGGCGGCGGCCGCATCATCAAAGAGTCGAACTAAGCGAATTAATCTGCCGTGATGCGGTGGGTGCCGGTCCACACGGCGCCCGCATCCAGCGGCTGCTGGTCGATACGGGCCGGTTCTATGCAGACGAAGCGCAGGTACTCGTCATCGGCCAGGTCCACCAGCGCGGCCGCGTCGGCCTGTCCCGGATTCCACACCACCCAGTTGTCGTAACCCTGCTGTTCCAGGCGCAGCGTGGCATTGGCCGTGTTCAGCGTCAGCGCCGGCGTCGATTGGTACAGGCGGTCGTGCTTCTCGGTGAAGTGCAGCGCGGGGTGCTCCTGCGTCAGCGTGTTCTGGTGATGATCGGTGTAGCGCTGGTGCTGCAGGCCGCTGATGCTGGTGGCCGCCAGGTGGCCGACGTCGTAGTAGGTGTGCAGCGCGACGCCGAAGGGGAAGGTCTGCTCGCCGCTGTTGCGCACCCTGAAGTCGGACTCCAGCGCGTCGCCGTGCAGCGTGAAGCGCAAGGACAGCTCGAAGGCGTGCGGCCAGGCTTGCGCGTGTTCCGGCGCCAGGTCGCTCCGGTTCAGGCTGAATTCGAGGAAGGACTTGCCGCCGTCGCCGCCGCTGTTGGTCAGGCGCCAGGTGCTGACGCGCGCGAAGCCGTGGCGCAGGCCCGGGCCGCGCACATTAAACTGCGGGAAGATGACCGGCACGCCGCCGCGTATGGCCTTGCTGCCGTCCAGCGGGGTCTGCGAGCTGACGAACAGGCGCTCCTTGCCGTCGCCGGTCTTCCACGACAGCAGATGCGCGCCGAACAGCGACACCGTCGCTTCGGCACCGTCGGCGGCGGTGATCTGTACTGCGGGCAGGGCGCCATACTGGGTCATTGTTACTACGGCCATGTCTCTTCCAATGTCTGTTTTAACTAAGTCAGCCGGTTCTTGGCCAGCGGTGGATTCTTCGCGAAATAGCGGCGGATGCCTTTGACGATGGCGTCGGCCATCTGGTTCTGGTAGCCGTCGTCGAGCAGCTTGGCTTCTTCTTCCGGATTGGAGATGAAGGCGGTCTCGATCAGGATAGACGGAATGTCCGGCGCCTTCAGCACCGCGAAGCCGGCCTGCTCGACCGAACCTTTGTGCAGGCGGTTGATGCCGCCGATCTCGCCCAGCACCGATTTGCCCAGCTTGAGCGAATCGTTGATCTGCGCGGTGGTGGAAAGATCGAACAGCACGCTGGCCAGCTGCTTGTCGTGGTTCTTGACGTTGACGCCGCCGATGGTGTCGGCCAGGTTTTCCTTGTCGGCCAGCCAGCGCGCGGCGGTCGAACTGGCGCCTTTTTCCGACAGCACGAACACCGACGAGCCGCGCGCGGACGCCTGCACGAACGCGTCCGCGTGGATGGAGACGAACAGGTCGGCCTGCACCTTGCGCGCCTTCTCGACGCGCGTGCCGAGCGGGACGAAGTAGTCGCCGTCGCGGGTCAGCATCACGCGCATGTTGGGGAATTCCTCGATCTTGCCCTTCAGGCGCTTGGCGATGGCCAGTACGATGTCCTTCTCGCGGCTGCCGTTCTTGCCGGAGGCGCCGGGGTCTTCGCCGCCGTGGCCGGGGTCCAGCACCACGGTCAGCATGCGTACCAGCTTGCCGGTTTTGTCGTTGGCCTTGCTCTGCGCTTCGGCCGTCTTCAATTCGTTTTTCAGTTCGGCGCGCGGATCGGCCTTGGTGTCCGGCTTCAGCGCTTCAAGCTGTTCTTTCGGCGGCTGCGGCGCGGCGGCGGCTACGTCGGCTTCGCCCGGCTTCAGCGGCGCCATCTCGGTTTTGGCCGTGCTGGCCTTGTCCTTGCCGTCGCTCGACCAGTCGCCTTTTTCAATCATCGCGGCAATCGGATCGACCGGCTGGACCGGGTACAGGTCGAAGATCAGGCGGTGCTTGTAATTGCCGGCGGGCGGCAGCGTGAACACCTGCGGCGTGATTTCTTCCTTCAGGTCGAACACCAGGCGCACCACGTTCGGCCGGTTCTGGCCTACGCGCACCTGCTTGATGTACGGGTCGTTGGACTGGATCTTGGCGACCAGGCTTTTCAGCGTCGGGTTCAGTTCCAGCCCGTCGATGTCGACCACCATGCGTTCCGGGTCCTTGACGATGAAGTGGGTGGCCTTGAGCGCGGCGTCGTTTTCCAGCGTGACGCGGGTGTAGTCTTCCGCCGGCCAGACCCGCACCGCCAGGATTTGCGCCGCCATGGCGCGCATCGGCGCCACCACGGACAGCAGCAGCGTGGCGCCGGCCTTGAGGACGGTGCGGCGCGAGACTGGTTTGCCGCTCACATGTTGGGAGCGAATTTGAGGCGTTGAAGGCATGAGTTACCCAGGGCGGTGGATGCCTGCAATTCTACATCACGGCCGTTGCCGGACACAGTCAAAAACAGGTTGATGTCGGCCGGCGGCAGCACGCGGTCGGCCTTTTCGGGCCATTCGACGATGCAGATGTTGTCGCCGTTGAAGTCTTCGCGGAAGCCGGCGTCGAGGAATTCCTCCGGACCGCCCATGCGGTACAGGTCGAAATGGATGACGTTGACGGCGCGGCCATCCAGCTGGATGGCGTACGGCTCGGACAGGGTGTAGGTCGGGCTCTTGACCGTGCCGGCATGGCCGGCGGCGTGCAGCAGGGCGCGGGTGAGGGCGGTTTTGCCGGCCCCGAGGTCGCCGTGCAGGTAGATCGCCAGGCCGGGTGCCAGCGCGCGCGCCAGCGCCGCGCCCAGGGCGGCGGTGCCGGCTTCGTCGTGGAGATGGGCTGTAAAGTGCTGCATCAATTAGAATGTCATGTTGGTTGGATCGCCAGCCATTGTAACCGCCACCGCACTCCCTACACCGCTGATGTCCCTGTCCGTATCCAATTTAGCCGAACTTGCCTCCAGCATCAAGCGCTGGGGTGTGGAGCTGGGCTTTGCCGAAATCCGTATCACCGACATCGACCTCAGTCATGCCGAGGCCGGCCTGCAGGCGTGGCTGGACGCCGGCATGCACGGTGAAATGGACTACATGGCCGCCCACGGCATGAAACGCGCCCGTCCGGCAGAGCTGGTGCCGGGCACGGTGCGGGTGATCAGCGCCCGCATGAACTACCTGCCGAGGGATACGGAAACGGGTGGGGCACATGACTGGCGCGAGCGCGAGGAGCGGCGGCTGGCCGACCCCGGCGCCGCCGTCATCTCGGTCTATGCCCGGGGCAGGGATTACCACAAGGTGCTGCGCGCCCGCCTGCAGCAGCTGGCCGACAAGGTCAAGGCGGAGATCGGCGATTTCGGCTACCGCGTGTTCACCGATTCGGCGCCGGTGATGGAACTGCCGCTGGCGGAAAAGGCCGGCCTGGGCTGGCGCGGCAAGCACACCTTGCTGCTGTCGCGCACAGCCGGCTCGATGTTCTTCATGGGCGAATTCCTGGTCGACCTGCCGCTGCCGGTGGACCAGCCGACCGGCGCCCACTGTGGCCAGTGCAGCGCCTGCATCGATGTCTGCCCGACCCAGGCCATCCTCGGGCCGGGGCGGCTCGATGCGCGGCGCTGCATCTCCTACCTGACCATCGAATTGAAAAGCGCGATACCGCTGGAGATGCGGCCCTTGATCGGCAACCGCATCTACGGCTGCGACGATTGCCAGACCGCCTGCCCGTGGAACAAGTTCGCCCAGCGCGCGGTGCTGCCGGACTTCGACGAACGCCATGGGCTGGGGAGCGCCTCGATGGTGGAGCTGTTTGCGTGGAGCGAGGAAGAATTCAACCGCAAGATGGAAGGCAGTCCGATACGCCGCATCGGCCACGAACGCTGGCTGCGCAATATCGCCGTCGGCCTGGGCAACGCGGCGGCGGCAGGCGCCAGGGGCGACGCGGCCATCGTCGCGGCGCTGCTGGCGCGGCGCGACGACCCGTCGGAACTGGTGCGCGAGCATGTCGAATGGGCGCTGGCCTGCCACGCTTGAACTGCGCTACACTCGTGCGGTTCTTTTTAAAAAGGCCCACGTCCCATGCAAACTTCAACCAGATTCATTGCGCTGCTTGCCGGTGCTTCCTTTACCCTCGCCGCACATGCCGTGAGCTTTGACGACTGGGCCGACAAAGTCGCCAACGCCAAGGTGCGCAACGATCCGGAGCAGGCCACGCAGAAGCAGTACTTCAGCGGCAGTGAGCAGGACCAGCTGGACCGCAAGCTGACGCCCAACTCGGTGGTGTTCCGCGCCGGCGAGGTGGCCAACGCCAAGGCCGCGCTGGCGCAGCTGAAGAAGATCGACCAGAAAAACCTGACGCCGCAGCAGCGCGCCAGCGCCGCCAGCATCGCCTGGAGCCTGCAGGGCGCGGTCGACGCCTATCCATACGCCGACTACAACTTCGTGTTCAACCAGTTCGGCGGCCTGCATGTGCAGATCGTGAACTTCCTGACGCAGGCGCACCCGATCCGCAATCAGCGCGATATCGAAAACTACCTGGAGCGCCTGAAGGCCGTCTCCGGCAAGATGGACACCGGCATCCTGCAATCGCGCGGCGCCGCCGGACGCGGCATCCTAATGCCGACCTTTTTGACGCAGGCCTCGATCGGACAGCTGGATCGCTTCCTGGATGGTGCGCCGGAGAACAACGTGTTCGTCGCCACGCTGGTGCAGCGCATGGGCGGCTTGAAGGACGTGACGCCGGAGCAGCAGGCCAAGTTCGCCGCCGAGGCGACCGGCATCGTCAAGGACTCGATCATCCCGGTGTTCCAGCGTACCCGCACGCTGCTGCAGGAGCAGCTGCCGCGCACCACCAACGACGCCGGCCTGTGGCGCCTGCCGAAAGGCGACAAGGCCTACGCCGTGCTGCTGAAGCAGATGACCTCCACCACCTACACGCCGCAGCAGATCCACAATATCGGTCTGCAGGAAGTGGCGCGCATTGAAAAGGAGATGGACGGTTTGCTGGTGTCGCTGGGGTACAAGGACGGCACCATCAAGCAGCGCATGGAAAAGCTGGAAGTCGATTCGCAGCCGAAGGAAGCCGATCCGCGTCCGGCGCTGCTGAACCGCTATGACGAGATCCTGCGCGATGCCGAGGCGCGTTCGAAAGAACTGTTCGACGTCACGCCGAAAGCACCGGTGGTGGTCAAGCGCGAGCCGCCGTTCACCGAGAAGACCGCCGCTGCTCACTACACCGGGCCGGCCAAGGACGGCACGCGCCCCGGCATCTTCTGGGCGCCGATGCCGGGACCTGAGTTCCGCATCGTCGGCATGCGCACGCTGGTGTATCACGAGGGCGTGCCAGGCCATCACTTCCAGGTCGCGCTGCAGCAGGAGAATGAAGGACTGCCGCGTTATCGCCGCGACCGCGTGTTCTCGGTCGGCTCGGCGTATGGCGAAGGCTGGGCCTTGTATGCGGAGCAGCTGGCGTCCGAGAATAACTGGTACGGCAGCGATGTCGTCGGCCATCTGGGCCAGTTGGACGCTGAACTGTTCCGCGCGCGCCGCCTGGTGGTCGACACCGGCCTGCATGCGATGAAGTGGACGCGCCAGCAAGGCATCGACTACGGCATCCCGCCGGCGGAGGTGGACCGCTACGTCGCCATGCCGGGCCAGGCCTGCGCCTACAAGATCGGCATGATGCGCATCCTCGACCTGCGCGCCAAGGCGCAGAAGGCGCTGGGCGACAAGTTCAACATCAAGGGCTTCCATAACGTGGTGCTGGAGACCGGCAACGTGCCGCTGCCGGTGCTGGAGCAGATGGTGGATGAGTGGATCTCCAAACAGAAGGCGGGCTAGTCACAGATGCGTCATAAAATACGCGAAGAATTGTCCGCCATCGTTCCCCTGGACGACCTGGAACGATGCCAGATTGCCGATGCACTTGAGTGGATTGATTCAGGCGCAGAGTTGTACCGGCTGGTTAAACCGGCCACGCCACCAAAACACCTCGTGTCTTACTTCGTGGTGGTGGATGGCGGACACGTGCTGTTGGTCGACCATCGGAATGCCCAACTCTGGCTGCCTCCCGGCGGACATGTCGACATTGGCGAGCATCCGCGCGATACCGTGACGCGCGAACTTGCGGAGGAACTGGGCATGGTGGCCTCGCATCCCATATGCGCCCCGCTGATGCTGACCGTCACTACAACGGTGGGGCTCACCGCGGGCCACACCGATGTCTCGCTCTGGTATGTGGTCAATGCGGACCGGACAAAGCGGATTCAGTATGACGAAGAAGAATTTCAATCCATACGGTGGTTTCCGTTTGATGAAGTACCCTTCGAACGAAGCGACCCGCATATAAGGCGCTTTCTGTCCAAATTGGCGGGTTAATACCGACGCGAGAGCTTGACGCATTGAGTCGATATATATAGACATCGGGGGCCAGACATCGGGGTCGCCATACCTGCTATGCTATTTAGCCCACTGTAAGTCAAAAACATAGTGTTGAGATTATCCGATAAGACCACAGTACCTTGGATGAACGCCGCTTTTGGAGAGCGCGGTATACGGCGGTTCCCAGCTGGCCAGACTAATCCTAGAATCGTCGAGTACAACTACCATACCAACCTGCGGGGTTACGACGACAAGATTTCATGGTGTTCATCCTTTATGAATTGGTGTCTCGCCCAAGTCGGTATTGCAGGCACCGGTTCAGCACTGGCTCGCTCTTGGTTGGAATGGGGTATTCCGTTGGAAAGCCCCGTGCCTGGGTGTATCGCCGTATTGACGAGGGATGATCCCAATAGCTGGAAGGGCCACGTAGGGTTTTTCCTCCGGATAGAGGGGGACTCTGTTGTTTTATTTGGAGGAAATCAGCTCGAAGAAGTCCGGGAACACTACTACCCTGTCAAGAGTGTATTGAGCTATCGGTGGCCTGGTCCTAAAGCCGAAGCCGGCGCAGGGCTTGGAAGCTCGACTGTGGGTTACTAGTTGATGTTGACTGCAGTGCCTGGCTCAGGTACTGGAGCTTCACCCCTTGGATTTCCTGAACGGCTTCGGGTGTGGCTGTTCGCCTGGGAATGTGATGTTGGCTCTCGACCAATATGCTTTCACTTCAGCCTCGTTGTTCGGATCGTCGACATATTCTGGAGCGGCCGCGATGGTCGCTTCCAGATGTTCCTTGGTCAACATCGATTTCCTTGCATGGGATTTGCGTTCTTCTTTTTGGAAAGCGTGCTCGCCAGGCAAAATCATTTTTGCGTTTGACCAGTATGCTTCAAAGGCAACTGGGTCGTCAGTGTCGTATGGGCAATCGGGATCATCCACGTGCTCAGGTGCCGCAGCGATGATCGCCTCGATTTCCTCACGGCTAAAAGGGGGAATTTTGGAAGTAGGTTCGCGTTTCACGTCTATCACCATATCGACAAGAAATTAGTCTCGTAAGCTCACCCTGACAGGTCCAGATTAAGACTACGACTCTGCCTTTAAACAAGCAGAAGCTACGAAGACGCTTTTCGGAATGCGCTGCCGACTTGTCTTCGTTGGTGTACATCGGCAAATCAAATACCGACTCCAACTCGGCAAAGTCGATGCCATGCCTCTTCAGGTTATCCTTGCGCTTGTTTTCGTCCCAGGTAAGCATGGGACGATCTTGTCACTTCATAGTAGGCGTTCGCTTGAGGGGAATCAAGCGGCGTGAGGTGTGGGTTATTTGAGCAGCCCCGCCAGCTCAACAGCGGTCTTGACCTGCATCTTGTCGAAGATGTGGGCGCGGTGCACTTCCACTGTGCGCATGCTGATGCCCAGTTGGTCGGCCACCACCTTGTTCATCTTGCCGGCCAGGATCAGGTCCAGCACCTCGCGTTCGCGCGCCGACAGCGTGGCCAGACGCGCGTGCACCGCCGCCATCGCTCCGGCCTTGCGCGAGTTGGCCAGGCCTTCCTGCACGCGGTCCATCAGCTGGTTGTCGTTGAACGGCTTCTCGAAGAAATCGAAGGCGCCGCGCTTGAGCGCATCGACCGCCATCGGCACGTCGCCGTGGCCGGTCAGGAAGATCACCGGCATGCGCTGCGTCAGGCCGCGCGCGGACAGCTGGTCGAACGCGGCCACGCCGTTCATGTCCGGCATGCGCACATCGAGCAGCACGCAGTCGCCGTCGGCGTCGAACTGGCCGCCCTCGGTCTGGGCGAGGAACTGCGGCGCCGAGTCGTAGGCGCGCGAGGGTATGCCGCGCGAAGTGGCAAGCCAGGTCAGGGAGTCGCGCACGACCGCTTCATCATCGACGATATGCAGCATTGTTTTATGTCTCCTGTTCCGTTGCCGCCAGCACCGCCGGCAGCACGAACGTAAATATGGTTCCGCCTTGCGGATTGGCGCTGTGGGTCAGCGCGCCGCCGTGGAATTCTATCGCGGTGCGGCAGATATTGAGCCCCATGCCCATGCCTTCCGCCTTGGTCGAGAAGAACGGCGAGAACAGACGCTCCGCCACTTCCTTCGGTATGCCGTGCCCCTGGTCGATCACCGCCACGCTGACCTGCGCCGTGGCCGCATCATACGCCGCCACCACGTTGAGGATGCGCCGCTGCGGCGGGATGTGCGCCATCGCCTCGATGGCGTTGCGGGTCAGGTTCAGCAGCACCTGTTCGATCATCACGCGGTCGGCGCGCACCGGCGGCAAGTCGGCCGGGATGTTGGTCTGGAACGAGACGTAGGCTTGCCGCGCCTGCAGCTCGATCAGCGCGCGGATGCCATCCAGCAGCGAGGCGATGGCGATCTCCTGCCGCAGCGGCTCGCGCTTCTTGACGAATTCGTGCACGCTGCGGATGATCTGGCCGGCCCGCTGCGCCTGCGCGCTGGCCTGTTCCAGCGCCGGCTTGAGGATATCGCAATCGACCGGCGTGCCGTCGCTGCCGGCGCGGCCCAGCACATTGAGCGCGCCGGTGGTGTAGCTGGAAATGGCGGCCAGCGGCTGGTTCAGTTCATGCGCCAGCATCGAGGCGAGTTCGCCCATCGTCGCCAGGCGCGCGGACGCCTGCAGCTTCTCGTGCTGCTGACGGTTCAGTTCTTCGATGCGCTTGCGGTCGGAGATGTCGAGGATGGAGCCCATCCAGCCGGTCTGCTTGCCGTCCTTGTCGACCAGCGGCGCTTCGAAAATCAGCACCGGCACGCGTTCGCCGTCGGGACGCTGGAAGATGGTTTCGAATTGCGGCGTCACCTTGCCGGCGAGGACGGAGGCGAAGCGGGTCTGGTATTCGGCCATCGCTTCCGGCGCCCAGTAGGGCATGGGCGGCAGCTTGCCGACGATCTCCTCGGCCGGATAGCCGACGATCTGGCAGAACGCCGGGTTGACGTAGGTGATGCGGCCTTCGAGGTCGCGCGCGCGCAGGCCGGTCACCAGCGAGTTCTCCATCGCGGTGCGGAACGACATCTGCTGGCGCAGCGCGCCCTCGGCCGCCAGCCGCCGCGAGATGTGGCCCCACAGGGCCAGCAGGCTCCATAACAATCCCAGCGACAGCACGATCACCGAGCCGACCAGTAAATTAGGCAGCAGCTGCGGTTCGCTCTTGACGCTGTCCGTCACCAGCGTGATCGAGGCGCCCGGCAGGTCGAGCGCGCGCTTGTGGGTGTAGACGCCGTGGCCGGGACCGGCCGCCGCGCGCCGCGCCAGCACCTTGTCGTCGCGGTCGATCAGCGAGACCTGGTTGTCCTGGGCGAACCACCACGGCACCATCTCCTCCAGCATGGTGGCGGTCTGGTAGGTGGCGACCAGGTCGCCCAGGTATTCGTCGCCGCGGTACAGCGGCACGTGGTAGTCCATCAGCACGGCGGCCGGCGCCGCGGCCCGGTCGGGCGTCTGCGCCTCCGGCTGGGTGTAGCTGGCGTGCCGGGTCTTGCGGGCCAGCTCCATGGTGGCGCGCGAGGCGGCCGTCAGCTCCACCGACGCCGCCTGCGGGTCGCTGCTGGCGGCCAGCTTGCCGTCCGGGTGCAGCCACACCACGCGCAGCAGCTCGTGGCCGTTCTTCAGCAGCCGCGCCAGACGCTCGTGCAGCTGGGCCGTCGTCAGGTGCCCGCCGCTGATCTCGGCGGCCAGGCCGCGCAGGCTTTCCTCGTCGCGCCCCAGCTGGAAGCGGATGGTTTGCTCGACCCACAGCGTGTCGGCGATCAGCTGTTCCTGGCGCTCGTTGCTTTCCATCTGGCGCGCCTGCCACGGCAGCCAGATCAAAATCGCCAGGAAAAACAACACCAGCATGATGGGCAGCAGCCAGCGCAGCGCCGTGCTGGAGGACGGTCTGCGCGCGGCGGATGGCGTGGCTGGCGGGTTGCTCATGGGGCGTCAGGGTATCGCGATCGGCACCGGGAGCGGGCATTGTGGTTTTCCACAGTTGCCAGCGGGCCGATGTTTCGTGAGAATCTTCCAGAATAAAACAATAGTGTAACTATAAACCCCTCTGGAGACTCCATGAAACTGAAATCCGTCCTGCTCGTGCTGAGCGCCGCCCTGAGCTTCAACGTTTACGCCCAAGCGCCCATCGTCATCAAGTTCAGCCACGTGGTCGCCACCGACACGCCGAAGGGCCAGGCCGCCGAGCGTTTCAAGCAGCTTGCCGAGAAAGCCACCAACGGCCGCGTCAAGGTGGAGGTGTACCCGAACAGCCAGCTGTACAAGGACAAGGAAGAACTCGAGGCGCTGCAGCTGGGCGCCGTGCAGATGCTGGCGCCGTCGCTGGCCAAGTTCGGCCCGCTGGGCGTGAAGGAATTCGAAGCCTTCGACCTGCCGTACATCTTCCCGTCGAAGACCGCGCTGTACAACGTGACCGAGGGCGAAATCGGCAAGGGCCTGATGAAGAAGCTGGAACCGAAGGGCATCACCGGCCTGGCGTTCTGGGACAACGGCTTCAAGGTCATGTCGGCCAACCGTCCGCTGCACTCAGTGGCAGACTTCAAGGGCCTGAAGATGCGCATCCAGTCGTCCAAGGTGCTGGACGCGCAGATGCGCGCGCTGGGCGCCAACCCGCAGGTGCTGGCCTTCTCCGAGGTGTATCAGGCGCTGCAGACCGGCGTGGTCGACGGCACCGAGAACCCGCCGTCGAATATGTACACGCAGAAGATGCACGAGGTGCAGAAGCACGTGACGGTATCGAACCACGGTTACCTGGGCTATGCGGTCATCGTCAACAAGAAGTTCTGGGACGGCCTGCCGCCGGACATCCGCACCGCGCTGGACAAGGCGATGAAGGAGGCCACGACGTTTGAAAAAGCCATCGCCCAGCGCGACAACGACCTGGCGCTGGAAGCGATCAAGAAGACCGGCAAGACCGAGGTCTATACGCCTAGCGTGAAAGAACAGGCCGAGTGGCGCAAGGCGCTGCTGCCGGTGCAGAAGGATATGGAAGGCCGTATCGGCAAGGACCTGATCTCCGCGATCAACAAGGAAGCGGCGAAGTAATCACGCGTCGGCTCCATCCCGGATTCCCTGCCGTTCAGGCGGGGAATCCGTTGAACTTCCTCAGGCTGCGATCCACCAGGAACTCGGGCATGAAACGGCGCAGCCAACTCACCTGGCTGGCCTGCTTGCCGGCGGCATAGCGCAGTCTCGGCGTGCGCGCGGCCGCAGCCTTCACCACCGCCGAGGCGACCACTTCGGGCGCGTCTCCCGCCTCTATCCAGCTGCGCATCAATTCCTCCATCCGCTTGCGCTCCGCATCGTAGAGCGGCAGCTGCCGGTCCGGCCGCGTCAGGTTTTCCTCGAAAGCCGTGCGGGTCACGCCCGGCTCGACCAGCACGACCCGGATGCCGGCCGCGCGCAATTCATGGTCCAGCGATTCCGAATAGCCTTCCACCGCGTGCTTGGTCGAGGCGTACAGCGCGTTGTAGGGGGAGGGGATCAGTCCCAAGATGGAACTCATGTTGACGATGCGGCCTTTGCGCTGGCGGCGCATCGCTGGCAGCACGGCGTTGGTGACGCGCAGCAGGCCGAAGACGTTCACGTCGAACAAAGCCTGGGCCTGCGCGGCGGAGGACTCTTCCGCGCCGCCCAGCAGGCCTATGCCGGCGTTGTTGACCAGCAGGTCGATGCGGCCCGCTTGCGCCAGCACCTGGGCGACCGCGTTCCGCACCGAGGCGTCGTCGGTCACGTCGCAGACCAGCATGGTGATGCCGTCGCCCGCTTGCGCCGCCTTGCGGCTGGTGCCGAAGACGCGGTAGCCGGCCGCCTGCAACGCCTGCGCCGTGACCCGCCCGATGCCGGAGGAGGCGCCCGTCACCAGGGCGACGCCCATATCGTTCTTGCTCATAGTTGGTTCTCCACGTGTGGTTGATTGTGCGACAACGTAATCGGTGTTAGTATCGATTGCGTAGTGACTGTACCACTCATTTGAAAATAAATCACTATCGAAACGATATGAACAACGAAAATCCTTGTCCGATCGCGCGCAGCGTGGCTTTCCTGGGCGATGCGTGGAGCATGCTGATCCTGCGCGACGCCCATGCCGGCCTGACGCGCTTCGACCAGTTCCGCAAAAGCCTGGGCATCGCGCCGACCATCCTGACGCGGCGGCTGGCGACGTTGACGGAGGAGGGCATGCTGGAGAAACGGCAGTATTCGGAACGCCCCCCGCGCGAGGAATACGTGCTGACGGCGGCCGGGCAGGATTTCCTGCCGGTGCTGTTCGTGATGGGGGAGTGGGGGCGCCGGCACCGCGGCGGCGGCAAGCTGATACGCTTCTTCGACGAGGAAGCCGGCACGGAGATCAGGGCGGTGGCGATCGACGAGGCGACCGGCGCGAAGATAGGCACCCGCCCGATCCGCATCGTGCCGCCGGACGGCGAATAAAAAAGGGCAGGCCGCGATGGCCTGCCCTTCCGTGCTACTTGCGGCGCGTGACGTTGCTACATCAGTCCCATCGCCTTCGGCAGCCACAACGACAGCCCGGGCCAGTAGGTCACGATCACCAGGAACACCAGCATCGTCAGCAGCCACGGCATCACCGCCACGGTCAGCTCGGAGATGCTCATCTTCGAGATGCCGCTGGCCACGTACAGGTTCAGGCCGACCGGAGGGTGGCACAGGCCCACTTCCATGTTGGCGTCGATCATGATGCCGAAGTGGACGGCGTCGATGCCCAGGCGGATCGCGGCGGGGTGCAGGATAGGCGCCATCACCAGGATGATCGACGACGGTTCCATCACGTTACCGGCCAGCAGCAGCAGGATGTTGGTGAAGAACAGGAAGCCGGCCTGGCCCAGGTCCTTGGCCAGGATCCAGTCCGCCATCGCCTGCGGGATGTTCTCGTGCGCCATCAGGAAGGAGAACAGCACGGCGTTGGTGATGATGTACAGCAGCATCGCGCTCAGGCTGGCCGATTTCTTCAGCACTTCTGGTGTCTTCTTCAGCGGCATGTCCTTGTAGACGAACACCGAGATGATGAAGGCGTACACCGCGCTCATCGCCGCCGCTTCGGTCGGCGTGAAGATGCCCTTGGTGATGCCGCCGATGATGATCACGACCAGCATCAGGCCCCATACGCTGTCCTTGAACGCCTTGATGCGCTCGCCCCAGGTGGCCTTGCGCATGCGCGGGTAGCCGTTTTTCTTGGCCAGCACCCAGGTGGTGGTGCACAGCATCACCGTCAGCAGGATGCCGGGGAACAGGCCGGCCAGGAACAGCGCGCCGATCGACGTGTTGGTCGAGATCGCGTAGATCACTTTCGGGATCGACGGCAGCATCAGGATGCCGAGCGAGCCTGCGGTGATGATGACGCCGGCGCCGAATTTCTTCGGATAGCCCTGCTTGACCATGGCCGGCAGGATGATGGAGCCGATCGCCACCACGGTGGCCACGGACGAGCCGCACACCAGCGCGAACATGGCGCAGGCGATGATGCCGGCCAGCGCCAGGCCGCCGTGCCAGTGGCCGATCAGGCTGGTGGCGAACTTGATCATGCGCTTGGCCACGCCGCCGTGGGTCAGGAAGTTACCCGCCAAAATGAACAGCGGGATGGCCATGATCTCGAACTTCTCGATGCCGCTGAACAGCTTCAGCGCCACCGCCTCGACCGGCACATGAGTCAGCAGGTACATGAACATCAGCACCGTCAGGCCGAGCGCGATGGAGACGGGAATCCCGGTCAGCATCAGCGCCAGCAGCAGCGCGAACACGATGCCGACCTTGCCGCCGATGACGCACACGGCCAGCAGGATGGCGGCGATGCCGATCAGCCAGGTGGCGGCGCGTTTCTTGGACATGACATTGCCTGGTTCGATAGCCGATGTGCTCATTTGGCACCTCCGTGGGCTGGGGTTGGGGCGACCGAGGCAAACATGTCGTCGTCTTCGGCATCGTCGAGTCCTTCGACGTGCGATTCGTCATGGTGCGGCATTTCGCCGGTGCGCCAGTAGATCAGCGAGACCTGGATGAAGCGGAAGCACATCAGGTAGGACCCCATCGGCACCACCGAGTAGATGAACCAGGTCGGCCATTCCAGGTCGGGCGTGGTCGGCCCTTCGGTCAGGTCGGTCATGTCCATGCCCAGCTTGTTGAAGATGGCGTAGTGCATGCCGTTTTCCCAGACGAAGGTCAGGCCCAGGGTGCCGATGATGCCGGTAAACAGCATGCCGCACATCAGCGCGACATAGGTGGCGCGGCGGCGCCAGGCGGTCGGCAGCCGGCTCACCAGCACGTCGACGCCGACGTGCACGCCCATGCGCACGCCGTAGGCGGCGCCGAACTTGGCCATCCACACGAACATGATGATGGCCAGTTCCTGCGCCCATTCGAAGTGCAGCGACAGCAGGTAGTCCTGCACGCCGGGGATGGGCAGGCCGGTGCCGTAGCGGTGCGCCACCGACAGGAAGATGATCAGGGTCGCCCCCGCCATCAGCAGGGTGATGATCCACTCCTCCAGATGATCCAGTATTTTTGTAAACATAGGTTGTCTCATGGGTTTTATTGATGCCAGGAAATCTGACATTTGCCCATAAATTATATTTTTGCCGGCATCGTGGCAATGAGGGGTACTACTAGGTGTTTTGCCAAGAGTGTTGCCAACAGCGAGGCTAATACCACAACTTTCTTGATACGCGTCAAATTTGTTTGATGTTTAAAACATGCGCGGCTCGGTACGGAAAAAAATGCGGAAAAAGCCAAAAAGATACGTTATGATTGCGTCGCTCTCAGGGATCCATGCATATCGATATGCAGCCCGGTAGCAAGAGCAAAGAATTGTAGGTGGGGAGTGTGTAGAGAAACGGTAATGAATACCGGCGAGATCGAGGAGACACACGTTTTACAGAATGTCGTTGCTATAGCCCTTGCAAGCCGCCACAAGCGCGCTACGAGGACAGGCAAACGACCGGGAACGTGAAGCAGGATTTGAAAACGCACCGCGAGGTGCGTTTTTTTTTGGCCGGCGTTCTACAATGCTGGCCAAGGCACGGAATGTTGTGGTTTTTATGCTGTAGCGGGAATGCGACGGTGTGGTGCATTTCGACAACTTTAGCTCTCTTTTGGTGCAAATCCCTGTGATGAAAATACAACAGCTGCATGAAATTTTTTCCGCCGTGGTAGCGTTCCCATTCGGGAAACTCGGTGTTCGTACGGAAAGTGGTCTGATAACTGAGCTGTGTTACCTGCCGCCCCATTTTGATGCGAAATCGCCACAGGACGCCACCGCCGAGCTGGCGATGGAGCAGATCGGGCGCTACTGCGCCGACGCCGATTTCAAGTTCGACCTGCCGCTCAAGCGCGCCGGCACCGCCTTCCAGCAATCCGTGTGGGACGCCATCAGCTCGATCCCGCGCGGCGGCGTGCGCACCTATGGCGAACTGGCCCGGTACATCGGTTCGGCGCCGCGCGCGGTCGGCCAGGCCTGCGGCGCTAACTGGTTTCCGGTGGTCGTGCCCTGCCACCGGGTGACCTCGGCCTCCGGCCTGGGCGGCTTTGCCAACAGCGACGACCCCAACGGCTACCTGCTGGGCATCAAGCGCTGGCTGCTGGCGCACGAAGGTTCCAAAGAATACGCATGGCAACAGACAACCTTGCTCTGATCGACGAGTTCTGCGACAGCCTGTGGCTGGAGGACGGCCTGTCGAAGAACACGCTGGAGGCCTACCGCCGCGACATGCGCCTGTTCGCCCGCTGGCTGGAAAAGATGCGGCCCGGCGTGGCCGGGCTGGCGGCCGCCGGCGCACACGACATCGAGGGCTACATCGCGGCCCGCCACGAGGACAGCAAGAAGGCCACGTCGTCCAACCGGCGGCTGTCGGTGATCAAGCGCTTCTACCAGATGCTGCTGCGCCAGCGCCGCATCACGGACGACCCCAGCCTGAAATTGGTATCTGCCAAACAGCCCCAGCGCTTCGTCCACACCTTGAGCGAAATTCAAGTGGAGGCGCTGCTGGCGGCGCCCGACGTGGCCACGCCGCTGGGCCTGCGCGAGCGCACCATGCTGGAGCTGATGTACGCCAGCGGCCTGCGCGTGTCGGAGCTGGTGGCGCTGAAGATGCTGGAGCTGAGTCTGAACGACGGCGTGCTGCGCATCACCGGCAAGGGCGCCAAGACGCGGCTGGTGCCGTTCGGCCAGCAGGCGCGGGTGTGGATCGAGCGCTACCTGAAGGAGGCGCGCGGCGTGATCCTCAACGGCCAGGTCGACGACGCGCTGTTTGTCACCGGACGCGGCGGGGCGATGACGCGGCAGATGTTCTGGGTGTTGATTAAAAAACATGCCTTGAAGGCCGGCATCACGGCGCCGCTGTCGCCGCACACCTTGCGCCACGCCTTCGCCACCCATTTATTGAATCACGGCGCCGACCTGCGGGTGGTACAGTTGCTGTTAGGGCACTCCGATATTTCCACCACCCAGATCTACACGCACGTCGCCCGTGAGCGCCTGAAGCATTTGCATGCGCAACATCATCCTCGTGGATGACCAACTTCGGTCATAATGTGACTTACGTAGTGCAATTCTGAAAGAGGTAGCAAATGGCAAAGACAAACTTCGCGTACGAAAAACGGCAGCGTGAGTTGGAAAAGAAGAAAAAAGCGGAAGAGAAAGCCCGGCGCAAGGCCGAGCTGAAGCAGAATCCCGGGCTGGCTGAGCCTGGTGAGCTGGACGACGACGGCGAGGAAGCCGGCGACGCCGCTCCTGCCGAGGAATAAAAAAACCGGGCTGCCAGCCCGGTTTGTGTTTGTTTGTGTCGTTAACTTAAGCCACTTCGGCTTCCTGCTTTACCTGATGCAGGTGCTCGCTGTCATCCTTGTGTTCCTCTTCGTGCTTGCCCTTGAAGAAGCGCGCGCAGCGTTTGCCCAGGCTGTCCAGGTAGGTGTAGGCCACCGGCACCACCACTAAGGTCAGCAGGGTTGAGGTCAGCACGCCGCCGATCACCGCGCGGCCCATCGGCGCCTGCGTCTCGCCACCGTCGCCCATGCCGATCGCCATCGGCAGCATGCCGAACACCATGGCCAGCGTGGTCATCAGGATGGGGCGCAGCCGTACCTGGCCGGCGCACATCAGCGCCTCCAGCTGGCTCATGCCTTCCTTCTGCGCGTGGTTGGTGAAGTCCACCAGCAGGATCGCGTTCTTGGTCACCAGGCCCATCAGCATGATGAAGCCGATCACCGAGAAGATGTTCAAGGTGGTGCCCGTGACCAGCAGCGCCACCAGCACGCCGATCAGCGACAGCGGCAGCGACATCATGATCGCCACCGGCTGCAGGAAGCTGCCGAACTGCGACGCCAGCACCAGGTAGATGAAGATCACGGCGATGCCCAGCGCGATCATGGCCGAGCCCATGCTCTCTTCCATGTCCTGCGCGTTGCCGCCGACGTCGAAGCGCACGCCGGCCGGCAGCTCGATCTCCTTCATGGCCTTCTTGACGTCGCTGTCGACGTCGCCGCCGGGACGGCCTTCGACGCCCGCATACACGGCCACGCGGCGCTGCAGGGCCTGGCGCTTGAGCACCTGCGGGCTGAACGCCGGCACGAACTCGACCACCTGGCGCAGCGGCACCATGACCGGACGGCCGTCCGGCCCCAGCTTGCTCGACGCCAGCGACAGGTCGGCCAGGTCGGCCACCTTCTGCCGGCCGGATTTCGGCAGCTGCACGTTGACGTCGTAGTTCTGGCCGTCCGCCGCCAGGAAGTGCGAGGTCGTGTCGCCCGCCACGAACGGACGCAGCGCGGCGCCGATCTGCTGCGTGGTCAGGCCCAGGTCGCTGGCCAGCTCGTTGTTGATCTTGATGTTGGTGGACGGGTTGGCGCCCTCCTGGCTGTATTCCATGTCGGCGATGCCTTTGATCTTGCGCATCTTGTCCATCAGGCGGTGGGCCACGTCGTCCAGCTTGGCCTCGTCGGTGCCCAGGATGGCGATGAAGATGGGCTTCCAGCCCACCGTCAGCGTGATGCCGGCGATCTTGCCCAGGCGCGCGCGGATGGCCGTTTCCATTTCCTTCTGCGAGCGGCGCTTGTGCAGCTTGCGGTCCAGCAGTTTCATGTCGATCTGCGCGGTGTTGCGGCCGTCCTGCGTGCCCACCACCGCGATGACGTTGGCGATTTCCGGGAAGGCCTTGAGCGCGTCCTCGACCTGGTGCACCTTGTTGTCGGTGTATTCCAGGCTGGAGCCGACCGGGGTCTTGATCAGCAGGTTGACCCAGCCGCTGTCCTGGTCGGGCATCATCTCGCCGCCTATCATCGGCACCAGCAGCAGCGAACCGGCGAACAGCGAGAAGGCCAGGGCCAGCGTCAGCTTCTTCCAGCGCAGCGCCAGCGCCAGCACCTTGCCGTACACCTTGTGCAGTGCTTCGACGCCGCCTTCCAGCCAGTGCATGAAGCGGCCCAGCCACGGCACGTACTTGAAGCGGTCCTGCACCGGATCCGGCCACACCGACGACAGCATCGGGTCGAGCGTGAAGCTGACGAACAGCGACACCAGCACCGCCACCGCCACCGTCACGCCGAACTGCAGGAAGAAGCGGCCGATGATGCCCTGCATGAAGGCCACCGGCACGAACACGGCGACGATGGCGAAGGTGGTGGCCATGACGGCCAGGCCGATTTCGTTGGTGCCGTCCTCGGCCGCCTTGTGGTGATTCTTGCCCATGCCCAGGTGGCGCACGATGTTCTCGCGCACCACGATGGCGTCGTCGATCAGCAGGCCGATGCACAGCGACAGCGCCATCAGGGTCATGAAGTTGAGCGTGAAGCCGAAGGCCTTCATGGCGATGAAGCTGGCCATCACCGCGATCGGCAGGGTCAGGCCGGTGATGATGGTCGAGCGCCACGAGTGCAGGAAGAAGAACACGATGATCATGGTCAGCACCGCGCCTTCGATGATGGTCTCCTTGACGTTGTCGAGCTGGCTTTGCACCTTCAGCGATTCGTCGTTCAGCACTTCGACCTTGATGTCGGAGGACAGCGTCTTCTGCAGGTCCGCCGCCACTTTCTGGATGCGCTTGCCCACTTCGACCACGTTGGCGTCCTGCACCTTGATGATGTCCAGCGTGACCGAGCGCTGGCCGTTGATGCGCGAGATCGACAGCTCTTCCTGCGCGCCGTCCTCCACCGTGGCGACCTGCTCCAGATAGACCGGGCCGTTGGCGCGGCGCGCCACGATGATCTTGTTGAAGTCGCGCGGGTCCTTCATCTTGCCTTCGACCCGCACCAGGCGCTCGCTGGCGCCGTAGCTGATGGAGCCGGCCGGCAGGTTGGCGTTGGTGTTCTGGATCGCGGCCAGCACTTCGTCGACGCCGACCGCCTGCGCGTTCAGGTCGTTGGGACGCAGGTTGATCAGGATCTGGCGCGCCGTCATGCCGTTGATGCGCACCTGGCCGACGCCGGCCACGCCCTGGAAGCGCTTGGCGATGACCTGGTCGGCCAGTGTCGACATGTCGCGCACCGAGGTGTTGGTGGCGGTGATGCCGATCTGCGCCATCGGGCGCGCGTTCTCGCCCTCGAAGCGGACGATGAACGGGTCCTTGGCCTCGCGCGGGAAGCGCGGCCGCACCTGCGCCACCTTGTCGCGGATGTCCTGCATCGCGCGGTCCATATTGGTGGTCAGCTCGAACTCGATGTAGACGCCGGCGCGGCCTTCCCACGAATTGGCGCGCAGGTTCTTGATGCCGCTGACGGTGTTGACCGCTTCCTCGATCGGGCGGGTGATGTCGTTCTCCACCGCTTCCGGCGAGGCGCCCGGATACTGCACCTCGATGGCCGCGCCGGGGATGTCGATGTTGGGCATGGCTTCCAGGCCCAACCCCTTGTACGAGAACAGGCCCAGCACCATCAGCGCCACCATCACCATGGTGGCGAAGACCGGATTACGGATACTGATTTTGGTAATCCACATGATCAGCCTTTCGCTGGTTCAGCTGCTTTGGCCTGTTCGGCCGCGGGCGCGCCGCCCGCGCCGGCAGGCAGCTTGACGGAGGCGCCGGGCTTGAGGCTGTCCAGCCGCGAGACGATGACGTTGGCGCCGGCCTGCAGGCCTTCCACCACTTCGGCATAGCCTTCGTCCTCGTTGCGCAGGCCCAGCTTGACCGGCTGCGCGATCAGCTTGCCCTGTTCGACCTTGTAGACGATCTGCTGGTTCTTGTTGGCGTGCACGGCGGCCAGCGGCACGATGGGCGCGACGGCCGACCGGTCGGTGACGATGCTGCCCTTGGCGAACATGCCGGCACGCAGCGCGCTGTCCTCGTTCCTGACCGAGATGTAGACCAGCATCGCGCGCGAGCCCGCTTCGGTGGCCGGATTGATGCGCGCCACCTTGCCGTGGAAATCGCGCTGCTGGAAGCCGTCGACCTTGAACTTGACGTCCTGGCCCACCTTGACGCGGGGGATTTCCGACGCCGGCACCTGTGCCTCCAGGGTCAGCTCGGACAGGTTGACGATGCTGTAGACCGGCATGTCCGGCGCCAGCTTCTCGCCGGCCTGCACGTGGCGCTTGCTGACCACGCCGCTGATCGGCGCCTTGATGATGCCGTCGTTCAGCGCCAGGCGGGCGATCTCCACCATCGCGGCGGTGGACTTGACGTTGGCGCGCGCCAGGTCGACGGCGTTCTGCGTGGTGTCGTAGGCGGTCTGCGCGATGAATTTCTGCTTGAGCAGGGCCTGGCTGTTGGCTTCGTTCTTCAGCGCCAGCGACAGCTTGGCCTGCGCCTCGTCCAGCATGGCCTGCTGTTGCTGCAGGCGCGCGCGCAGGTCGGCCTGGTCGATGCGGGCCAGCACCTGGCCGGCGCTGACGGCCATGCCTTCCTGCACCGTGGTGACCTCCACCACGCCCGAGATCTTGGACTTGATGGTGGCCGAACTCAGGGGCGCCAGCGAGCCGGATAAGGGCAAGCTGACCGCCAATGACCGGGCATCGATGGCCGCGACGTCGCCGCTGGCCAGTTCGAAGACTTCCTGTTTCTTCTTGTCGTCCTTGCCGGCCTGCGCGGCGGCCGGCGGCGCGGCCTTCTTCGCCTGCATCACGGTCCAGCCGCCGCCGGCGAGGGCGATGACGATCAGGGCCGCGGCCGGCTTGCGCCAGCGCTTGCTGCGGACGACGGGCTGTGGGGACATGGGCAAGGTTTCAAGTTTCATATCGTTCTTCTGGTCTAGGGTTGCCGCAGCGGGGATTGCGCATGTTGGCACTTTATGAAAATGCAAGGCCGGCGGCCACCGGAATGCGACGGGCGGTCAGAAAACACGGCTGAACTGCAGAAAAACGGGATCAAGCGCGTTTGCGCAAGGTCAATGGTCGATTCCTGAGGGCGGCAAGAATGAAGGAGGCCTGAAAAGGCGTACGCCAGAGAGGGCCAAGTGGACGAACAGGATGACGGTGCGGAAGAGGGGGCGGATGAGGGCGCTGCGATCGATTTCCGCGCATGGTACGAAAAGACCGGCGATGCGATGCTGCTGTTGCAAAACGGGCGCATAGGCGGGGCCAACCCGGCGGCGCTGGCGCTGTTCGAGTGCGACCGGGTGGCGCGGCTGTTCGGCCTTGGGCTTGCCGATTTGTCACCATTGCAGCAGGCCGAGGGCGTGCTGTCGGAGCGGGCGCTGGCCGAGTTGATGGCCGCCGCCCGGCGCGACGGCAACTGCCGCTTCGAATGGTGCTGCGTCGGCTGTAACGGCAGCCCGTTCTGGGCCGAGGTGCTGCTGACGGCCCTCGCGCCGGACCTGGTGGTGGCGACCATGCACGATATTTCCGCCCGCAAGCAGGACCAGCTGGCGCTGTCGCTGGCCCTGCTGAGCGACGTGGGCGAGCGCCGCCGTTCCGAGGAGCGCACCCGCCACCTGGCCGAGCACGATTTCCTCACCGACCTGCCCAACCGCGTGCTGCTGCTTGACCGGCTCAGCCTGGCGCTGGCGACGGCGCGCCGCAAGCGCACCCGGCTGGCGATCCTGTTCCTCGATCTCGACCGCTTCAAGAACATCAACGACACGCTGGGCCACCACGTGGGCGACATGCTGCTGCAGGAGGTGGCGGCGCGGCTGGTGCGCTGCGTGCGCAGCGTCGACACCGTCAGCCGCCAGGGGGGCGACGAATTCGTCATCATCCTGTCCGAGCTGGGCGGCGTCGACCAGGCGGCCCACGTGGCGGCCTCGGTGCTCAACGCGATCAGCCAGGAGTTCGTGCTGGAGCCGCACCGGCTGCACGTCAGCACCTCGATCGGCATCAGCATCTATCCGGACGACGGCGCCGACATCGACACGCTGATACGCAACGCCGACCTGGCGATGTACCACGCCAAGGAAAGCGGCCGCAACGGCTTCCAGTTCTTCAGTCCCGAGATGAACGCGCAGATCGTCGAGCGGGTGGCCTTCGAGAACGATCTGCGGCGCGCGCTGCGCGAGCAGCAGTTCGTGCTGGAATACGAGGCGCAGATCGACATCGCCAGCGCGCGCCCGCTGGCGGCCGAGGCGCTGATACGCTGGCGCCACCCGACCCTGGGCCTGCTGCGCCCCGAGCGCTTCATCGGCGTGGCCGAGGATTGCGGCCTGATGGTGCCGATCGGGCGCTGGGTGCTGGAGCAGGCCTGCCTGCAGGCCCGGCGCTGGCACGACGCCGGCCATGCGCTGACGGTGGCGGTCAACCTGTCGCAGACGCAGTTCCTGCAAAAGAACCTGGCCGATAGCGTGCGCGAGGCGCTGGAATTGTCCGGGCTGGCGCCGCAGTGGCTGGAGCTGGAGCTGACCGAGGCCGTCATCATGAAGCACAGCGCCAGCGCGCCGGCCACCTTGCAGGCCTTGCGGGAGCTGGGCGTGCGGCTGGCGATCGACGATTTCGGCACCGGCTACACGCGCGTCGGCCATCTGCGCGAATACCCGTTCGACAAGCTGAAGATAGACCAGACCTTCATCGATGGCATCCCCGAGGGCGACGGCGTGGCGCCGGCCGTCACGACCATCATCGCGATGGCGCGCAGCCTGGGTCTGACGGTGCTGGCCGAGGGCGTGGAGACGCAGGCGCAGCTGCATTTCCTGCGGCGGCACGGCTGCGACCAGTACCAGGGGCACTATGCGCGGCAGGACGGCCAGCTCGACGGCCTCAACGGCCTGCTGGACGGCGCATGAGGATTACATCGCCGCCGCCAGGTCGCGCGCGCCGTACAGGCGCAGGCGCACCAGCACCTGGCCGTGGTCCGACGCTTCCGGCTTGTGCTGCAGCAGGTGGTCGTTCAGATAGGTCACGTCCAGCACTTCGCCCACCGCGTAGCGCGAGGCCGGATTGAATTCCTCCGACACCAGCACGTGGTCGATGGTCATGTAGTGGCCCTCGTGGATGTTGGTGTAGCCGATGTGGCGCAAGGTGTCGCGGCCCTGCTGGATCTGGTTGCAGTCGAACATGCGGCCGCTCAGTTCCTCGCCCGGCAGGCCGGCCGCGCCGGAGCCCATGACGATGGCGGTGGTGACGGCATCGGCCGTGTCGTTGAAGTCGCCGAGCACGATGCGCGGGCGGCGGGCCTGGTCCTCCAGTCTGCTCAGCAGCGCGCGCAGCGCCACCGCCTCGGTGCCGCGCCGTATCAGCGAGCGCAGGTTGGCTTGCGCGTACTGCATCGGATCGGCGAAGTCGTCGCCGCTGCGGTAGTCGGGGCGCTTGGATTTGAGGTGGATGACGATGACGTCGGCGATGCGCCGGTCCGGCAGCACCACCTGCGCATGCAGCGGAGCGCGGGCGAAGCGGCCGGCGTCGCGGCTGCCGGCGGGCAGCGCCACGCCGTCGGGGAAGTCGGTGTAGACGGCGGCCGGCACGGCCAGCGGCAGGCGCGAGATCAGCGCCACCTGCGGCATCAGGCGCGGCGCGCCGGTGTCCGGATCAGGGGCGGCATCGAAGCCGGCCAGCGCGGCCTCGCGGTAGCGGCGGCTGCGCGCCAGCACGTCGCGCAGCGCGTCCATCGAGAAGATTTCCTGCAGGCCGATCACGTCGGCGTCGAGCTGGTCCAGCTGCTGCGCGGTCCAGGCGACTTTCGCTTCGTATTCCGCCGGGGTCAGCGGCGGCAGATTGTCGTACAATTTCGCCCCAGGTTGGGAAAGATTGCAAACATTGAAAGTGGCAAAGCGAATTTCCTGCTGCATAATGGGCAACTCCCGGAATCAACAGACTTCATCAACAGCGTATCACGCATGGCCAAAAAAGAGCACATCTCCGAAACCCCCGCAACGCAAATGCTGCGCAAGCACAAGGTGGCCTTTACGGAGCACCCCTACGACTACGAGGAACACGGCGGCACCACGGTGTCCGCACGCGAACTGGGCGTCGACGAACATCACGTGGTCAAGACCCTGGTGATGCAGGACGACGCCGCCAAACCTTTAATTGTGCTGATGCACGGCGATTGCAAGGTCTCCACCAAGAACCTGGCGCGCGGCATCGGCTGCAAGGCCGTCGAACCGTGCAAGCCGGAGGTGGCGCAGCGCCACAGCGGCTACATGATAGGCGGCACCTCGCCGTTCGGCACCAAGAAAGCCATGCCGGTGTATGTCGAGGATAGCATCCTTGCGCTGGAAACGATTTATATCAATGGTGGCAGGCGCGGCTACCTGGTCGGCATCGCGCCGCGGGTGCTGGTCGATTTATTGCAGGCCAAGCCGGTGCACTGCGCTCTGGCCGACTGAGCGCCGGCAGTGTATATTCACCCTCCCGCAGGGGAATTGATACGACTTTGAGGAAATAATGAATACAGTTTGGATGACCGTCGCCGCCTACCTGATCGGCTCGATCTCATTTGCCGTCGTCATGAGCAAGGTGTTCGGCATCGCCGATCCGCGCACGTACGGCTCGAAAAACCCCGGCGCCACCAATGTGTTGCGCAGTGGAAATAAGGGCGCGGCCGTCATGACCCTGATCGGCGACGGCGCCAAGGGCTGGCTGGCGGTGTGGCTGGCGATACGCTACCAGCAGCAGCTGCAGATCGGCGACGCCACCATCGCGCTGGTGGCGATCGCCGTGTTCCTGGGCCATCTGTGGCCGGTGTTCTTCCGCTTTGTCGGCGGCAAGGGCGTGGCGACGGCGCTGGGCGTGCTGCTGGGCCTGAATCCCTGGCTGGGTCTGGCGACCCTGGTGACCTGGCTGGTGGTGGCGTTCGCCTTCCGCTACTCGTCGCTGGCGGCGCTGGTGGCGGCGCTGTTCGCGCCGTTTTACTATGGCCTGCTGTTCGGCCTCGAGCCGCAGCTGCTGGCCGTGTTCGTCATGAGCGCACTGTTGGCTTTCCGTCACAGCAAGAACATTTCGAACCTGATCGCCGGCAAGGAAAGCCGCATCGGCAGCAAGAGCAAGGACGCCGCCCAGGCTGCGCCGAAAAGCAAAAAAAAGTAGTTTCGTCCCCTGCGCCCGGCGCTTGATTTTGCGCCGGGTGTCGCCATATGCTGGAAATTACTTTAGCAAAGGCGCGCCATGACCACTCCCCTGAAAATCGATTTCGTCTCCGACGTTTCCTGCCCGTGGTGCGCCATCGGCCTCAAGTCGCTGGAAAAAGCGCTGGACAATATCGGCGACGACGCGGCGGTGAGCTTGCACTTCCAGCCTTTCGAACTGAATCCCAACATGGGCCCCGAGGGCCAGGACATCGGCGAGCACCTGACCGAAAAATACGGCTCTTCCGCGGCGCAGCAGGAACAGGCGCGCGAGATGATACGGGCCCGCGGCGCCGAAGTCGGCTTCGATTTCGCGATGGGTAAGCGCGACCGCATCTACAACACCTTCGACGCGCACCGGCTGCTGCATTGGGCGGACCTGGAGGGCAAGCAGAGGGAGTTGAAGGAGGCGCTGTTCTCCGCCTACTTCACGCAGGGCGAGGATCCCAGTTCGCACGACGTGCTGCTGCGCGTGGCCGGCCAGGTCGGCCTGGACACCGGCGTGGCCGGCGAGGTGCTGCAGTCGAACCAGTACGCCGACGAGGTGCGCGAGCGCGAGCAATTCTTCCAGCGCCACGGCATCAACTCGGTGCCGGCCGTGATCATCAACGAGCGCCACCTGATCTCAGGCGGCCAGCCGGCCGCCGTGTTCGAAAAAGCGCTGCGCGAGATTATGGCGCAGGCTTAAAAAATGCGGTCGCGGGCGGGGGCAAGTGCTCCCGCCATCCCTGTTTTGCGATAAACTGACCGGGTAGCACCACAGTTCGGACCCGCCGCATCGCGGGGACCCTAAAAAAGATCGCCGTCGCTACACAGGGAGGCCTATGCTGGCCGCAGAAAAAGTACATACACTTTCCACCGCCCGGCCGCAGGCCGACCAGTTCCGGCTGGCCGCGCTGCACCGTTACCATATCCTCGACACCCCCGCCTGCGAAGACTTCAGCTTCCTCACCGAGCTGGCCGCCAAGGTGTGCGAAGTTCCCTACGCTTTCATTTCGCTGGTCGACGCCGAGCGGGTGTGGATCAAGTCCTGCACCGGCATGCAGCTGGGCGAGCTGCCGCGCGGCGACAGCTACTGTTCGCTGGCCGTGCTGGGCCAGGCCGTCACCGAAATTCCCGACCTGACGCAGGACCACCGCACCGCCCACATGGCGATGACTGTCGGCGAGCCGCACATGCGCATGTACAGCAGCGTGGCGCTGACCTCGTCGGATGGCCATGCCATCGGCACCTTGTGCGTGATGGACACCAAGCCGGGCGGCTTGAGCGAGGCGCAGCGGGTCATGCTGGTCAAGCTGGCGCGCCAGGTGATGGCGCTGATCGAATTGCGCTCGAATGAAAAAGCGCTGGAGTCGACGGTGCGCGAGCTGGAGCAGCTGGCCACCACCGACGAGCTGACCGGCCTGCACAACCGCCGCTCGCTGCTGCACAAGCTGAAGTTCGAGACGGCACGCTCCAGGCGTTTCCGCTCGCCGCTGTCGGCGGTGATGATCGACCTCGATCACTTCAAGCGCATCAACGACGAATACGGCCACGCGGTCGGCGACCAGGTGCTGGCCAACGTCGGCCGCCTGCTGCGCGAGAGCGTGCGCGTGATCGACGTGCCGGGCCGCTACGGCGGCGAGGAGCTGTGCGTGATCCTGCCGAATACGCCGCTCGAAGGCGCCGTCAAGTTTGCCGAGACCCTGCGCGGCAAGATCGAGGCGCAACTGCATTATGCCGGCCCGCGCCTGCTGCCGGTCACGGCCAGCATCGGCGTGGGCGCGTTCGACCATATGGAAATCGCGGACGCCGAAAGCCTGCTGCGCCAGGCCGACGCCGCGCTGTACCGCGCCAAGCATGCCGGCCGCAATCGCGTGGAGTGCGGCCCCGTCTGACCAAGAGAGGGAGTACCTGATGCCTACAGCAACCTGGAACGGCGTCGTCATCGCGCAGGCCGGCGATGACGAAGTCGAGATCGTCGAGAACAATGTGTACTTCCCGCCGGCCAGCGTCAAGACGGAGTACCTGCGGCCCAGCGCGCACACGTCGCGCTGCCCGTGGAAGGGCCTGGCCAGCTATTACAGCCTGAACGTCAACGGCAAGGTCAACGAGAACGCCGCCTGGTACTACCCGGAACCGTCCGAGAAGGCCAGCCAGATCAAGGATCACGTGGCCTTCTGGCGCGGCGTGGACGTGCAGCGCTAGCCGCCAGGCGATGGGCTTACAGGCCAAGCCGTATCTGCAAAGGATCACGGCGCTGTTCGGCGACGATGTCGACTGGGAGCGCCATCCGTATAGCGTGCCGGCAGTGCGCAACCTGGAGTCGATCAGCTTTCATCCGGATGTGACGTTCTTCATCGGCGAAAACGGCGCCGGCAAATCGACCGTGCTCGAATCGATCGCGCTGGCGCTGGGCTTCGGTATCGACGGCGGCAACAAGAACATCAGCCTGAATACCGCAAGCGAGAGAGCCCCGCTGCAGCATGCGTTGCGGCTCTCCAGGAGTTTCAGGACGCCTCGCGACGGCTACTTCTTCCGTGCCGAGAGCTTCCACAACGTCAGCACCCACATGGATGAGTTGTGGGAGCGAGATTCCGCCAGCGCGGAGTCGCTGCACGCGCGTTCCCATGGCGAGGCTTTCATGGCGGTGCTGTTGAACAAGTTCAAAGGCAGGGGCCTGTACCTGCTGGACGAACCGGAAGCCGCGCTGTCGCCCAACCGGCAACTGGCTGCGCTGACGGCGATCCATCAGCTGGTGGAGGAAGAGTCGCAATTCATCATCGCCACGCACTCGCCGATCCTGCTGGCTTATCCCAACGCGAAGATCCTGCTGTTCGACGGCACCGGCATCTCCGAAGTGGCCTACGAAGACACCGAACACTACTCCGTCACGCGCGACTTCCTGAATCACTACCCGCGGCGGCTGGAGCAGCTGCTCAAACCTGAATAGGTACATGGACAATATCACCCACAGCATCATCGGTTTCGGCGTTGGAGAAGTAGTGCATCGCAGTCTGCCCGACGAGGCGGACACTCAGTCGCAGCGGGTGCGGCATCGGCTTCTGCTGGTGTCGTGTGCGCTGGCCAGTAATTTTCCCGATCTCGATCTGTTCCTTGGTAAGCGCTTGCCCGATCCGCTGGGCTATCTGCTTTATCATCGCGGCCACACGCATACGGCCTTGATGGCGTTGCCGCAGGCCTTGCTGCTGGCGGCCTTGTTGTGGTTATGCTGGCCCTCCGCGCGGGCGCTGCTCAGGGCCAGCATGCCGGCGCGCTGGGGACTGACGGCCAGCATAGCCGCCGGCCTGGCGCTGCACCTGCTGCTGGACTTTACCAATTCCTACGGCGTCCATCCGTGGTATCCGTTCGACGGAAGATGGCTCTACGGCGACATGGTGTTCATTGTCGAACCGCTGTTCTGGGTGGCGTTCGGCGTGCCGATGGCGCTCGTCATGCGCTGGCGTTTCGCGCGCATGGCGGGACCGGCGGGTTTGCTGGCGGTGCTGGTGGCGTTTGCCGTCAAGGGCTACCTGGGGTGGACGTCGTTTGCTGCGCTGCTGTTGATTGGCGCGCTGTGCGGCGCGGCGCAGTGGCGTGCAGGCACGCGCGGCCGCGCGGGATTGCTGCTGGCGCTGGGCGTCGGTCTTGGGTTCATCGCGGTGCAGGGCGTGGCTTCGCAAGCGGGACGGCAGCAGATCACGGCGGCGTTGCAGGGCATCGATCCTGCATCGCGCGTGCTCGATGTGGCGATGACGGCGTTTCCGTCGCAGCCTCTGTGCTGGTCCTTTGTCAGCGTGGAGAGCAATGAGGCGCAGGGCAATTACCGCTTGCGGCGCGGCGTGGCCAGCATCGCGCCGACGTGGCTGGAACCGCTGGCTTGTCCGGCCGGGCTGGTGGAACAGCTGCCGTCGCAAGCGTTGTCGCCCGGCGTACTGCAATTCGCCACAGCGTCGGCGGGCTTGCAGGCGCTGCGCCTGCTGAAGCAATCCAACTGCCAGGTCGACGCGTGGCTGCGGTTTGGCCGCGCGCCCTTGCTGGCATTGGCCTCCGGCGAATTGTCGGATTACCGCTTCGCCGCCACGCCGCGCGGGAATTTCACGACGCTGCATTTTTCGCAGGCCTTGAAATGTCCCGACGGCGTGCCCGGCTGGGGCTATCCGCGAGCGGACCTGCTGTCGCCTTAAGCGGCTTGCTTGAGCGGAGCCGCGTGGTCGGTCGATACCGCGAGCTCCAGCCATTGCGCCATCTCGGTTTCGACGAACAGGTTCTTGGCGCGCACGCGTTCCACCGTGTCGGAACCCAGTTGCAGGCGCACCGGCGGCTTTTCGCTGTCGGCCAGTTGCAGCAGGGCGCCGGCCAGCTTGAGCGGATCGCCCGGCTGCTGGTGGTTGGCGCCTTCGGCAAAGTCGCGCATCGCGCCGACGGTGGCGGCGTAGTCGGCGATGCGGTCGCGGGTGGCCACCAGCGACGACGCGTCAAGGAAGTCGGTGCGGAAGAATCCCGGCTCGACCACCGTGACGCTGATGCCCAGCGGCGCCAGTTCCATCGACATCGCTTCGCTCAGGCCTTCGACGGCGAACTTGGTCGAGCTGTACACGCCCCAGCCGGCGTAGGCCGAGTAGCCGCCGACCGACGAGATGTTCATGACATGGCCGCTGCCTTGCTTGCGCATCACCGGCAGCACCGCGCGGGTGACGTTGAGCAGGCCGAAGACGTTGGTCTCATACAGCGCGCGGATTTCCTCGCCGTTGGCTTCCTCCACCGCGCCCAGCAGGCCGTAGCCGGCGTTGTTGACCAGTACGTCGATGCGGCCGAAGCGCGCCACCGCCTGCTGGGCGGCGGTGATGGCCTGGGCTTCCAGCTTCACATCCAGGCGCACGGCCAGCAGATTCGGATGCTCGCCCAGGGCGGCGATGACGGTTTGCGGATCGCGAGCGGTGGCGACCACGAAATCGCCCCGTTCCAGCGCCTTTTTCGCCGTCAGCAGGCCGAAGCCGCGGGATGCGCCGGTGATGAACCATACTTTTTGTGCAGTGGCAGTCATGATCGTTTCCTTCAGGTTGGGTGAGTTGGTAGAGGCAAGTGTAGGCCGTCGTTACCTGCTACACTAGCCATAGGAAAGCTGTTTGATTATCATCTTCTGGTTGTTAATATGGATAAAGCCCGGGTTATCAGTCTGTTCATCGGCGTGGTGCGCGCCAAGAGTTTCAGCCAGGCGGCGGTGGAGGCCGGCCTGACGCCGCAGGCCGTCAGCAAGGCGGTACGCCAGCTGGAGGATCACCTGGGCGTGCGGCTGTTCCACCGCACCACGCGCAGCCTGAGCCTGACGGAAGAGGGCACGCGCCTGTTCGAGCTGGCCAACCCCGGCCTGCGCCTGCTGGACGAGGCGCTGGACCAGATCCAGAACAGCCGGCTGGAAGTGGACGGCCTGATCCGCGTGGCGGCGCCCCTATCGATCGGCAACGGCATCATCGTGCCGCTGCTGCGCGAGTTCCAGGAGCGCTATCCGGGCGCGCATTTCGACATGCAGCTCGACGACCACTTTACCGACCTGGTGGAAAGCAAGATCGACGTCGGCTTCCGCGCCGGCAGCCCGCCCGAGCGCAACCTGATTTCACGCAAGCTGGGCGAGATGCTGCTGCTGGTCTGCGCCACCCCCGGCTATCTGCAGAAATATGGCACGCCGACGACGGTGGCGGAGCTGGCGAACCACCGCTGCACCGGCTTCCGCCATCCGAATACCGGCCGGCTGCTGCCGTGGGAGCTGCACGTGGACGGCGCCACCGTCTACCAGGACGTGCCGGCGGTGGCCAGTTTCAATACGGTGGAGGGGGAGCTGACGGCGGTGCTGAACGACACCGGCATCGGCCAGATGCCGGTCTTCATGATCGAGCGCGAACTGGCTGAGGGACTGCTGATTCCTTTGCTTCCCGGAACCGTAACGTGCAATAACGGGGTCTTCATGTACTATCAGCAACGTACCCAGATGCCGCTGCGGGTGCGTCACTTCATTGATTTCATCTCGGAGCGGGCTGCGCAGAAGCTGGGCACGCAACAGGGCGTCGTGTCGCGCGTGCACCACAAAAGGGCCTGAAATCAAGCTGTATAGGCCAATCTGTGCCTATTTTGTTGGCACGACAATTGCGTTACTTTCCAGAAAGGAAGATCATCAACGGATATGGAGGCTGTTATGAATACCGCAACTGAGCAAAAAGCAAGCACCGTGGCCCACGAATCGTCGGCCGATGAACACCGTCTGCGCAGCGAGCGCATTGCCGCCCGCGGCGTGCGCCTGGGCGCCGGCAAGGCCAAGTACCTGATACCGCTGGTCGGACTGGCGGTGCTGGCCTCGATGGCTTTCGCCCAAGGCTAATTACACGACCTTGATGTCGTCCAGCGGCCAGCGTGGCCGGACGTTGAACGAGTAGTCCTTCTTCGCGGCGTCGGGATTGACCATCAGGCGCATGGCGCCGGCGAAGGCGATCATCGCGCCGTTGTCCGTGCAAAATTCCAGTTCAGGGTAGTAGACCTTGAACTTCTTCTTGGCTGCCGCCGCGTTCAGCGACGCCCGCAGCTGCGAGTTGGCGCCCACGCCGCCGGCAATCACCAGCCGTTTCAAGCCCGTATGCTTCAGCGCCGACACGCATTTGGCGGTCAGCACGTCGACGATGGCGTCAACGAAGCCGCGCGCGATGTTGGCCTTGTCCTGCTCGCAGATATTGGCGATGACCTTCTCTTTGTGGTTCTTCACCACCGTCAGCACCGCCGTTTTCAGGCCGGAGAAGCTGAAATTGAAATCCTTGGTGTGCAGCATGGGGCGCGGCAGCTTGTAGGCGGCCGGGTCGCCGAATTCGGCCAGGCGCGAAATCGCCGGTCCGCCCGGATAGCCCAGGCCCAGCAGCTTGGCCGACTTGTCGAAGGCTTCGCCGGCGGCGTCGTCCAGCGTTTCGCCCAGCAGCGTGTACTGGCCGACGCCATCCACCCGCATCAGCTGGGTGTGGCCGCCCGACACCAGCAGCGCGATGAAGGGGAATTCCGGCGGCTGCGAGGCCAGCAGCGGCGACAGCAGGTGGCCTTCCAGGTGGTGCACGCCCAGCACCGGCTTGTCCAGCGCCAGGCCGAGGCTGCAGGCCACCGACGAGCCGACCAGCAGCGCGCCGGCCAGGCCGGGACCCTGGGTGTAGGCGATGGCGTCGATGTCGGCCAGCGACTTGCCGGCACCTTCCAGCGTCTGCGTCAGCAGCGGAATGGCGCGGCGGATATGGTCGCGCGAGGCCAGTTCCGGCACCACGCCGCCGTACTCTTCATGCATCGCCACTTGCGAATACAGGGCGTGGGACAGCAGGCCGTGTTGCGTGTCATACAGCGCAAGGCCGGTTTCGTCACAGGAGGATTCGACGCCGAGTACGATCATGAAGAATGCACAAATCAAAAGGGGAATCCGCCATTGTAATGGAAAGTGCGTGCAAGCATGCACCACGGCGGCCCCGGCCCGCACCCGCGCAGTGCGAAATTTTGCCAAATGGTCAGAATTTTCAGCCTTTTTTATGGCATCGGTTTTGCTTAGACAACTGCAGGAAGTTGACTAGGGAGACGGGCGATGTCCGGACAATGGAAGCTGATTTGCAAAGTGAGGGATGTGCCCATGAGCGGCGCGCGCCTTGTGCCGCGCGGACTGGCTTGGCAGGAATTGCCGGGCGTGGCGCTGTTCCGTACCGACGAAGAGCACGTACATGCGGTGCTCGAGTGCGGCGACATCGACCCGCGCGAGAGCACGACGCGCCGCTATTCGGTCAAGGTCGAGGATTGCAAGGTCTACCTGGACCTCGCTGAGCTGAGCGCCCCTGCCAGCAAGGCCGAGGCGGCGCTGGCGGGGTCGTTTGGTGTCGCCACCAGGGTGATGGCGTTCGGCTAGCGAACCAACCGTCATTCCCGCGAAAGCGGGAATGACGTGGCTTAGGGCCGGTTCTTCAGCTGCTTGTGCGCCTCGCGCAGCATCTGTTCGGTGGTTTCCCAGTCGATGCAGCCGTCGGTCACCGAGCAGCCGTACTTCAGCTGGCTCAGGTCGGCCGGGATCTTCTGGTTGCCGCCGACGATGTTGGACTCGATCATCACGCCCACCAGCGACTTGTTGCCCTGCACGATCTGGTGGATGACGTCGGCCATCACCAGCGGTTGCAGTTCCGGCTTCTTGTAGCTGTTGGCGTGCGAGCAGTCGACCACCAGGTTGGCCGGCAGCTTGGCCTTGGCCAGCGCCTGCTCGGCAATCGCGATCGACACCGAATCGTAGTTCGGACGGCCGTCGCCGCCGCGCAGCACCACGTGGCCGTAGGCGTTGCCGCGGGTGCGCACGATCGACACATTGCCCTGCGAATTAATCCCCAGGAAGGAGTGCGGATGCGCCGACGACAGGATGGCGTTGATGGCGATGCTGATGTCGCCGTCGGTGCCGTTCTTGAAGCCCACCGGCGTGGACAGGCCGGACGACATCTCGCGGTGGGTCTGCGATTCGGTGGTGCGGGCGCCGATGGCGGTCCAGGCGATCAGGTCGCCCAGGTATTGCGGCGAGATCGGATCCAGCGCCTCGGTCGCGGTCGGCAGGCCCAGTTCGCACACGTCCAGCAGGAACTGGCGCGCCTTCTCCATGCCGGCGTCGACGCGGAAGGAATCGTCCATGTCCGGATCGTTGATATAGCCCTTCCAGCCGGTGGTGGTGCGCGGCTTTTCGAAATACACGCGCATCACCAGCAGCATGGTGTCGGCCACTTCGGCTTGCAGGGCTTTCAGGCGGCGGGCGTAATCCAGGCCGGCCACGGGATCGTGGATCGAGCATGGACCGACGACCACGAACAGGCGCTTGTCCTGGCGGTCGATGATGTTGCGCAGGGCTTCGCGGCCCTTCATCACCGTGTCCGAGGCGCTGTCGGTCAGCGGCAGCTTGCTGTGCAAGGCTTCCGGCGACGGCATCGGGCCGAACGAGGTGACGTTGATGTTTTCGATATATGGGGAGATCATGATTCTCTACGTATATTTATTGCGGGGGAGGGATAGTGTAGCCGAAATGTGGCGTAGTGGTTTAAGCTGATGCCATGACCACATCAACTCACGAACCCTTCCTCGCCGCACGTTTCATCAAAGAAATAGGTCGCGGCAAAAACGGCGCCCGCAGCATGAACCGCGACGACGCCCACGACCTCTACCAGGCCATGCTGGACGGCCGCGTTTCCGACCTGGAGCTGGGCGGCATTTTGCTGTCCATGCGCATCAAGGGCGAATCGGTGGAGGAGATCGCCGGCTTCCTCGACGCGGCCGAAGGCTCGTTCGAACCGCTGGCCGCGCCGCCGGGGCAGTTCGCGCCGGTCATCATCCCGACCTACAACGGCGCCCGCAAGATGGCCAACCTGACCGCGCTGCTGGCGATGCTGCTGGCGCGCGAGGGCGTGCCGGTGCTGGTGCACGGCGTCGCGCACGACCTGGGCCGCATCGCCACCGCCGAGGTGCTGGAGGCGCTGGGCGTGCCGGCCGCGCGCCACCGCGCCGAGGCGGAGGAGGCGATGGCGCAGGGCCATGTGGCCTTCATCACCATCGATGCGCTGGCGCCCAAGCTGGCGTATCTGCTGTCGCTGCGGCGCCGGCTGGGCGTGCGCAACTCCACCCATACGCTGGTCAAGATCATGCAGCCGTTCGCCGGGCCGGCGCTGCGGCTGGTGTCGTACACGCACCCCGAGTATCTGGAAATGCTGGGCGAATACTTCACCACCGCGGCCCTGCACGAGCGCGGCGACGCCTTCCTGATGCGCGGCACCGAGGGCGAAACGGTGGCCAACGCCAACAAGGCGCAGCAGATCGACTGGTTCCACGGCGGCCTGCGCACGACCTTGGTGCCGAAGCAGACGCAGGTCGGCGAACTGCCGCTGCTGCCCGAGGGCAAGGATGCGGCCACCACGGCGGCGTGGATCGCGTCCGTGCTGAAGGGCGAGGTGCCGGTGCCGCCATCGATCGCCGAGCAGGTGGCGCAGTGTCTGCTGGTGTCGCGCACCCTGCAGTCGCGCCAGCGGGTCAGCGAGCCCATCGAGTAAGGCCGACCAGTCAAGTACAATACGCCTTTGGACGATTGGATTTGACATGGCAAAGTTTGATGTAGCGGTAATCGGCGCCGGCGCGGCCGGCATGATGTGTGCGGCGACGGCGGCCCAGCGCGGCAAGCGCGTGGTGCTGATCGACCACGCCACCAAGCTGGCCGAGAAAATCCGCATCTCCGGTGGCGGACGCTGCAACTTCACCAACATCAACGCCGGTCCGGCCAACTTCCTGTCCGAGAATCCGCACTTCTGCAAGAGCGCGTTGTCGCGCTACACGCCGGCCGACTTCGTCGCGCTGGTCAAGAAGCACCGCATCGGCTACCACGAGAAGCATCGCGGCCAGCTGTTCTGCGACGACTCCGCCGAGCAGATCATCGACATGCTGAAAGACGAATGCGCCGGCGGCGACGTGCATTGGCGCATGCCGTGCAAGGTCACCAGCCTGCAACAGGCGGCCGAAGGTGGTTTCCTGCTGCAGACCGACGGCGGCGACATCGAGGCCGACAGCGTGGTGATCGCCAGCGGCGGCCTGTCGATACCCAAGATCGGCGCCAGCGACTTCGGCTACCGCGTCGCCCAGCAGTTCGAGTTGCGCATGGTCGAGCCGCGTCCGGCATTGGTGCCGCTGACCTTCGACCCGCAGCAGTGGGCGCCGTTCGTCGAAATGGCCGGCATCGCGCTGGAGGTGGACGTGGAAACCGGCTCCCTCAAGGGCCGCAACCCGACCGGCGGCCGCTTCCGCGAGGACCTGCTGTTCACCCACCGCGGCCTGTCCGGCCCGGCGATCCTGCAGATCTCCTCGTACTGGACGCCCGGCACGCCCATCGTCATCAACCTGATACCCGAGCTGGACCTGGCGGCGACCTTGATCGAGGGCAAGGGCGCGATCAAGAAGCAGCTGGGCAATGTGCTGTCGCAGTGGCTGCCGGCGCGCCTGGCCGAGGGCCTGCTGCTGGCGCACGGCTTCGCGCTGGACGCGCGCCTGGCCGACCTGCCGGACGCGCAGCTGCGCAAGCTGGGCGCGGCGGTCAACCAGTGGACCATCACGCCGAACGGCTCGGAAGGCTACAAGAAGGCCGAAGTCACGCGCGGCGGCATCGACACCCGCGAACTGTCGCAGCAGAGCATGATGGCCAACAAGGTGCCGGGCCTGTACTTCATCGGCGAGGCGGTGGACGTGACCGGCTGGCTGGGCGGCTACAACTTCCAGTGGGCGTGGGCATCGGGTGTGGCGGCCGGGCAGGCGGTCTGATATAATTCGATTCCCGGAAGTTAGCGGCGTAGAAAGATTGTCTAGTACGCCGCGTTGTTTTTGCAGTGAAAGCCGCATCGATGGCCGTCCAGATGGCCAAGCGTCTTCCATTTTGCTGCAAAACCTGCTATAGTCTCTTTCTCCCTATAACCTCAAACGGTTTGAATTTTTACATGACCACTATTCGCCTTAAAGAAAACGAGCCGTTCGAAGTCGCAATGCGTCGCTTCAAACGCACCATCGAAAAAACCGGCCTGCTGACCGAACTGCGCGCTCGCGAGTTCTACGAAAAACCAACGGCTGAGCGCAAGCGCAAGCTGGCAGCTGCCGTGAAGCGTCACTACAAGCGCATCCGCAGCCAGCAACTGCCGAAAAAACTGTTCTAAGACTGCTCTTGCAGATTCAACCCGGCAGTACGGCGCTTACGCCTCGGGTTGTATCTTGTTGCATCTGGAAGATACCCGCTCTGGTTCGCCACGGCGGGTTTTCGCATTTTTACTCCACTAATTTTCTGAGAGAAACGCCATGGGCTTGAGAGAACAAATCACCGAAGACATGAAAGCCGCGATGCGCGCCAAGGAAGCGGGCAAACTGAGCACCATCCGTCTGATCATCGCTGAAATCAAGCGCAAGGAAGTCGACGAGCGCATCGAAGTCAACGACGCGCAGACCGTCGCCATCGTTGAAAAAATGATCAAGCAGCGCAAGGACTCGATCACCCAGTTCGAAGCCGGTGGCCGCGCCGACCTGGCCGACATCGAAAAAGCCGAACTGGCCGTGCTGACCGCCTACATGCCTGCCGGCCTGTCGGACGAGGAAGTGGCCGCCGAAGTGGCCGCCGCCGTCGCCGCCTCGGGCGCCGCCGGTCCGCAGGACATGGGCAAGGTCATGGCCATCGTCAAGCCCAAGCTGGCCGGCCGCGCCGACATGACCGTCGTGTCGGCCCTGGTCAAGAAAGCGCTGACCCCGGCATAATGCCCCAGCTCTGTCGTTAGCTCTGCCGCGACTTGATCCGCATCAAAGCCGGATCGGCGCGGCGGTATAGTCTGATCAATAACAAGACCGCATAGCCAAGTGATACCACAATCCTTTATTTCCGATCTGCTGAACCGCGTCGACATCGTCGACGTTGTCGGTCGTTATGTGCAGCTGAAAAAAGGCGGCGCGAATTTCATGGGCCTGTGCCCGTTTCACAGCGAAAAATCGCCCAGTTTCACGGTGAGCCCGACCAAGCAGTTCTACCATTGCTTCGGCTGCGGCGCCCACGGCACCTCGATCGGTTTCCTGATCGAGTATTCCGGCATGGGTTTTGTCGATGCCGTCAAGGACCTGGCGCAGAACGTCGGCATGGTCGTGCCCGAGCAGGATGACAAGATACCGCCGGCCCAGCGCGCGCAAATGGCCGCGCAAAGCCTGGCGCTGACCGAGGCGATGACGCGCGCCAGCGATTTTTACCGCTCGCAGTTGCGCGGCGCCACCGACGCCATCGCCTATTTGAAGAACCGCGGCCTGACCGGCGAAATCGCCGCCCGTTTCGGCCTCGGCTACGCGCCGGCCGGCTGGGACAACCTGCGCTCCATCTTCTCCGACTACGAGGCGGTGGCGCTGGCCGAGGCCGGCCTGGTGATCGACAAGGTGGACGAGGACGGCGGCAACCGCAAACGTTACGACCGCTTCCGCGAGCGCGTGATGTTTCCGATTAAAAACACCAAGGGCCAGGTCATCGCCTTTGGCGGCCGGGTCCTCGACCACGGTGAACCGAAGTACTTGAATTCTCCCGAAACGCCTTTATTTTCTAAGGGATTCGAGCTGTATGGCTTGTTCGAAGCGCGCCAGGCGATCCGCGATGCGGGTTATGTGCTGGTGACGGAAGGCTATATGGATGTGGTGGCGCTGGCGCAAATGGGTTTCCCGCAAGCGGTGGCAACCCTGGGCACGGCCTGCACCACCAACCACGTACAGAAATTGTTGCGTCAAACCGACACGGTGATTTTCAGTTTCGACGGCGACAAGGCCGGCCGCCGCGCCGCGCGCCGCGCGCTGGAAGCCTGTCTGCCGCACGTGACGGACAACAAGACCATCAAGTTCCTGTTCCTGCCGACCGAGCACGACCCGGACAGCTATGTCCGCACCTACGGCAACGAGGCGTTCGAACAGGAGATACATGAGGCGATGCCGCTGTCGCAGTTCCTGATCAAGGAAGCGGTCGGCGAGCACGATTTGCAAAGTCCGGAGGGCCGGGCCCGTGCCCAGTTCGACGCCAAGCCGATGCTGCAGTCGATGACGCCGACGTCGCTGCGCCTGCAGATCGTGCGCGGCCTGGCGCAGTTGACGCAGAGCACGCCGTCCGAGATCGAGGTGCTGTTCGAGCTGGCCAAGCCGGTCGCCGTGGCGCGCCAGGCGCCGCCCCGCACCGGGCGTCCGGTGCCGGTCGGGCTGGAGCTGCAGATCGTGCGGCTGCTGGTGGCGCATCCGCCGCTGGCGCTGGACATCGACGCGGCGGCATTGGCGGCGTTCCAGTATTTCGGCGCCGAACCGGCCGAGCGGCTGGCGCAGCTGGTCGGGGCGGCGCAGGCGCTGGGGCCGAACGGCAGTTTTGCGGCCTTTGCGCAACATCTGAAGTCGCAGGGCGAGGAGTACGACGGCATCATCTCCGAGATCGTCAAGGAGCCTGAGTCGGACTTCGATGCGGTGCGGTTGTTCCTGCGCGGCGCGATCCGCCAGGTCAAGAACGACGCGCTGAAGCAGGAGCTGAGCCAGCTGTTTGCGGCGGGGCTGTCGTCCGACGAGATCGGCGTGCGCTACCGCGAGCTGACGTCGCAGCAGGACCAGTTGCTGCGCGAGGCGCAGGCGGAGTTGGCTAGCAGGTAGGTTGTGGCAATAGTTGTCGGGCGTTTTGTGATGTAATGTTTCTGTCATTCTTCCGGGGCGGGAAGTGGGGTTTCCGCCTCTGGAAATTGAAAAGTGACGTGCTATAATAAAACGCTAAGTGTTGTATGTTTTGGCATCGTTTTCCAGTTCAGAGTGTGTTTGTTTTCAGTAAGTTAGGCTCTTGATCGACGCGGAAAGACAGGTGTCGGCGGCCAGGGCCAGCTTTGGTTTAGTTCAGCGCGCTGCGCTGTTTAGCAAACGTTCTGTTTGCTTTCTAACCTAGTCATGGTTTCTTGCCCCCACGCACGTGTCTGATGCAGTAGAATTTCTGCCAATCGCGGTGGAGTTCTGTTGAGATCGGTCGGCCTGACCGGGTGTAAGTAAGTCGTAGTATTGTCGAACTTGTGCAGTCGGCAAGTTCGAAGACGTAGGTTCGCAAGAGCCGCAAGAAACTTTATCCTAAATAAGCAAGTCGTTGTGTAATCGAAAGCGCCTGTGCCAATCAAGAAACCTGAATCCAAAGCGGCTGCAAAGCCGAGCAAAGTGACCGCAAAATCCGCGAAAACGGCGGACAAGCCGGAAACGCGTGTCGCCAGCAACCCGCCTGTGGTCAGCCAGACCACGGACGCGGCGACGCTTGCCGCCATCGATACCTCTGGCTACGTGCTGCCGTCGGTCAAAGTGCCGGGCCGGCGCGGGCGCAAACCAAAAGAATTCCAGCCCGAAAACGATGAAGTCGCCGCGCTGAATGCGGTCGAACGCGCCGAACTGAAGGCCGTCGACAAGGCCAAGGCCAAGGACCGCAAGGCCAAGGAAAAGGCGCTGCTGAAGGACGCTTTCTCGTCGGACACGGAAGCCACCGAGGAGGAACTCGAGCGCCGCCGCCAGAAACTCAAGACCCTGATCAAGTTCGGCAAGGAACGCGGTTTCCTCACGTACGCCGAGATCAACGATCACCTGCCCGAGAATATCGTCGATCCGGAAGCGATCGAGGGCATCATCGGCACCTTCAACGACATGGGCATCGCCGTCTACGAGCACGCGCCGGACGCCGAGACCCTGCTGCTGTCGGACAACGTCGCCACCGTAACCAGCGACGACGAAGCCGAAGCGGCCGCCGAAGCGGCGCTGTCGACCGTCGACTCCGATTTCGGCCGCACCACCGATCCGGTGCGCATGTACATGCGCGAGATGGGCTCGGTCGAGCTGCTGACCCGCGAAGGCGAGATCGAAATCGCCAAGCGCATCGAAGACGGCCTGAAAGACATGATCCAGGCGATTTCCGCCTGCCCGGTGACGATCGCCGAGATCATCGCCGCCTCCGACCGCATCCGCGCCGATGAAATCAAGATCGACGAGATCGTCGACGGCCTGGTCGACGACAGCGAAGAAGTCGCCGCGCCGGTAGCGGCCGCGCCGGCCGAAGAGGACGAGGAAGAAGAGGAAGAGGAAGAAGAGGAAGAAGAGGAAGAGGAAGAAGCGAGCGCTTCGGGCGCCGCCGGTTTCTCGGCCGAACAGCTGGAAGCGTTGAAAAACGCCGCGCTGGAAAAATTCGACACCATCTCCCTGCAGTTCGACAAGATGCGCCGCGCCTTCGAGAAGGAAGGCTACAATTCCAAGGCCTACATCAAGGCGCAGGAAGCGATCTCGTACGAACTGCTGGGCATCCGCTTCACCGCCAAGGTGGTCGAGAAGCTGTGCGACACCTTGCGCGGCCAGGTCGATGAAGTGCGTCACATCGAGAAGCAGATCCTCGACGTGGCCGTGAACAAGTGCGGCATGCCGCGCGCCCACTTCATCAAGGTCTTCCCTGGCAACGAAACCAACCTGGAATGGGTGGACGGCGAAGTGGCCGCGGGCCACGCGTACAGCGCCATCCTGGGCCGCAACATTCCGACCATCAAGGAACTGCAGCAGCGCCTGATCGACCTGCAGGCGCGCGTCGTGCTGCCGCTGCCGGACCTGCGCAACATCAACCGTCAGATGGCGGCCGGCGAAATGAAGGCGCGCAAGGCCAAGCGCGAAATGACCGAGGCCAACTTGCGCCTGGTGATTTCGATCGCCAAGAAGTACACCAACCGCGGCCTGCAATTCCTCGACCTGATCCAGGAAGGCAATATCGGCCTGATGAAGGCGGTCGACAAGTTCGAATACCGCCGCGGCTACAAGTTCTCGACCTACGCGACGTGGTGGATCCGCCAGGCCATCACGCGCTCGATCGCCGACCAGGCGCGCACCATCCGTATTCCGGTGCACATGATCGAGACCATCAACAAGATGAACCGGATTTCCCGCCAGATTCTGCAGGAAACCGGCGCCGAGCCGGACCCGGCCACGCTGGCCATCAAGATGGAGATGCCCGAGGACAAGATCCGCAAGATCATGAAGATCGCCAAGGAGCCGATTTCGATGGAGACGCCGATCGGCGACGACGACGATTCGCATCTGGGTGACTTCATCGAGGACAACAACACCTTGGCGCCGTCCGACGCGGCGCTGCACGCGTCGATGCGCGGCGTGGTCAAGGATGTGCTCGACTCGCTGACGCCGCGCGAAGCCAAGGTGCTGCGCATGCGTTTCGGTATCGAGATGTCGACCGACCACACGCTGGAGGAGGTCGGCAAGCAGTTCGACGTCACCCGCGAGCGCATACGCCAGATCGAAGCCAAGGCCCTGCGCAAGCTGCGCCATCCTAGCCGTTCCGACAAGCTGAAAAGCTTCTTGGAAGGCAACTAAGACTTGACTAGTGGCTGTGCTAGCCCTTATCCTCGCGAGTTCGTTTTATAAACGGACGCGCGTAGGAGGGGCAGGCAAGGCTTCCAGCGCATAGCAATACCCTGGGCCTCTAGCTCATGCTTGGTTAGAGCAGCGGACTCATAATCCGTTGGTGCCGTGTTCGACTCACGGGAGGCCCACCATCTTTCTTTAGCTGCTCCTGCGCAGCTATCGCCTTCAAGGCCTCTTCGGCCGCTACTCCTGAATCCTCGATGATTTTCAAGATGGTTGTCACATCGGGGATTCGTTCGCCCCGCATATAGCGATCCAGCGTCGGTGGCGGCACTTCCCACATCAGTGCCGTCTTGCGCACTGAACGCCCCCTCAATGCCTTATCTATCAATTCTGCGTAATCCATAGCAACTTTCAATTAGTCAATGTCTCCGAATGGAGATATCTTTCGTTTATCCGTTTGGAGATATTTTGTCTCCGTATGGATACCGTAAACGATAGCACAGGTGGTACGCAGTGTGTACCAATTAACGTGACAAGTAACGCTAATTCGAGGTGCCTTGATGTCTGAATTTCGATTGCCTCTCTCCTTAAATGCGGCCGAAATCCGTGTGTTGAAAGCCGCGCTTCTGGTTGAAATCGCGTCGCTTGAAGGATGTGTACGTGTGGATGCGCAGCCTGAGATCTGGCAACCCTCTCTGAATGCTGCTCGTCGCGTGCTCACTGCACTGTCAGACAAAGCTAACAAGCAGTTGGAAGGCTGATGTCTGTTTTTAGCGTTGCGATGTCGGGGACGCGTTTGTATCTCAGCGTTTTATACCCGGCCGCATTGAGTAGTTTGTCCCTTGCTTCGTCGCGATTTTCTTTGCCGTTATGGCTGGAGTCGTCTAGTTCGACTATTGCAATTACGTCGAAGGCTTTTGTGCACAACACGAAGTCGGCCATCTTCCGGTCGTATCGATTTCTTGTTGCTCGGTTTGGGCTTTGCAGTAGCGCGCCGAGTGAGACCTGAGCTAAGACCACATGTCCGGGGAATGTCTCCGCTAAGCGGAAGTACATGGGCTGTTCGTTCTTTGTTAGCAGTCTCTTTGCCTTGGGCGGAGTGAATGATTTTTTGTTTGCCTGAAGCTTTGAAAGAACGGCGGCTACGGCTGCAATTACTAGGGCTATGAATACAAGTTTGTACATGGGTTTGTCCGGTCGTTGTCATTAGGAAATTTTACCCCGTAAGTGTTTTAACAATTTTCAACAATTGTCACGCAAATAAGCGTTTATCCGCCCTAGAGGGCAAACATTGAGAGGAAGCATATGCAAGCCAAAATCGAGATCGTCCACATTGTTCAAGTCGCCGGCACGTCCCGCAAGACCGGTAACGATTACGACATCCGCAATGCACAGTGCGTCGTCCGGGACGTAGATCCAGCGACCGGCGATGTGAAACCGAAGATCGGCGTGCTGTCGCTTCCGGCGCGCTACAAGGATTTGCCAAAGGGGGTTTATATGGTCGAGTTCGACGCCGCCGTTGGTCAAAACAGCCGCATCGTTTCCGAGGTCGCCGACGTCAAGCAGTGGGATGGCTCCGTTGTGGACGGTCCTGCGCGTACCGTCACCGTTGAAGTGTTGAGCGTTACTCCGCGCTCGGGCTTCTCCAAAAAGTCGCTCAAGGATTACGACATGCGTTTCGCCGACTGCCTCGTACATAAGGTGGACCGCGAAACGGGCGAACTCGCCTTGCTTGTTGGCGAACTGCTGGTGCCGGATCGCTTCAAAGACATTGCGCCAGGACTCTATGACGTTGAGTTCGAAATCGCCATCGGTCAAGACAAGCGTATCGGTGGCCGCGTCGCTCAGATGATTCCTAAGAAGGCTGTAGGCGCTAAGCCTGCTGGTGTCGCTGGCCCTGCTGTGGGCATGGAACCCGGCGTTGCTGGCGGCAAGGCTATGGGGGCAAAGGCAGCGGAATCTAAGGCTGCTGGCCCTACGCAATCGAGCCACGCGCTACCGGCGATCAGTGACAAGGCTTGATCGTGGAGCCGGTACTAATGCGCGTCGCGACGTGCACCGTTCAACCGGGTCCTCTTGGCAAGACTGAGATGACCGGTCCGGCGAATGCGTGTTTGTTGGCTGACGGCGTGACGACAGGCTATGTGACTTTCGTCGAGGTTTCCATGTATGACCAAGTCGTAATTGGCGGTGCCGCGTTGCCTGCGTCGGATGTGCAGTCAGTTTTACCGTCCGCTGGAGAAGTTGCGCAAGTGTGGGGCGCTGGTTTCTCGCTGGTGGTGGTCTGCTACATGGTTGCGCGTGCTGTAGGTGTATGTATCGAATTAATCCGTAGAGGGTGATCCGGCCGGGCGGTTTCCCGGTGAATTTTTAAGGGGAAGTTGATGAAACAAATCATGAAACGTGTGGTTGGCGCTGTCGGTGGTGCTGTCGCTTTTGCCGCAATCCTGCCAGCGCAGGCAGCTATCGATCTGACGTCGATTACCGGTGCTGTGACTGCCGCTGACGTGACGGTCGGCGTGCTGGCTATCGGTGCTGTGCTGGCAACGATCTACGCGACGATCAAAGCGGCGAAGATCGCGCTGGGCATGCTCCGCGGTGGTTGATCGGGGTAACAGCCGGTGAGGTATGGGAGGGGCGGGGCTAACACTTCGCCCCTTTTTTTCAGTCGTTTGGGAGGTGCTATGAGTGCCGCACAATTTTGGGATTTGTTTGTATTCGGTTGGGGAATTGTTTGCGGCTGGGCTGTCGTTCAAGGTTTGAAGGGGTGATCATGCGCAAATTTTCTATGATGGTTGTACTGCTGGTTGCTTGCTCGTTATCGTTTGCGCAGGTTGCTGCGGTATCGCGTATGCAGCAGGCTATTAGCAGCCTCATTCAGAAGAAAATGGCTGCACGTGGGTTTGCAGCGAATGATCCTCGCTGGGGCTCTACGCTCAATAGTTCGGGGGCGGCATTCGGCACTGCTGCTGCCGTCGCAGTGACGGTTTCGGTCGGAGCTGCTACGGCCCCCGCGTGGATTACGACAGGCATTGCCATTGGTATGGGTGTCGCCGTACAGCTTGCGGTTGATGGCGTTGTGAAGTGGATCTTCGGCAGTGACGGTAAGGTTTCTAAGCCCGGTGCTGATAGTCCTTACAACGTGAACGGCGGATATGCGCCGATGAAGATGTTTCAGGTTTCAAACGTGCTTGCGCCTACGCTGGATGCAGCTTGCGGAGCATGGGGCGGCGGTCAAGGCGGCTGCGGTAGCGCTGATATGTCGTGTCAGCGACTGTCGCGGATGGTCAATGGCGAGTGTCATTACATCAATCGATTTTCCTACGTCTCGGGCCAGTTCGCTGGGCAGGGACCATTTGAATCCGACTTCGGTAATATTGGAAGCACGCAAACTACGGGGTGTGCTGGAATCGGCTTGAGTGCAGTTAATGGGCTATGCCCTGCATCCAATTTTCCTAAGCAGGCAGACAGCGTATATAACAACGTTAGTGCCGCTGTCGCGTCGTTACCGGCGGATGAACCTAGTAAGCCTGTGAATCCGGCGCTGTTGGCGAGTTTGGCAAATACCGCTTGGCAGAAGGCTGCGGCTGCTCCCGGCTATGCGGGGCTTCCTTACGATGCTGCGGACCCTGTGACTCAGGCCGATGTCAGCGCGTATCAGGCGCAGAGTCAGGCTTCGTATCCGACTGTCGCTGACTTTGTCGCGCCGCAGGTTGCTCCTTCAGGTGGTGGAGTTGGTGCTCCGTTCTCGCTTCCGAACAGCGGGACTGGGGGCGATGCCGCACCGTCGACCCCAACTAACCCTTCAACCGAGCCTTTGACTAACCTTGGCCCTGATCCCGGTATCGGTTTGCCGACGTTGGAGGCCGTGCCGACGGTGGCGCAGATTCTTGATCCGATTTTTAGCCTGTTCCCGTCGTTGAGGTCCTTCACCGTGCCGCAGCATTCTTCTACCTGTCCCACTGGCACATTGAACCTGTTCGGTCACACACAGTCATTTAGCGCGCATTGCGATCTGCTGGAAGGCGTGAGGTCGATCTTGTTGACGGTCATGTCCTTCGTGTGGGCGTTCGTCGCATTGCGTATCACTCTTTCCGCTTAGGAGGTGTCATGTTCGGAATTCTGATGTCCGCAGCCGGGTCGATACTTGCGTACCTGCTGCGTTCGGCATTGGTCAAGTTTGCCGCCTTCTTCGCGCTGTTCTTTATCGCCAACGGCTTTATTGAATATCTGGCGGCACGCCTGCCTGACGCCTCTTCGATCTCGCCGGCGCTGGGTACGCTCAGCCCGGGCATTTGGTACTTCTTCGATTTGTTCGGCTTCAGTATTGGCCTTCCGGCCATCCTGTCGGCGTGGGTGCTGCGCTTCATGATCCGTCGCATACCGGTGATAGGCTGACCATGCCAATCAATGCCTACACTGGTCTGATGGGGTCAGGTAAAAGCTTTGAGTGCGTGTCGTCGGTGATAGTGCCTGCTGTCGCCGCTGGCCGTATGGTGGTCACCAATGTTGACGGTATCGACGGCGATGCGATCCGCGCCTACTGCCATGAGAAATTCAATGTGCCGCTCGATCAATTGGGGACCGTCCGCCACTGCAAAAACGATGATGTCAGCAAGGCGAATTTTCTGCCGCATGGGATCGACATCGATACCTTCTGTCGTCCTGGGGATCTGGTGTGCATTGACGAGGCTTGGCGCTTTTGGGGAACGGACTGCAAGCTGCTGGCTGAGCATAAGGTGTTCTTCCGCGAGCATCGGCATTACGTGGATCCTGAAACCAAAGTGTCTTGTGACTTGGTGCTGATGGTGCAGGACATCAGCGATTTGCATCGCACATTGAAAGTGGTTGTCGAGCTGACCTTCCGCACCACCAAAATCAAGTCGCTCGGTCTCTCCAAGGTTTATCGCGTGGAGATGTGGGAGGGCTACAAGCTCACAGCGCGCCTTCGTTCTTCCGTGGCGAATAAGAAGTATGACGCGGAGGTATTTCCGCTCTATTCGTCCTATGACGGCGGCAAGGGAACTGAATTGCAGGTCGATTCACGTCAGAATATTTTGAGGAGCAAAGCCTTGTGGCTGCTGGTCCTAGCCGTGATCGTGATGTTTTGCGGCGGGGCGTATGGGATTCGTTTTTTCTTCGGTGGTGGGCGGCATGCCAAGACCAATGGTGCGTCGGATACGCCACAGGCTTCTCAGCAGGGCGATAGGGCGGCGAACGGCTCGTCGTCTGCCTCCTTGCCTAGCAATGCGGGAAAAAATTCACCTGCGGCCTTCTCGGATGTTTGGCGCGTCGTGGGCCTGGCAACTGTAGGCGGTGATCGCTACATCGTTATTTCAGATGATGCTGGCCGCTTGCGGTATGAGTCGCCGAGTATGTTTGCGTTGGCCGGTGTGCAGTTGGTTGGGACTATCGACGGTGGTCGCGTGACGTACTACTCTGGATCGTCGCGGCGACCAGTGTTACAGGGAGGTCTTGCGAAATGAGGAAGTTGATATTGTATGTTTGTGCCGCTCTATGGTTGCTGTGGCTGTACGTGGGCATGCTGGCTGACGTTCGCGGCGCTGAACTGGAGACCAGCCCTGCGGCTTTCGATTTGTCGCGCGTGCGGGTCGCAGAACTGGTGCAGGTGGTCTACCGGGATGTTCTTAAACGGCCCTACCTGATCGACGCGGAAGTGCTCAAGGATGACCGCGAAATTTCGCTTAGGTTTCAGTTCTCGAAGCACCTCGATGCTGATGCAGCAGACCTACTTGACTCGTTGGGCTTGTCGGTCATAAAACGCAATGGGCTGTCGGTGGTCTCGATCAAAAAATCTGAGGCGGAAGCACCGAGTGACGTGTTTGTCTATCGGCCGCGATATCGGGATGCGTCGTATCTGGCGGAGTTGGTCGGGCCGCTGTTCAAGGGGCGTTTTACGATCACCCGCACGATTTCGTCCGCATCGGCTGTGCCGCCAAAAAATGCCGATGCGGCTCCTGCTGGTAGTGCGGCCGCATTAATCGACAGGAATAGCGACGCTCTCGTGTTTCATGGCCAGACCGCCGAAGTGCGCCAGTTGGAAAAACTGCTGACGCAACTGGACGATAGACAGGGTGAGGTGATGGTGCGTGGGGTTGTGTACGAGGTTGGCTCCAGCGACAAAGACGGCTCGGCGTTTTCATTGGCGCTGAATCTGTTGGGCGGTAAATTCTCACTCACTGGCGGCGCGTCCACTGTCCTTGAAAACTCTGTACGGTTTAAGAACGTGACTATCGATGCCGTCGCGTCGGCTTTGTCGCTCGATAGCAGGTTTAAGGTGGTTAGCTCTCCGTCGTTGCGGGTTCGCTCTGGCGGCTCTGGTCGCTTCTCTGTCGGTCAAGAGGTGCCGGTGCTCGGTGCGTTGACGTTCGTGGGCAATGGACAGGCGCCGGTCCAGTCGGTTGAGTATCGGTCCAGCGGCGTGATATTCGATCTTCAACCAGTGGTGCGCGAGGCGGTTGTTGATCTGACCGTGATGCAGCAGGTGAGTAGCTTCGTGGCGACTGACACCGGCGTCAATGGTTCTCCGACATTGATCAAGCGCGAGGTTAAAACGGCTCTCAGTATGGCTGATGGCGATATCGTCGTATTGGGTGGGCTGGCTGAAAATAAAAGCAGTGCAGGGCGCAATGGCCTGTCCTTCTTGCCTTCCTTCCTGCATGCCAAATCGAACGAGTCGAGCCGCTCTGAAATCCTGCTGATTTTGCAGCTCACAAGAATATGATTCGGGAATGGTCCCTGATAAAGCTAAACGGTATAAATTATTTTCGTGACTTGTCACGGAAAATGTGGAGGCGAATATGCGGCATGGTGATGATCCTCGGCAGTTGGAGCTTGAAGTTGTTGGGCGTCGTCGTCGTGGCCGCCCTGATTCTGTCGATGGTGCTGCAACTGATGCTGAACGTCAGGCTGCTCGTCGGCTTCGGTTGAAGGACGAGGGGAAAGGAGTGCTGACGGTAGAAGTGTCGCTCGATGTGATCGCTGCTCTCGATGCCTTCGTGAAGTTCAAGGATGTGAAGAAGGGCGATGTGGTCGACCGTATATTGCGAGGCACTCTTTTGCGCAAGCGCTGACCGTGGAATGTTTGGCGATCGCAGCAGAGTTTTTGCTCCTGCAGGCGATTTTCGCGCAACCTGGTTGAAACAATATTCGGCCAATTCGTGATCGCCGGAATTTTCGGTTTGGCGGCACAAGCGGCCCGAAGGGCAAAATCTTTGGAGGCCAGTTGGTGCCGGTGGTTGATGTTGAAGTAGCTCTAGCTGGGGCCAGTGCGCAACGAAGCGGGAGCGACTAGGTTCCAAAGTTTTAGCGGGTAGTCCGTCAGCTTGTTTTGCGCCTCGCTGCTGCACGTCGGCAACCGGCCCCCACTGACAGACCGCTTTGCGACGTTTGAGGCGTGTAGGCGGTTCTGATGGGGTTGCAGTGCTTGGCGTTCGATGAGTGCGCGCCGCCCGCAGGAACGAGGACGACGCGAGCGAAGCGAGCGCCTAAACTTGTATTGAGGACACTTAAGAACACAGACACCCAAAACACTTAGTTGTCATAGTGAATTTAAGAAATTTGAAGCACAAAAGAAAAGGCCTCGATCAGCTAGGAACTGAACGAGGCCCTTGATAAACCTGCCGTTACAGGATTACCAATGAACGAATTAGATAATGAAAATGTCGTCTCGTCAAATGATTTAGGCCCTGTCGGTGCCGATCCTGATTACACAAGGCCAGATTGGTGGAATGACGATGGTACCAAAGGGACGTTTCAGGATAACTATACCGCCCGTAAGCGCGTTTTCCCGGATGGCCAGTGTGTTGTGACGGTCACGAAGGATAAAAACTACCTTGGACCTGCGCAGACTAAATTGAGGGCTAAGCGCGGTGAATCTGAGGAACGTGAGCGTAACGAAGAGGATGCTGGCCAGCGCGCTAAGCAAAAGGTCCGCGATTGCTGCAAAGCCATTTCCGCTGACCGCATGGTCACGCTGACGTACCGCGACAACATGACAGATCGAGACAAAGCGCTTAAGGATTGGAAGGCATTTTGCCGCCGCTTGGGCAAGGTCAAGAAGTTCCATTACGTGGCCGTGATTGAAGAGCAAGAGCGTGGTGCGCTTCATTTTCATGTGGCTGTGCGTGGTAAGCAAAGCTATGTGCTGCTGCGCTCGATCTGGCAGCGCGTGGTTGGCCTTGGTTCAAGCGGTGAGCAAATGGGTCAAGTCAACGTACGCGATCCTCACAGGCTGGGGTTCGGCGTTAAGGGGGGGCATAAGCTGGCCGCTTACATCGCCAAGTACTGTGGCAAGGATGTGGATTGTCGCGAGCTGAATGGCAAGCGTTATTTTCGATCACGAGGCATCGTTTTACCTGAGGTTCAATATTGGCGGTTGCCTAACTGCACATGCATGCTGTGCGCCGTCCACGAGGCTTTTAGGCTGATTGAAGGGCATTGCATGGAAGGCTTGGATACGTGGTGCAATAACGCTCTCGGCATCGTCTATTTAGCGTCGGCGCCGGGGCTTGTCGATCCCGATTATTGTCCGTTCTAGCCGTAGCTAGAAGAATTTTCTTTTGCGCAGCTATGACTGTTTCCGGAGTGACGTGAGGATTTTTGAGACATTCAACTAAAGTTGCCTGTATAAACTGTTTGTTGTGATTTGTTATATAGTTGACTTGAAGAAATATTGAAAGATCTAGCTATGGGAATGAGCAGTTTTGCGCAGTTGGCCTTGGCTGCGGAGGCAGTTGTACTGAAGACATGGGATGATGCCATCGACCGCTGGTTGTTAGAGAAGGCAGATAAGGCATCTTTGCATTCTGATAAATGTATTTTGCGTTGGCTTGAACCGTATCTCTCCGGAGTCCCTTTGGCCGATATCGACCGCCGCGTAGTAGACATGATTACGTTGAAAAAGGTAAGGACCGGGGTCGCAAACGGTACGGTGAATCGCATGCTTGCCCTGTTGCGGTCCGTTCTGCGGCGGGCGGCGTTTGACTGGGAGTGGATGAGTTCCGTTCCAAGGGTTCGCCTTCTGAAGGAGCCAACCCGAAGGGTTCGTTATCTGACAGCGCCACAGGCGCAGCGACTCTTGGAACAATTGCCTTCTCACTTGGCCGGAATGGCGGCCTTCTCTTTGGCTACAGGTCTGCGTAAGTCAAACGTGACAGGCTTGCAGTGGTCGCAAATAGATCTTTCGCGTTCTATGGCATGGGTCCATCCGGATCAATCGAAAAGTAGGCAGGCTATCGCCGTGCCGCTAAATCAGGATGCTATGCGCGTTCTATCCTTGCAGGTTGGTAGACATCCTACCCATGTGTTTGCCTTTAAAGGTGAGACGATAGTCAAGGTCAGTACGGCTGCTTGGAAGAAGGCGCTAAAACGTGCCGGTATTGAGGATTTCCGTTGGCATGATCTTAGACATACCTGGGCAAGTTGGCATGTGCAGAATGGCACTCCGCTTAACGTATTGCAGGAATTGGGCGGATGGGAAAGTCCGCAGATGGTTCGTCGATACGCTCATTTTTCTGCTGGGCATCTTGCGGCATACGTGTCAAAATTACCACTATTGATTTTGTCCGCTGATGATTAGCCATTTCCTTATATTGCGTTATACTTGAATTTTATTGCCATTTTTTCTTATTATTAATTTCTATGCGATTTTTTTCATTAATAAAATTGTTGCTTAGTGGGATATCATGAAAATCATTTCGTATCAATATTCAGAGCATTTATATTCTTATAACTCTTTGAGTTTTAAAAGGTTGAATTTATTTGTTGGTGCCAGTGGTTCTGGTAAGACGCGATTACTTAATACGATTTTTAATCTGGCGAGTCATATTATTCAGGGAACTTGTGGTACTTCAGGCCGCTGGGATGTTTTATTTGAACATGCAGGAAAAAAATACAGGTTTATTTTTTCTAATTTATGTGACGTTGATCATCCTACTGGATTTATTAGTGAGGAGTCGCTGGAGCTCATAGATGGAAGCACGATTGAGAAGATTTTTTTTCGTGACGAAATTTCTACTGTGTTTAAAGGCGCGGTAATGCCGAAAGTGACAAAAATTTCTTCAGTCATTAGCGTTTTTAGAGAGGACCCGGTTATGTCTTCAATCATAGCTGGATTTAGATCTATTGCGCGCAGGAGTTTTCACGGTGATGAATTGCTTAAAGCTCCAATTTTGGGGGAGCTTCCTGTCGAGCTTATTCAACATTATAAGAAGTTAAATAAGATAGATTGGGATTTTTTTACTCTCCCGCTTAATCTTTCCTTGCTTCTTCTTGAGAGATGCTTTAAAAATAAGTTTGATGAAATTGTTTCTAGGTATATTGGTATTTTTCCAAATGTCAAATCTATATCGAGTAAGAAGGCGAAAGACATCCCCGAAAACTTGAACGTTGGTTTTGACTCTCTTGTCATGGCTATTAAGGAAAATAATGTTGAGCATTGGATACCTTTAAAAAATGTCTCATCTGGGATGTTAAAGGTGTTGCTAATATTAACGGATATTCTTTGTTTGCCTTCGGATTCAATTTATATGATTGATGAATATGAAAATTCGTTAGGTGTAAATGCGATTGATTTTTTACCTGATTTGCTGCTTGAAAATCTTGAGCGGACTCAGTTTTTTGTTACTTCACATCATCCTTATTTGATTAATAATATACCTCTTAAAGATTGGTTTGTTTTTGGCCGCCATGGTGGTAACGTTACAGTAAAGTATGGCTCTGAGTTAAAAGAGCGCTATGGTTTATCTAAGCAGGAAGTATTTACGCAGCTTATTAATGATCCTTTTTATCTTGAAGGACGTCCATGAATATTTATTGGGTCGTGGAAGGTGTTTCTGTAGAACCTAAGGTTTACCCAGCGTGGATAAAGGAAATTAATCCGAATTTAGAGCAGGCTTTTAGTATGGCTGAGGTTGATGCTAATAAGTATTATATGGTTAGCGGCCGTGGTTATCCTCAATATAAGGAAAAAATAATTCGCGCTGTAGCTGACGTGAATATGATGGATGTTTTTGATCGATTGGTTATTTCCGTTGATTCTGAAGATATGAGCTATGATGAGAAATATATTGAGATAGAGAATATAATTCTTGATGCTGGTATGCTTAAGCCTTATTCGATCATAGTGCAAGAGTGTTGTTTTGAGTCTTGGTGTTTGGGTAATAGAAAAAATGTTTCTAGAAACCCGCAAAGCAAGTTGTTAAACGAATATTTGAGATTTTATGATGTGGTAGGAGAGGATCCTTCGAAGATGCCTAGCATTGATGATGATATTTACAATAAAGCGCAGTTTGCGTTTAAATATTTGTCTGAATGCTGCAAGGAAAAAGGGAGTTTTTATAATAAGTCGGATCCTCGATATGTTGCTCATGCAAGATTCTTTTTTCATGTGCGAAAAAGATTTGAGGACACGAATCATGTAAGCGGAATGGGGAATTTTGTTGCTGCTTTTGGATAGCTTGAATTTGGGTTTCTTGGTATTTAATGGAAGGTGGATGTCATGCAGTTAAGCCAAATGAGGCTATACGGAGGTTTGTTGTAGTGCGTGTAAGGCATGTGTCTCATAATCCGTTGGTGCCGTGTTCGACTCACGGGAGGCCCACCAATTTATTCAGCTTTGAAATCAGAGGGTTGGCCTCGCGCCAGCCCTTTTTTTCGCCCGTTGTCGTCATTTATCTGACGATCGTCGTCCTGCTAAAGCGGACAAAGCCTTGGAGCACATCGCGAGCGAGCTGACTGTCAACATCGAGTTGCTCTGCAAGATGTGGGAGGAAGTTCATGGACATTATTAACGACCAAACCGTTGAAGCCGCCAATCGCCGTGGGGCGGCAAAAAAAGCTGCTTACCCGAGCGTTGTGGCTGCCCGCTATGACCGCCGAATTTCCCGCATCGTGATCTCTCTCGATATCGGCCTGGATTTATCTTTTTCCCCGCACCACGCTCTGGCGATCCGGCCCATGACGCCTCGTGACGAACTACCTGTCGAGGTTGCGCGCAGGTTGCCGCGTATGCGCGTTACGGGTTCGTTCCGTTGGTCTCCAATCCATTGACGCTGTTTATGCCGATAGTGAGCTTCCCTAAATTGCCGAGCTGACAAACCCGCGCTTGGTATTCATACTACAATTGCCGCTCCAATCTCAACGACAGGAACTGGCAATGATAGATATGAACCGACGTGGTCTTGTTCTCGCTGCTGGTGGCGCCATCGCTGCAAATGCCGTTGGCGCTCCTGTCTGGGCCGCGACTCCCCAACGCAAACTGGGCTACGCGATTGTCGGCCTTGGCGGCTACGGTTTGGGCGTCATCATCCCGCAATTTAAAAACTGCGAACACAGCAAGCTGGTCGCGCTGGTCAGCGGCGATCCGGTGAAGGCGAAGCGCGTGGCTTCCGAATACGGCGTCCCCGAGCGCAGCATCTATAACTACGACAACTACGACAGCATCAAGGACAACCCGGACATCGATATCGTCTACGTCTGCCTGCCGGTGTCCATGCATGCGGAATACACGATCCGCGCGGCGAAGGCCGGCAAGCACGTGTTGTGCGAGAAGCCGATGGCGCTGTCGAGCACGGAGTGCGAGTCCATGATCGCCGCCTGCAAACAGGCCGGCAAGAAGCTGATGATCGGCTATCGCTGCCACTTCGAGCCGACCAACCTGGAAGCCCGGCGACGCGCGCGCGCCGGCGAGATCGGCAAGCTGCGCTACTTCCGTTCCGAGCACGGTTTCGTCCAAGGCAATCCGTCGGCATGGCGGCTCAAGAAGGCGATGTCGGGCGGCGGCTCGCTGATGGACATGGGCATCTACGCGCTGCAGGCGGCGCGCTACATGACGAACGAGGAACCTATCGCCGTCTACGCGCATGAACGCACCGACCGTTCCGATCCGCGCTTCCGCGAGGTCGAGGACATGATCGAGTTCGAACTGGAATTCCCGTCCGGCGTGATCGCGTCCTGCATGTCGATGTACAGCGCCAACCAGAACCACATCCTGCTGATGGGCGACAAGGGGCGGATCGAGCTGGAACCCGGCACCGGCTATCACGGCAACCGGCTGTGGGTGGGTAACGGACGTAGCGAAGAAATCACTCCGCCACCGGGACCCGGCGCAACGCAATGGGCCGGCCAGCTGGACCATATGGCGCGGTGCGTGATCGACAATCGCGAACCCATCGTCGCCGGCGAAGAGGGCTTGCGCGACATGCGCATCATCGAGGCGATCTACCGCTCCGCGCGGGAGCAGAAGCGGATCGCTCTCAAGGCTTAGTGCGTGCCGGCCGCTTCGGCGATCTTGACGTCGAACATCGAGATCACCAGGTCGGCCTGCTCCAGCAGGGCTTTCAACGGGAAGCCGTCTTCCAGCGCGACCACCGCGCCGTCTGCGATCAGCGCGTCGGCGACACTGCCTGTCGGCGTGTGCGGCATGAAGGCGAAATGCGGGAAGATGGCGTTGCCGTGCTGGGCGATGTCGCGCAAGGTGCGCGGCGCCGCGCGCAGCAGGCCGTTGCGCACGTGGCGCTGGCGATCTTCGATGCGCTGCTTGAGCCGCGCCGACAGCCGGACTATTTCACCGTTCAAGCGGTCGACCTCGGCCTGCAGCTGACGCAGTTCGTCGTCGCCCAGCGCTTCTTCCCACTGCGTCAGCTTCAGCAGTCCGCGCTTGTGCAGGCTTTGGCGCTGCAGGTCGATCTCGATCGTGGCGAGGCGCGCTTGATGCGCTTCCAGATCCTGCGCTTCGTTGGCATCGCCGTTGGCGCGGTGCCATTTATCGTTGAAATCGAATACCAGGCCGTCGAAATAAAAATACATCGGCAGTCCGGATTCCAGTACTTGCTTGGGTGTCTTGTTCCAGCGCTCAGCCAGTTCGGCCAGCGTCAGGGTGATAGGTTCTATGGTGGGCATTATTGTCCGCTTGATCAGCGCAGGAATTTGCGCATGAAGATGGTGGCCTGCGGGTTGTCGTTGTAGCGCTCGCAGCGTTCGTAGCCCAGCCGTCCGTAGAGCGTGATGGCGGCGTGCAGGTCGTCCTTGGTGTCGAGATAGACGGCGTTGTAGCCGACTTGCAAGGCGTGGGTTTCCAGCGCTTGCATCAATGTTTCCGCCAGGCCTCGGCGACGGTATTTGTCGGCCACGTACAGGCGCTTGCATTCGGTCGCGTTGGTCACCTCCGCCAGCGGACGCATGGCCACGCAGGCTGCCGGCGCGCCGTCGACATAGGCGATCCACATGGCCGAGCTGGCGTCGTTGAGGAAGGCGCGGATGGCGTCGTCGTCATCGCGCAATACCACACCGATGACGTCGAAATATTCGTACAGCAGATGCCGTGCATCGTCGAGCTGGGCGGCTGTGGCGCGGATCACGGGGGAGGACTGGGACATTTGGCAACTATATCCACGGTGTACGGTACAGTCAACGGCCGCGCATGTAAAATGGCGCCTTCCATTAGCGGAGTAGCGAAGATGATGTTTCTAAAAGTTCCGTTTGCGGAAAAAGACGAAGCCAAGGCGCTGGGCGCGCGCTGGAACGGCGAGCGCAAGGCCTGGTATGTCCCGGACGGCAAGCCGACCGAACCGTTCGAGCGCTGGCTGGCGCCGGGCGGCGCGGATTTCGTGCCGGCCAAGGCGTCGGTGGCGCCCAAGGCCAAGCCGCTGTCGGTGGATTCGTACATCGGCAAATCGGTCGTCGGCAAGTTCTACATGGAACTGCCGCATGACTGCAATCCTTTCGAAGCCTGCCCGGTCTGCGCGCCGGCGCTGGCCACCTCCGGCTGGCAAGCCGCGCACGACGGCGTCGAACAAATGCTGGCGACCTTGCAGGCCTAGGCTGGCGACATGCGGACCGGGGACAGACCAACCCAGCCCGTCGTCAGTTTCCAGCAGACTGGCGATGTGTTCGAGGCCTTGTTTCAAAGCATACAGGGCGGCGAGAAGCATGCGCGGCCGCCGCTGGAACTGGTGCCGGATTCGCCTTTTCTCAAGTTTATGGAAGTGGGCTACGCGCTGCGCGCCTGCCTGGAAGACCGGTCGCGCCGCGACTATCTGCTGCAGCGCTTGCGTCCCCATGTAAGCGTCATCGTCGGGACTCTGCCGGCCGGCATACTGCCGCATGGCATGCTGCCGAGGACCGCGGCTCCGGCCGGCTTCCGCTCGCTGGAGCAGATCAGCGATGCCGAAGTGCGGGCCTGGCTGGTCGAAGATGCGGGACTTATCTACGGCGAACTGCAGCGCTACGAACTGGAAAATTATTTCGACATGATCGCTCCGCTGATCCGTCCCGGCGGCGTCATGGTCGATCTGGGCAGCGGGCTGGGTAAGGTGGTGATGTCCGCAGCGCTGGCGTTTCCCTTTCAGCGCTGCATCGGCGTGGAGTTGCTGGGCTACCGTCATCGCCTGGCTGTGCAGCGGCTGCAGACCATGCTGGGCCTGGCGCGCCAGGGATTGGCCTCCTTGCCGGCGCCGTTGTTGCCGGACGCACCGCTGCAGCTGCCGTTCGGCGCCCAGGCCAGCGGCCGCCATCTGCTTGAACTGGAGTCGCGCATCGCTTTCATCGAAGCGGACATGTTCAAGGTGGATGTGCGCGGCGCCAGCCTGGTGTTCCTGTACAGCACATGCTTCGGCCCGCTGATGGATGCCTTGGGCGACAAGCTGGCGCGCGAAATGCAGGAGGGCGCGCTGGTGAGTACGACCACCTATCCGCTGAAACATCCGGCATTCAAGCTGCTGCATTATTTCCCCGCCGGTACCGTGGCGTGGACCAACGTCATGCTTTACCAGCGTACTGGGCCGTTGCAGTCATCGCCGCTGGCGGAAACCGGCGGCGCGTACGAGCCGGACCCAGCCGCATGGGAAGAGCGTGCCCGGCAGGATATGGTAGCCTTGGACGGCAAGGCTTAAAGCAGCCATTTACGTGCAGTAGAGATCACGTTGTCGGACAATAGGCGGGTAAACGGCGTCTGGATATCCCACATATGCCAGATCAGCGGCACGTCCAGGTAGTCGCCGGGAGTCAGGTCGACCAGGGTTCCGGCCTTCAATGCCGGTTCGCACTGCAGTATCGGCAGCATGCCGTAGCCGAAGCCCGCTTCGACGAAGCGTACAAATCCATCGGAGCTGGCAAACGCGTGATGCGGATAGTGGGCGGTGTAGCCGGTGCGTTGGGCGATAAAGCGTTCCTGCAGCATGTCCTTGCGGTCGAATTCCAGGACCGGCGCCTGCTGCACCGCCATTGACGTCATGCCGTCCGGGAACCAGCGCGCGGCAAACGCCGGACTGGCGACGCACAGGTAGCGCATGACGCCGAGCGGAGTGGACGTAGTTCCCGCAACTTGCGCCGTTTCGCTCGTAACGCAGCCGAAAACACGGCCTTCCCGCAACATCGTCAAAGTATGGTCCTGGTCGTCGAGGCGGATGTGCAGCATGCAGTCGCCGCTGCTCATCAACGGCGTGACGGCCTCCTGTAGCCATGTCGCGGCGCTATCTGCATTGACCGCGATGGCAATTTCCGGCTTTGCCTCGCCCACCTCGGGCCGTTCGAACAGCGCCGCCTCCAGCAAACGCACCTGGCGATAGTGGGCAATCAGGCGTTGGCCAGCCTCGGTAGGCGAGGGCGGCTGGCTGCGCACGATCAGCAGCTCTCCGGCGCTGTTTTCCAGCATCCGTATCCGTTGCGAGACGGCGGACTGCGTAATCGACAGCGCGGCGGCGGCCTTGTCGAAGCTGCCGTAATCGATCACTGCATCCAGTGCCGCCAGCCCCCGGTAATCGACTTGTCTCATTAGAGTCTCTAATACTTACTCAATAATATTAATTATACTTATCTTCGCACGGGATTTAAGCTGGCGCCATTGTTCAGGAGAGAAAAAATGGAAGCCACAGCTTTTTTGAAAGGTATCGGACTCGGCGGCAGTCTGATCGTCGCGATCGGGTCGCAAAACGCCTATCTGTTGAGGCAGGCGCTCAAGCGCGAATTCGTGCTGACCTGCATCGCGATTTGCATCGCCTGTGACGTCGTGCTGATCGGCGCCGGCGTCGCGGGCATGGGCCAGTTGATCGTCGAGGCGCCGGCACTGCTGTTCTGGATTAAGATTGCCGGCGCCGGTTTCCTGTTCTGGTACGGCCTGCGAGCGGCGCGATCCGCACTGAATCCCGGCGCGATGCTGGCCGGCGATGGGGCGCCGGCCGGCGACCGCGGCACAGTCATTGCGGCAATGCTGGCCTTCAGCCTGCTAAATCCGCATGTTTATCTGGACACGGTAGTTCTGCTTGGCTCGATAGGCGGGCAGCAGCCAGGTAATGGCCGGATGTATTTCGCGCTGGGCGCCATGCTCGCTTCCATCATATGGTTCAGCGGCCTGGGATTGGGAGCGAGGTATTTGACGCCGGTCTTCGCCCGGCCGAGGTCGTGGCAGATACTGGACGCTATCATCGCGCTAGTGATGTGGATCCTGGCTGTATCTTTGTTCATTTGACGCTAACTTTCCCGGATTTCGCGTATGCCCTTGCCGAGCCGGCGGCGCAGCAGCGTGCGCAATGTCACGCCGTCCGCATAGCCGACCATGGCCGCGATACGGTCGATATTGTGGCTGCTGGTCTTAATCAGGTGCACCGCCTGTTCGATGCGCAAGTCCTGCACATAGCTGACCGGTGTTTTGCCCAGCACCTCCTGTAACCGGCGCGCCAGCGTGCGTTTGCTGGTGGCCAGTTCGGTGGCGGCCTCGTCGAGGCTGAATCCTTGATCCATGTGGTCGCGTATCCAGCGGTCGAAGCGCTGGATAAGCGGATCGGCATTGGCCAGATGGTCGGAAATCACATAGGCCGATTGCGATGGCCGGGAGTCGATCACCAGATAGCTCGCCACCAGCGCCGCCAGCTCGGGGCTGGCCTGGCGTATCAGCCACAGCGTCATGTCCAGATGGCTGAGCGCGGCGCCGCCGGTCACAAACTGGCCGGAGCCGACCACCATGCGGCTGGTGTCCAGTCTGACTTTCGGATAGCGCTGGCGGAAGTAGGCGGTCAGCCACCAGGTGGTGGTGGCCTCCTGTCCATCGAGCAGTCCGCTTTCCGCCAGCACGAAGGTGCCGATGCAGGCAGCGGCGATGCGTGTTCCGCTGCTTGCCCAATTTTTCAGCAAACCGATGGCTTCCGTGACGTCGTCGCGGGCCAGTGCCGGCTGTAGCGTGGCAGGCATTTTGTAGCCCAGCGCGGGCACGACCACCAGGTCCGGCACCGGCATGCCGGCGGCAGCCACCACCGGCACGCCGAATCCCAGCGCGCTGCGTACCGTCGGGCGGACGCCGACTATCGTCACGTTGAACTGCACCGAGGGCCCGTTTTGCAGCGCGACGAGCTCGTTGGCGGTGCCGAAAGCGTCAAGGACGGTCGCCAGGCCGGTGTCAAACACGCCTTCCAGGGCCAGGACGGTGATGTTCATGATTTCGGCAAGATCAATACTAAAGATGTCAATCGTGCCAGTATCGCAGCGGTGGAGGCCTCTGTAAAGTGGATCCCATCGCAGCCGCGATTTATTGCAACATTAAGGAGATCAGCATGATCAAGCACGCACTGTTTGCCCGTTTTGAAGCGAAGCCGGGCAAGGAAGCCGACGTTAAACAATTCCTGGAACTGGGCCTGTCGCTGGCCAACCAGGAGGCGCAAACTCCGATCTGGTTTGCCCTGCAGTTGTCCGACAGCGTATTTGGCGTATTCGATGCGTTCGAGAATGAAGCGGGCCGCCAGGCACATTTGAAAGGGCCTATTGCTCAAGCCTTGATGGCGAAAGCGGACGAATTGTTCGTGCGCGCGCCGACGATAGAGGCGATAGAAGTGCTGGGACTGAAAAACAGTTAAAGCGTCAACCCTTGCCATAGAGTTTCAAAGCCGGCGGCACAATAATCTGTGCCGTCTTTTTTGCTACTTTCTATATAAGCCATCGTGGTTTCAGCCAATACGCTAAACATGGCGTCGATGAAATTTACAGGATAATCCCGGATTAATTCATCGTTGATGCTGTTCTGCATTAATTCAATTAAAGCCGAAAAGGAGGCGACCCGGCGGCCCGGCTTTCTTCGGTAATCTGATCGGACAGGCGTAATTCCCCGGCACTTTCATTTTCACCGGGCTTTGCGCACCCCAATGGACGTGTCGACCAAACGCCGCGTGCGGCAAATTCGACAAGCGCGGCATTAATGATGGCAGTGCGTTTGTCTTCGCTGCGTGGCGCAGTGCGCAGCCCGGCACCCAAGCACTCCAAGCTTAAAACTGGCAAGTACGTGCCAATTTTTAGCATAAAAAGCATGCTTGCAGCACTGGAGCCGGGGCAAAGCCTTGATTGTGCCAATAGGCAACACTGGAATCGGGATGGAATACCGCTGCCGCTGTCGTTCGGCATACAATACAGATAGTCACTTTGATACGCTCTCCAGGATCCTGGTCCCGAAACGGCAGATATATATGAGCACGGACCTCAGTAATTACGCCCACCTCTCCGCAGTAGCAGCCGCATTCGCGGCAGACGCTATTCTGAGCTCATTGCTGGTTTTTCTCTGGCTTATGCAGCGCAAGGAAAAACATGCGCTGTTCTGGGGTATTGGCCAACTATCCGTGATGAGCGGAATCATCGTCTGGTTCATTGGCGACACCATATTATCCGAATCACTGCGTATCCCATTGTGCGCATTCCTTCTTACTGTCGGCATGCTGGGTTATTGGAGCGGCACAAAATTCTTTCTTGGTGAATTGTCTCCAACTCAAATACGCTGGATATTTCCCGCAGGCGTATTGATCACCGGAATATTCTATCTAATCTGGCATAATAATCCCGCCATATTGGCACCCGGCAGCGCCTTTGCACTCGGCACCGTGATGCTGTGGTGTGGTCAGAGATTAATGAGCGGGAAAAATCGCTATCGGCTGCTGGGATTAACGCTGGTCTTGCGTGGTGGGTTTAATCTGCTCAGCGCCGTCACGCTGGGGCCGGAATTGTATTTAATCTGGTTCGTCGGCACCACCATATTGAAAACCCTCAGCATGCTGGGTTTGATTTATGCGGTTCAAGAGGAAATCCAGCAGCGTTACGCGCGCACCATCGATAGCCTGAGCAATGGTTTCCTGATACGCGACCGCCGTGGATATGTCATCGTGGCCAACGAGCGCTGCGCCCGCTTATTGGGATGTAATAAACCTTCCGATCTGATCGGCCGCCATGTCAGCGAGTTGCTGCCCGGCCTGACCCGTCAAATGGCGGACGATTATTTCCGCCGTTTCGAGGCGCCAGGCGCCGAGTACCCCGTGGTGGAAACGGCAATGTTTACGCTGCATAACGGCCACAAGTTGCCCGTCGAAATGCTGGCGTCGCCGTACGTGGAGCGCGGCCGGCTGTACTGCCTGGTACAACTGCTGGACATCAGCGAGCGCAAGAAAAAGGACGACCTGCTGTACCGGGCGGCCCGCATCGATCCGGTCACCGGCTTTTTCAACCGCCACGCGATGTCGCAGCGGCTGGCGGAGGCGGTGGAAAATGCCGCCGCCACAGAGGGCGAATGCGCGCTGCTGTTCATCGACCTGGACAAGTTCAAGCGCGTCAACGATTCCTTCGGCCATGCGGCTGGCGACGAGCTGCTGCGCCAGGCGGCCGGCCGCCTGCATGACGTGCTGCGGCCGCAGGACGTGATGGCCCGCTTTGGCGGCGACGAATTCATTGTTCTGATCCCCGGCCTGCCGCGCGGCGCTGCCGAGCAGATGGCGGCCGATTGCGCCGGCCAGGTCATCGCGGCGATGGCCACCTGCTTCAATGTATCGCACCACATGATCGGCGTATCGGCCAGCGTCGGCGTTGCCTGCTATCCAATGCACGGCGGCGATAGCAACACGCTGGTACGCAACGCCGACATCGCCATGTACGAGGCCAAGAAGAGCGGACGCGGCGAACTGCGCTTCTTTAACGACGCGATGAACGCCTCCGCCAAGGACGCGCTGGTGATCGACGGCGCCCTGCGCGGCGCCATCGAGGCCGGAGAATTCCATCTGGTCTACCAGGCCATCACCAATGCCCGCACCGGCAAGCTGACCAAGGTGGAGGCGCTGCTGCGCTGGGACAGCGCTTTATTGGGCCGCGTGGCCCCGGACCGTTTTATCCCGGTCGCGGAAGATAGCGGCATGATCGTGGAAATTGGCACCTGGGTGCTGGAAGAAGCATGCAGGCAGGTGGCCTGCTGGCAACCGGGGGAGCTGGGCGACATCACACTCAGCATCAATGTCTCGGCCTGGCAGCTGGCCGATCCCGCCTTCGTCGGCCTGGTGCATCAGGCGCTGGAGCGCCATGACTTGCCGGCCCGCCAGCTGGAATTGGAGTTGACCGAGCGCGTGCTGATCGACGACGGCGGCACGGTGCGCGAGGTGCTGGCGCAGCTGCGGACGCTGGGCGTCGGTATTTCGCTGGACGATTTCGGCACTGGCTATTCCTCGCTCAGCTACCTGACGCAATTCCAGCTCAACACGCTGAAAATCGACCGCGCCTTTGTCATGGACATCGAACATAGCGAGCGCAGCAACAATCTGGTGCACGCGATCATCGCCATGGGACACAGCCTGGGCCTGCAACTGGTGGCGGAAGGCGTGGAAACGGCCGGCCAGGCGGCGATCCTGGAAAAGATGGGCTGCCACTACCTGCAGGGCTATCACATCTCGCGCCCGATCCCGCCGGACGAGTTGCAAGTGTTTGCCGACAAGCTGCCGGCACAGCCGCTGGTCGACAATTTCGTTATTTGACGCCTGCGGCCACCGCTGCCGCGTCCGGCAGCTTTTGCGCCGCCTCGTCACGCGTCAGTATCCAGATGCGGTCGATATTGCCGTTGCCGTCCACCGTGTAGTTGACCACGATATCGCTGCCGCGCAGCGAGGCCGGCATTTCTATCATGTTGTCCTGGTTGAAGATGCGCGCGGCCGGCGACAGCTGGCGCACCTTGCCGTCGATGGTCACGTCGGGAAAATAGCCGGGCGTCATTTTGCCGCGCAGCGCGTTGGCGGGGAAGGGACGTTCAAAGGCCAGCGCGGACAGGCTCAGCAGGCCAGACAGCAGCAAGGCAATCGATGCAATCGATGCAATAGGTCGCGCCATGAACAGCTCCGAGGGAAAAATCCAAGCTTACCCGATTATTTTCCCATCGTGGCGAACATCGCCAGCACGGCCGCCGCCATGACGCCGGTGCACAGCCAGCCCAGCACGGTCAGGCGGCGCGAGATCACCAGCTTGCCCATCACCGACGGCCGCGCCGCCAGCAGCATCACCACCGCCATGATGGGCACCGAGATCACGCCGTTGACCACCGCGCTCCAGTACAGCGCCTTGATCGGATCGACATGGGTGAAGCACAGCGCGGTGCCGATCACCGTCGAGGCGATGATGATGCCGTAGAATTTTTTCGCCCCCGACATCTCCAGCTCCAGGCTGTTCTTCCAGCTCATCGCGCCGGCGATGGCGTAGGCGGCCGAGCCCGCCAACACCGGCACCGCCAGCAGGCCGGTGCCGATGATGCCCATGCTGAACAGCGCGAACGCAAAGTCGCCGGCGATCGGCCGCAGCGCCGACGCCGCCTGTGCCGACGACTCGATCTGCGTCACGCCATGCGCGCCCAGCGTGGCGGCGGTGGTCAGCATGATGAACATCGCCACCAGGTTGGAAAAGCCCATGCCGACCACGGTGTCGATCTTGATGCGGCGGAGTTGAGCCGGCGCCTGTTCGCTCGCATGCTTGAGCGCCTTGGCCTTGGGATCGGCACGCAAGTCCTCCACTTCCTGCGAGGCTTGCCAGAAGAACAGATACGGGCTGATGGTGGTGCCGAAGATCGCCACCACCATGGTGATGTACACCGGCTGCCACGACAGCTTGGGCAGCAGCGCATCGTGCAGCACCGTCAGCCACGGCAGCTTGAGCAGCAGCGCGGTGCCGACGTAGGCCAGCAGGCTCAGCGTCAGCCACTTCAGCACGCGCACATAGCGGCTGTACGGCAAGGTCACCTGCAGCACCAGCGACAGCAGGCCGGCTCCCGCCGCATACCAGTGCGCGCCGCCGCCGGCCAGCAGCTGCACCGCCTGGCCCATGGCGGCGATGTCGGCGGCGATGTTGATGGTGTTGGCCACCAGCAGCAGGCCGACGATGGCGTACAGCAGCGGCGCCGGAAAGTGGCGGCGGATATTGGTCGCCAGGCCGTGTCCGCTGACCCGGCCGATGTGCGCGCTGATCGCCTGGATGCCGACCATCAGCGGATACGTCAGCAGCACCGTCCACAGCATGCCGTAGCCGAACTGCGCGCCGGCCTGCGAATAGGTGGCGATGCCGCTGGGGTCGTCGTCGGCGGCGCCGGTGATCAGGCCCGGGCCCAGTTTGCTCAGCCAGCCCGCTTTTGCCGCCGGCGCCGGTGACGGTGTGCTCATATCCATAGTGCTCTCCTTTGTTCCATGCTAGGTCGGCGCCATGGGAGAGTCCGTACGTTGGCGTACGCTGGATGAACACATGTTGCCATGTCACCAATATGTCACAGCGCCGTCATCGCAACGTCATATGCGCTTCCTACAATCTTGCCAGTTTAGTTCCAGACTAGTTTCCACTAACCAGCAAGAAAGAAAAACAATCATGCAACAGCGCTTCCCTTTGAAACCTTTGTGCCTGGTGGTACTGCAAACCTTGGCTTTCCACGCTTATGCAACGGACTCGGCCGACGACAGCTCGGTCGCCGGCGCCATCGTCGGTCCGGTGCAAACGGTGGAAATCACCGGCCGCGGCCAGTCGCGCCAGGTGCAGAACATCAACAAGGCCGATCTGGCCGAAGCGCTGCCGGGCACCAGCCCGTTGAAGGTGCTGGAAAAACTGCCAGGCGTGAACTTCCAGTCCTCCGACCCGTTCGGCGCCTATGAATGGTCGACCCGCTTCAGCATCCGCGGCTTCAACCAGAACCAGCTGGGCTTCACACTGGACGGCATCCCGCTCGGCGACATGAGCTACGGTAACAACAACGGCCTGCACATCAGCCGCGCCGTCTCGTCGGAAAACATCGGCAGCGTGTCGGTGTCGCAGGGCGCCGGCTCGGTCGGCACCGCGTCGACCAGCAACCTGGGCGGCACCGTGCAATTCTTCACGCTGGCGCCGACCGACGAGCGCGGCCTGACCTTCGCGCAAACCTTCGGCAGCGATTCGACCTCGCGCACCTTCGCCCGCGTCGATACCGGCCTGATCAACGGCGCGGTCAAGGCCTTCATCAGCGGCACCCGCCAGCGCACCGACAAGACCAAGGGCGCCGGCGGCCAGGACCAGGACCAGCTGAACTCGCGCTTCGTGTTCAACTTCGGCGAAAACAGCCTGACCGGCTTCGTCAACTACTCCGACCGCCGCGAAGTCGACTACCAGGACGTGTCGCTGGAAATGGTGCGCCGCCTGGGCTACGGCTGGGACAACTACCAGCCGGACTGGCAGCGCGCGGTCAATGCCGCCAAGGGCATCTACACCGGCGGCGTCAACAGCCTGGACGACGCCTACTACTCGGCCGGCGGCCTGCGCAAGGACACCATCGGCGGCCTGACGCTGGACCTGCACCTGACCCCGGCGCTCGACCTGAAGACCACGCTCTACCACCACGACAACGACGGCCAGGGCCACTGGTACACCCCGTACGTGGCGACCGACGCCGCCAATCCGATCTCGCTGCGCACCACCGAATACTCGATCGGCCGCGACGGCGTCACCAGCGACCTGAGCTGGGAACTGGGCAACCACACCATCACCGCCGGCGTCTGGGGCGAGCGCAGCAACCACACCGTCAGCCGCAACTACTACGGCGTGACCGGTCCGGCCGACACCATGTATTTCCTGGCCAATCCGTTCCGCACCGACTTCAAGCAGAACTTCATCACCACCACCTCGCAGTACTACCTGGCCGACACCGTCAGCGCCATGGACGGCAAGCTGAAGTTCAACGCCGGCTTCAAGGCGATGGACGTCGACATCAAGGCCACCAACATCGTCGGCACCCGCGCCGCCGGCGACCTGGACGCGCAGAAGAAATTCCTGCCGCAGGCCGGCGTCAACTACGCCATCAGCGCCGACGACGAAGTGTTCGCTTCCGCATCGAAAAACATGCGCGCGCACCAGCCGGGCGTGTCCGGTCCGTTCTCGCAGACCCAGGTCGCCTACAACGCCGGCAAGGCCAACCTGAAGCCGGAAACCTCGGTCAACGTCGACCTCGGTTACCGCTTCAAGCGCGCCGACATCCAGGGTTCGCTGGCCGTCTACAGCGCCAACTTCGACGACCGCCAGCTGAGCGTGGCCACCTGCGCCGGCATCGTCGGCTGCCCGTCGACCTTTGTCAACGTCGGCAAGGTCGACACCAAGGGCGTCGAGGCGATCGCCGTGTGGAAGTTCAACCGCGAAATCAGCTGGTTCAACTCGTACACCTTCAACGATTCCAAGTACAAGTCGAACTACATGGACGGCAGCACCCTGGTGGCCGTCAGCGGCAAGACCGTGGTCGATGCGCCGCGCAACCTGTTCAACACCGAGGCGTCGTATGAAAGCGGCACCTGGTTCGCCCGCGTCGGCGGCAAGTACACCGGCAAGCGCTACTACACCTACCTGAACGACGGCGGCGTGCCATCGTTCTGGCTGGCCAACCTGTCGGCCGGCTACAAGATGAAGAACCTGGGCGCGCTGAAGGACCTGTCGCTGCAAGTGAACGTCACCAACCTGTTCGACAAGCAGTACATCAGCACCATCGGTTCCAATGGCTTCCAGGCCAGCGACCCGACCGGCACCGCGCAAACGCTGCTGACCGGCGCGCCGCGCCAGCTGTTCGTCACCTTGAACGGCAAGCTGTAATGCGCCGCCTCGCGCTGGCCTGCTGCGGTGCCCTGATATCCTCGGCCGCCGCAGCGGCCGGTGCGAGTTCCGCTCTGAGCACAACGCCTATCGAGCACGTCATCGTGCTGGTGGGCGAGAACCGCACGTTTGACAACCTGTACGGCGTGTACCAGCCGCGCAAGGGACAGACGGTGTCCAACCTGTTGTCGAAGAAAATCGTCAACAAGGACGGCACGCCGGGTCCGCGCTTTGCCGACGCGGCCCAGAAGCTGGGCCTGTCCGCCGGCGCCTACACGCCGACGCCGGAATTCAACGGCGTCTACGGCATCCTGCCGCAGCCGTGGGCCGGCGGCGCCTTCGGCCAGCGCCAGGATGTGCCGGACGCGCGCTTCCCGTCCAACCTGCCCAATGGTCCGTTCCAGATCACCCACCACGTCAGCTACGGCGCCCACACGGGCGACCCGACGCACCGCTTCTTCCAGATGTGGCAGCAGGTCGACGGCGGCAAGAACGATTACTTCGTCTGGGTGGCCGACCAGACCGGTCCCGGCCCCAGCAATCCCTATCCGACGCCGATGACGCCGGGCAGGACGCTGCAGGGCGGCGTGGCGATGGGCTTCTACAATATGTCCACCGGCGACGCGCCGCTGTTCAAGCGCCTGGCCGACCAGTACGCGATCGCCGACAACTACCACCAGCCCATCATGGGCGGCACCACCGCCAACTACTTCGCGCTGGCGACGGCCGACGTCGGCTACTACACGGAAAACGGCCAGGCCGCCGTGCCGCCGGCCAAGCTGATCGAGAATCCCGACGCCCAGCCCGGCACCAACAACTGGTACACCGAGGACGGCTATCGCGGCGGCACCTACGTCAACTGCGCCGACCCGGAACAGCCCGGCGTGGCCGGCATCCGCGCCCTGCTGGCCGGCCTGCCTTACCGCGCCTTCAACGACGGCAACTGCGCGCCCGGCCACTACTACATGGTCAACAACCTCGATCCGGCGTACGCGCCGTCGGGCGAACCGCTGCCGCTGGGCCCGGACAAGTTCCTGCTGCCGCCGCAGTCGATGCCGCACATCGGCGACGCGATGACGGCCGGCGGCGTGTCGTGGAAGTGGTATAGCGGCGGCCGCAACGACGGTAAGAAGCTCGACAAGGAATACTGCGGCATGTGCGACACGCCGACTTTCTTCAGCTCGACGATGAACGGACCGGACAAGGACAAGCTGGTCGACCTGATGCAGTTCTATGTCGACGTCAAGGACGCCGCCAGCTTCCCGTCGGTGGCGGTGATCGCCCCGTACGACAGCATCTCCGGCCATCCCGGCTATGCGATGGAAACCAGCTTCGACGAACTGGTGGCCGGCGTGATGGAGCGGGTCAAGGCCAATCCGGCGCTGTGGAAGAGCACGGCGATCCTGGTCACCTTCGACGAGGGCGGCGGCTACTACGATTCCGGCTATGTGCAGGCGATCGATTTCTTCGGCGACGGCACGCGCATCCCGCTGATCGCCATTTCGCCGTGGGCCAAAAAAGGCGCGGTCGACCACACCTACTACGATCACGCGTCGATCGCCAAGTTCATCGAGCGCAACTGGTCGCTGCCGCCGATCTCGCCGCGCAGCCGCGATAACCTGCCCAACCCGGTGCACGGCAAGGCCGACCCGTACGTGCCGGTCAACCGTCCGGCCATCGGCGATTTGATGAATTTGTTTGACTTTTCCAACGCCCGTCGCTGACACTGTTGCCCCGCGCTCCACAACGCTGCATACTGATTGACTCAGTGCCGCGTTGAGGAGATCGCCATGAAATGGTTTTATGACCTGAAAATCGCCACCAAGCTGATCGTTTCCTTTGGCGCGGTCCTGGCGCTGACGCTGGCGATGGGCATCAGCGGCATCGTCTCGATGGCGCGCGTCAACCAGTCCTCCACCGACCTGGCGGAAAACTGGATGCCCAGCGTGCGCGCCGTGCTGGAGCTGCGCGCGGACGTCGGCGACTACCGCCGCTGGGAGCTGGCCCACCTGCTCAACGACGATGAAAAAGGCATGGCCGGCTACGAGAAGCGCATGGACGACACCATGGCCACGCTGAAGGCCCATCGCGCCGGCTACGAAAAGCTGATCTCCAGCCCGCAGGAAAAAGCGCTGGCCGGCGAATTCGATGCCGGCTGGACCTCGTTCATGGCCGAGCACGCCAAGATGATGACGCTGTCGCGCGCCAACCAGAAAGTCGAGGCGCGCGCCGTGGCCAGCGGCCAGTCGGCCAAGTTCCTCAGCGACATGACGGCTGCCGTCAACAAGCTGGTCAAACTCAATACCGACGGCGGCAACGCCGCCAGCGAGCTTGCCACCACCACCTACAACAGCGCCCGCACGACGGCCATAGTGTTCCTTGTGCTGAGCATCGGCATCGGCATGGCGCTGGCGATGTGGGTGGCGCGCATCGTCTCGGCGCCGTTGCGGGAGGCGGTGTCGCTGGCGCGCGGCGTGGCCGACGGCGACCTGACCCGCAGCATCGACGTCAGGTCCGCCTGCGAAACGGGGCAGTTGATGCAGGCGCTGAAGGACATGACCAGCAACCTGCAGGGCCTGGTCAGCCAGGTGCGCAGCGGCACGGATACCATCGCCACGGCGTCGTCGCAGATCGCCAGCGGCAACCAGGATCTGTCGTCGCGCACCGAGGAACAGGCCAGTTCGCTTGAAGAAACGGCGTCGTCGATGGAAGAGCTGACCAGCACCGTCAAGCAAAACGCCGACAACGCGCGCCAGGCCAACCAGCTGGCGCAGTCGGCCTCCGGCATCGCGGTCAAGGGCGGCGACGTGGTGGAGCGGGTGGTGGTGACGATGGCATCCATCAACGAATCGTCGCGCAAGATCGTCGACATCATTTCCGTCATCGACGGCATCGCGTTCCAGACCAATATCCTGGCGCTGAATGCGGCGGTCGAGGCGGCGCGCGCGGGCGAGCAGGGCAGGGGATTCGCCGTGGTCGCCAGCGAGGTGCGCAACCTGGCCCAGCGCTCGGCGGCGGCGGCCAAGGACATCAAGCAGCTGATCGGCGATTCGGTCGAGAAGGTGGATGCAGGCTCGCAGCTGGTCGGCCAGGCGGGCGCGACGATGGGCGAGATCGTCAGCAGCATCACCCGGGTGACCGACATCATGAGCGAGATCACGGCGGCCAGCACGGAGCAGAGCCATGGCATCGAGCAGGTCAACACCGCGATCGTGCAGATGGACCAGGTGACGCAGCAAAACGCGGCGCTGGTGGAGCAGGCCGCGGCGGCTGCCGAGTCGATGCAGGAGCAGGCGGCCAGGCTGAGCGAGGTGGTCAGCGTGTTCAAGCTGCTGGCGAGCAGCACGGCGCAGCCGCCATCCGCGCCGCGCCGCAAGCCGGCGGCTGTGCCAGCGAAGGCTGTCACGCGCGCCGCGACGGCCGTGGTCAGGCCCGCGCTGAAGAACCCGGTCAAGCAAAGCGTGGCCGGCGACGATTGGGAAACCTTCTAGGCGCCGCCCGGCTGGCGCTCCCGCCAGGCCTTGAGCGCCGCGTGGTAGCGCTCCAGCTCATCCTGGTACATGTCCTCGACGCAGAAGGTGCAGCCGCTGTGGCAGCAGTCGCCCGGTTGCGGCGGCTGCGGCGGCACCGGCATCGGATCGTCGGCCGCCGGCGTGCTCTGCCCGTCCATTCCCGCCTACTCCTCCGCGATGGCCAGCAGCGCCATGTTGCGGCCCTTTTCCTTGGCGCGGTACAGGGCGCGGTCGGCCGCCTGCACCAGCAGTTCCGGCGAGCTGTCCTCGGTCGGCACCATCACCGCCACGCCGACGCTGATCGTCAGATGCCCGAACGGCGACTGCAGGTGCGGCATCTTGCGGCGCGCCAGCTCGGCGCAGATTTCCTCGGCGATGCCGAAGGCGTCGGCCGTGTCGGTGGCCGCCGCCAGCAGCGCGAATTCCTCGCCGCCGTAGCGCGCCACCAGGTCGCTGGTGCGGCGGCCGTGCGCGGTGATCAGTTCGGCCACCGTGCGCAGCGCCGCGTCGCCGGCCTGGTGGCCGTAATGGTCGTTGTACTTCTTGAAGTAGTCGACGTCCAGCATCAGCAGCGCCACCGCCTGGCCGGTGCGCGCGGCGCGGCGCCATTCGGCTTCCAGCGCCAGGTCGAAACCGCGGCGGTTGCTGACGCCGGTCAGGCCGTCGGTGGTGCTCAGCGCGGCCAGCTTGCGGTTCGATTCCTCCAGCTCGCCGGTGCGCGCGGCCACCAGCTGCTCCAGCTTGGCCTGGGTGCGCGTCAGGCGGGCGATGCGGATCTTGTAGGCCAGCAGCAGCGAGCCGAGCACCAGCGCGGCCGCGCCGGCGCGGAACCACCAGCGCTGCCAGAACGGCGGCGTGATCGTGATGCGCAGGGTGGCCGGCTCGGGATTCCACACGCCCAGGTGGTTGGCGGCCTTGACCCGGAACACGTAGTGGCCGGGATTGAGGTTGGTGTAGCTGGCGCTGCGGTGCGCGGCGTCGGTCTCGACCCAGTCGCGGTCGAAGCCCTGCAGCTGGTAGGCATAGCGGTTCTCGGCCGGCTCGGTGTAGTGCAGCGCGGCGAATTCCAGCGAGAACACCGACGCCTGCGACGACAAGGTCAGCGCCGTCGGCGACGTCACCGGCCCCTCGGCCTTGACGTTCTCGCCCGGCTTGCCGTCCTGCAGCGAGTGGTTGAACACGGTGATGTCGGTGATCGCCACCTGCGGCGCGACCGAGCTCGAGCGCACGGCGCCCGGCGTCACCGCCGTCATGCCGTGCACGCCGCCGAAATACAGGGTGCCCTTGGCGTCCATCGACGAGGAGTTGACGGTGAAGCCCTCGGTCAGGCCGTCCGACGCGGAGAAATGGCTGACCTGGCCGGTGGCCGGGTCGAGGCGGTACAGGCCGGCGATGGTGCTGCACCAGATCTTGCCGTCGAGGTCGTGCTCGATGGCGAGGATCTTGGGCGCGCGCATGGCCGCCGCGTAGGATTTGAAACTGACCGTGCCGTCCGGCTTGAACACCACCAGGTTCAGGCCCTTGCTGGTGCCGACCCAGACCCGGCCCTGGCCATCCTCGTGCAGGCTGGCGATGTTGTCGTCGCTGAGGCTGGCCGTATCGTCGCCGGCGTGGCGGAAATGGCGGAACTTGCCGCTGGCCGGGTCCAGCAGGTCGAGGCCGCCGCCGTTCCATTCCGAGCCGGCCCAGACGCGGCCGGCGCGGTCCTCCAGCACGGCCGAGGTGCCGTTGACGCTGCGCGTGGTCGGGTCCTGGGCGTCGTTGTAATAGATCTTGCGGGCGTCGGTCTTGATCTCGTAGCGGATCAGGCTGTTGCCGGTGGCCAGCCACAGCACGCCGCCGGCGCCGGGCGCGATGGCGTTGATATAGTCGCTGGCGGTATTGCCGAAGTGGATCACCTGGAACGGGCTGTCCGGCGTGTCCAGGCGGTTCAGGCCGTTCGACGTGCCCAGCCACAGCGGGCCCTTGCCCTCGTCGTCCTGGTACATGCTGTAGACGATGGAATGGCTCAGCTTGCCGGGCGTCTTGTCGTCGGCGTGGTAGCTGCGCACCACGGTGCTGGTGGCCGGGTCGTACAAGCTCATGCCGACGTTGCCGCCGAGCCAGACGCGGCCGCCCGGCGCGCGGGCCAGGCTCAGCAGTGCGTTGCTGGCCGGCGCCGAGCGGCTGTCGATGCGGAACGGCACGTGGCGGGTGAAGCCTTCGCTCGACAGGTTGGCCAGGCTGATGCCGTCGGTGAAGGAGGCGATCCACAGCATGCCGCCGCGGTCCTGCATGACGGCGCGCAGGTTGTCGCCGGGCAGGCTGTAGGGGTCGTCTGCGGCGTGCACGAACTGGTCGAACTCGCCGGTCGATTCGTTCCAGCGCAGCAGGCCGGCCGACAGGGTGGTGCACCACAGGGTGCCCTTGTTGTCGATGTTGAAGTTGGTGATGCGGCTGTACGGCGAGGCCACGGCCTTGCGCGCGTCCCAGTCGCTCTTGCCGTCCCAGCGGATGACGCCGGACTCGGTGCCTATCCACAGCGCGCCGGTGTTGTCGAACTGCAGCGCGCGGACGATGTTGACGCGCGCGTCCGGCTTGGTGGCCGGGTCGACCTGGTGGTGCTGGAATGTGGTGGCGCCGGGCGCCAGGTAGTCCAGCCCGCCGGGCCAGGTGCCGATCCAGACGCCGCCCCTGGCGTCCAGCGCCAGCGCGTTCAGGTCGTTGCTGGCCAGGCTGCCCGGATCGGCCTCGTCGTGGGCGTAGACGGTGAACTTGCCGGTGTTGGGATTGAAGTGCTGCAGGCCGCCCCAGCTGCCGACCCACATGCCGTCCTTGCCGTCGGAAATGATGTTCTTGATGATGCGGTGGTTCTTCGGCGCCTTGCCCGGCGGCGCGAACAGCGTGAAGTTGTTGCTCTCCGGGTTGAAGCGGGCCAGGCCGTTCTGGGTGCCGGCCCAGATGCGGCCCTGCTTGTCCTCGTAGATGGCCGACACGCGGTCGTGCGGCAGGCTGGCCGGGTCGTTGGGATTGTTGATGTACTTGACCGCCTGGTAGCCGTTGTAGCGGTACAGGCCGTTGGTGTGGGTGCCGACCCACACGAAGCCTTTGCGGTCCTGCATCAGCGACAGCATCGACGGCTCGTCGCCGCCCAGCGGTCCCAGCTTCTTGAAGCGCAGCGACGGCGCCGGCGTGGCCTGGGAGAACAGCGAAATCAGCAACAGGAATAGCGGCAGGAAGCGGCGTAGAACCGGCAAGAGCGGGGGCATGTGGGGATTTCCGATGGCGTGCAGTTTCTGTACAGAATGGCTATTATACATGCCATTGATGCAATTGATTCCGTATATAAGTGCTGGTTTTTAGCGCAGTTGCCCCGATTTAGGGTATAGTTTACGGCGCTCATTGTATCCTGCTGTGGCCGCGCTGCCGCCCCGTCAGTCCTTCCGCACTTCCTCCAAGTTGTAACTCCGTCCGGGCGGGCAGCGCACAATACGTCGTTAATTGAAGAAAGCTTGGCTGTCCGCTGCGGGCCGCCGCACACATTATGTCCGAAACCGAGATCATCACCCCGTCCGTTCCCGCGCCAGCCGCCGAAGCCCCAGCCGTGGCCGAACCTGCCGCCGAACCTGCCGTGGCCGCCGCGCCTGCCGAACCAGTCGTCGCCCAAGTCCGCTTTGCCGATTTCGGCCTGTCGCCGGACATCCTGCGCGCGCTGACCGGCCAGGGCTATGTGCACCCGACGCCGATCCAGGCGCAGGCGATTCCCGTGCTGCTGCAGGGGCGCGACGTCATGGGCGCGGCCCAGACCGGCACCGGCAAGACCGCCGGCTTCGCGCTGCCCATCATCCAGATGCTGCTGGCCCACGCCAGCAGCAGCACCTCGCCGGCGCGCCACCCGGTGCGCGCGCTGATCCTGACCCCGACCCGCGAACTGGCGGTGCAGGTGGCCGAGAACGTCAAGGCCTACGCCCAGCACACGCCGCTGCGCTCGACCGTGGTGTTCGGCGGCATGGACATGAAGGGCCAGACCGTGATCCTGAAGGCCGGCGTCGAGATCGTCATCGCCACCCCGGGCCGCCTGCTGGACCACGTCGAACAAAAGAACATCAGCCTGGGCCAGGTGCAGATGCTGGTCATGGACGAAGCCGACCGCATGCTCGACATGGGCTTCCTGCCGGACCTGCAGCGCATCATCAACCTGCTGCCGGCCAAGCGCCAGAACCTGATGTTCTCGGCCACGTTCTCGCCCGAGATCAAGAAGCTGGCCAACACCTTCCTCAGCAACCCGGTGACGATCGAAGTGGCGCGCAGCAACCAGACCGCCGACAAGGTCACCCAGGTGGTGTACAAGGTGCCGGAAAACCAGAAGCACGCCTTGACCGCCCACCTGCTGCGCCAGCGCGAGCTGAAGCAGGTGATCATCTTCTCCAACACCAAGATCGGCGCCTCGCGCCTGGCCAAGGGACTGGAGCAGGAAGGCATGAAGGCCGTCGCCATCCACGGCGACAAGACGCAGCAGGAGCGCATGGCCGCGCTGGAATCGTTCAAGAAGGGCGAGATCGACATCCTGGTCGCCACCGACGTCGCCGCGCGCGGCCTCGACATCACCGACCTGCCGTGCGTGATCAACTACGACCTGCCGTACAACGCCGAAGACTATGTGCACCGCATCGGCCGCACCGGCCGCGCCGGCGCCTCCGGCGACGCCATCTCGATCTATTCGGACAAGGACGAGCGCCTGCTGACCGACATCGAGAAACTGATCAAGCAGTCCATCCGCCGCGGCGAGCTGGACGGCTTCAACCCGGCGCCGTCGTACGGCGGCGACGAGCGCGGCGAACGCCGCCCGCGCCGCGACGAAGCGCCGCGCGGCGCCTCGTCGTCGGCCGGTCGTCCATCCGACCGGGGTGACCGGGGCGATCGTCCCGCGCCGCGCACCGCCGGCGCCTCCTCGTACGGCTCGCGCCGCGAGAAGGTCGACCCGTGGTTCCTCAAGCCTTACGAACCGGCCAAGGCCGCCACGCCGGCGCCGTCGGCCACGCTGGGCGGCGCGGCCGCCTCCAAGCCCAAGCAGAAGATCGCCTTCCTGCTGGGCGGCGCGCCCAAGCCCTGAGCGGCGGGCAGGTGCGCTGCTACGGCTTGCGGTAGATGCACACCACTATATCGCTGGGGAACATCCGCAGCAGCGGCAGCGCCAGCATGACGGCGGCATATTGCGCGTAGACGCCGAGCATCTTGCCCTGGCTGGCGCAGCGCAGCCGTTCGAGCATGCCAGCCGCGCGCACGGCCGGCAGCTCGGCCGTCATCTTCAGTTCCAATCCCTGCATGCCGACCAGCCGGCTCAAGTTCTCTGCCTGGAAATAATGCACATGCGGCGACGGCAAGCCTTTCTGCCATAGCCGCTCGAACGGCGCGCGCCAGCCTGCGCGGGCAAACAGCTTCGACAGCCGGTAAAAGAAGCCGCGGCTGTTGGGCAGGTTGAGCACCAGGATGCCGCCGGGCGTCAGGCGCTCATGGCAGGCGGCCAGCGCCGAGCGGATATCCGGGATGTGCTCGATCACGTCGTTGAAGACGATCACGTCGAAGCGTTCGTCCGCCTCCAGCGCGTCGGGAAAGAAGCCCTGGCGCACGGGCAGGCCGCGGGCGGCCGTCTGTTGCGCCACCGCCGTGTCCGGCTCCATGCCCAGCACCTGGAAATGGCCGCTGGCCGCCTCGAGGAACCAGCCGTGCGCGGCGCCGACGTCCAGCAGGCGGCGCGCGCCCGGCGCCGCCTGCGCGGTCGCATACCCGATGATGGTCTTGAAATTTTCCTGGCGGATGGCCTTCAGGCCCGCCTCGCGCTGCGCCTCGTCCACCTGCACGTGGACTTGGGCGTCATTGATGGTGGGTTCCAGCGCCGCGCTCTCATAGCGGCAGGCCGGGCAGACGCGATGCCAGGCCGACAGGCCCGGCATCGTTTGCTGCGCGCAGACGAGACAATTCATTTAACGCCCTGTTCACTCAGTTGGAATAGGGTTGAATATATAACAATATCCGGCGGACGGCCAACGCATTAGCCGGTCTTGCGGACAATTTGTCCGGCGGCCGGCAGCGCGGGCGCCGCCGGCCGTGCGGTCACCAGGCCCAGCAGCCGGTGGCGGACGATATCGGACAAGCCCCGCTCCAGATAGTGGTGGAACAGCGCGGCGAACGACAGCGCGCAGGCGGTCGACAGGAACACATAGCTCCAAGTCGCGAACAGCGGTTCCAGCCCCACGCGCACCAGCGTCTTCATGATGAAGTTTTGCGTGATCAGATGGGTCAGGTACAGCGAATACGAAATCGACCCCAGCCACATGCACAGCGCCGGCACCCTGAGCTCGACGGTCTTGCTGCCCAGCGCCACGCACAGCATCATCAGGGCCAGCGGCCAGCCGTAGCGGGTCGGGCCATGGTCGGCGATCAAGTGGCTGTAGATCGCCCACAGCGCGAAGGCCGCGCCCAGCCACATCACATGCCGCGCCACCGGCGCGCTGCGGATGCGGGCCCATTTCTGCTGATAGATCCAGCCGATCAGCACGCCGGCGGCGAACTCCAGCACGAACGGGCTGGTGACGATGCTCAGGTAGCCGGTCGAATAGCCGAGGTCGCGCGTGATGTCCATGTCGAAGCCGCGCCGGCCCAGCGGCAGCACGATCACCGTCAGCAGCACCCACGCGGCCAGCGCCAGCCAGCGCAGGCGCCTGAACAGCAGGCTGGCGGCAAAGACCAGGTAGAAATACATTTCGAATTCCAGCGTCCAGGCGATCACCAGCGTCAGCCCGAAATACGGCGCGTGGCGCGGATCGAAGGGCAGCATGCCCAGCGTATGCCAGAAGGCGCGGCGGTTGTCGGCCGCATGGAAGTAGCCGACGCCGTCGTGGATGACGTACACCGCCAGCAGCACCGCCGCCGCGTAGGCCGGCCACACGCGCGCGAAGCGCTTGATGACGAAGCGCGCCACGTAGGCCGGGCTGCCGTCGGCGTCGGCGGTGGAGTAGCACATGATGAAGCCGCTGATGATGAAGAACAGGTCGACGCCCAGCGCGCCCGGCGCCAGCATCTGGTCCACTATCGGATAGCCGGCGGTGTTCTGCAGCGCATAGCGGGCGTGGGTCAGCACCACCAGCAGGGCGGCTACGCCGCGCAGCAATTGCACCCAGTTCAGGCTGTTTTTATTGTCGGTCATGCAGGTGTACTTGCTATTGGTTACAGAAGGGCGCCATCCTAACAGTTTACGCGCGACGTAAACTCACCAATTCTATCCGCTGCGCGGCCGCGCCAGCCAGTCAGCCATGTTGCGGCGCATTTCCTCGTAGGTGTAGAAGCGCCGCTGTTCGTAGTACAGCGGGCCGGCGTGCGGCCGCTGGTCCAGCCGCGTCAGCGCGACCGGCTGCAGCTGCTGGCTGCCGTGGCGCAGGTAATGCCACAGCACGAAGGGAAACAGGCCGAGCCAGGTCCTCCACTGGCTCGGATAGCGCAGCAGCCGGGCCAGGTGGCGCGGGCGCGGGCGCCCCCCCCACCGCGCCCGCGCGGCCCGGGCCGTTGGCCCCCCCCGCGCCCCCCCCGTGGAACCCCCCGCGGGGGGGGGGCGGGGGGGGGGGGTTT